>NZ_JCAKNB010000001.1:0-409409 GCF_059515905.1 Acinetobacter sp. FY731 | reverse complement strand
TTGATCAATCGAAATTATTTTCATTGATTTAATGGTAGAAATTACTCGAAGTTTATTTGAGAAATATTTGTCAGAAAATTGATGAGCCAAGATTGGTACCCTTTAAAGGTACTACTGATTTTAAACTGAAGAGTTTGATCATGGCTCAGATTGAACGCTGGCGGCAGGCTTAACACATGCAAGTCGAGCGGGAATAGGTAGCTTGCTACTGATTTCTAGCGGCGGACGGGTGAGTAATGCTTAGGAATCTGCCTATTAGTGGGGGACAACAGTTGGAAACGGCTGCTAATACCGCATACGCCCTACGGGGGAAAGCAGGGGATCTTCGGACCTTGCGCTAATAGATGAGCCTAAGTCAGATTAGCTAGTTGGTGGGGTAAAGGCCTACCAAGGCGACGATCTGTAGCGGGTCTGAGAGGATGATCCGCCACACTGGGACTGAGACACGGCCCAGACTCCTACGGGAGGCAGCAGTGGGGAATATTGGACAATGGGGGGAACCCTGATCCAGCCATGCCGCGTGTGTGAAGAAGGCCTTTTGGTTGTAAAGCACTTTAAGCGAGGAGGAGGAGCTCTAGATTAATACTCTAGATGCTTGGACGTTACTCGCAGAATAAGCACCGGCTAACTCTGTGCCAGCAGCCGCGGTAATACAGAGGGTGCGAGCGTTAATCGGATTTACTGGGCGTAAAGCGTACGTAGGCGGCTTTTTAAGTCGGATGTGAAATCCCTGAGCTTAACTTAGGAATTGCATTCGATACTGGGAAGCTAGAGTATGGGAGAGGATGGTAGAATTCCAGGTGTAGCGGTGAAATGCGTAGAGATCTGGAGGAATACCGATGGCGAAGGCAGCCATCTGGCCTAATACTGACGCTGAGGTACGAAAGCATGGGGAGCAAACAGGATTAGATACCCTGGTAGTCCATGCCGTAAACGATGTCTACTAGCCGTTGGGGCCTTTGAGGCTTTAGTGGCGCAGCTAACGCGATAAGTAGACCGCCTGGGGAGTACGGTCGCAAGACTAAAACTCAAATGAATTGACGGGGGCCCGCACAAGCGGTGGAGCATGTGGTTTAATTCGATGCAACGCGAAGAACCTTACCTGGTCTTGACATAGTAAGAACTTTCCAGAGATGGATTGGTGCCTTCGGGAGCTTACATACAGGTGCTGCATGGCTGTCGTCAGCTCGTGTCGTGAGATGTTGGGTTAAGTCCCGCAACGAGCGCAACCCTTTTCCTTATTTGCCAGCACTTCGGGTGGGAACTTTAAGGATACTGCCAGTGACAAACTGGAGGAAGGCGGGGACGACGTCAAGTCATCATGGCCCTTACGACCAGGGCTACACACGTGCTACAATGGTCGGTACAAAGGGTTGCTACCTCGCGAGAGGATGCTAATCTCAAAAAGCCGATCGTAGTCCGGATCGCAGTCTGCAACTCGACTGCGTGAAGTCGGAATCGCTAGTAATCGCGGATCAGAATGCCGCGGTGAATACGTTCCCGGGCCTTGTACACACCGCCCGTCACACCATGGGAGTTTGTTGCACCAGAAGTAGGTAGTCTAACCGCAAGGAGGACGCTTACCACGGTGTGGCCGACGACTGGGGTGAAGTCGTAACAAGGTAGCCGTAGGGGAACCTGCGGCTGGATCACCTCCTTAACGAAAGATTGACGATTGGTAAGAATCCACAACAAGTTGTTCTTCATGAAGATGTATCTGAGGGTCTGTAGCTCAGTTGGTTAGAGCACACGCTTGATAAGCGTGGGGTCACAAGTTCAAGTCTTGTCAGACCCACCAAATCTGATTACCTAAGCAATTAGTACAGAACACAGAGACATCGAATCTATATGATAAGCTGGGGACTTAGCTTAGTTGGTAGAGCGCCTGCTTTGCACGCAGGAGGTCAGGAGTTCGACTCTCCTAGTCTCCACCATACATTAAGATAAGTTGCTAGATTATAGAATTTAGTAAAAGAGATCGAAGATCTTGTTTATTAAGTTCTGTGATTTATCACAGCGTCTAGACCTGACGAAGGCTAGATTAATCATTAACAGAATATATTTGAGTTGAAATAATTTGTTCATGCTCATTCAATCGAAAGAAAGAATGAGTACTAGCGAAATTAACTGAATCAAGCGTTTTGGTATATGAATCTAATTGAAGCTGTACGGTGCTTAAATGCACAAGACGCCAACTGTATGAGCAAGTCGTAAGACAAGCTCTGTTGCTAACCTAACTTGTAAGGGTTAACGACTGTTTGGGGTTGTATAGTCAAGTAATTAAGTGCATGTGGTGGATGCCTTGGCAGTCAGAGGCGATGAAAGACGTAATAGCCTGCGATAAGCTCCGGGGAGGCGGCAAATATCCTGTGATCCGGAGATTTCTGAATGGGGAAACCCACTTACCATAAGGTAGGTATCATAAACTGAATACATAGGTTTATGAGGCGAACGAGGGGAAGTGAAACATCTCAGTACCCTTAGGAAAAGAAATCAATTGAGATTCCCTCAGTAGCGGCGAGCGAACGGGGAACAGCCCATTAAGTCATATAAGTTCTAGTGGAATGCTCTGGGAAGTGCAACCATAGTGGGTGATAGTCCTGTACACGAAAGGGCTTATATGATGATGTCGAGTAGGGCGAGGCACGTGAAACCTTGTCTGAATATGGGGGGACCATCCTCCAAGGCTAAATACTCCTGACTGACCGATAGTGAACCAGTACCGTGAGGGAAAGGCGAAAAGAACCCCTGTGAGGGGAGTGAAATAGATCCTGAAACCGCATGCATACAAGCAGTGGGAGCCGACTTGTTCGGTGACTGCGTACCTTTTGTATAATGGGTCAGCGACTTATATTCAGTAGCGAGGTTAACCGTATAGGGGAGCCGTAGAGAAATCGAGTCTTAATAGGGCGTTTAGTTGCTGGGTATAGACCCGAAACCGGGTGATCTATCCATGAGCAGGTTGAAGGTTGGGTAACACTAACTGGAGGACCGAACCCACTGTCGTTGAAAAGCCAGGGGATGACTTGTGGATAGGGGTGAAAGGCTAATCAAACTCGGTGATAGCTGGTTCTCCCCGAAAGCTATTTAGGTAGCGCCTCGGACGAATACCATTGGGGGTAGAGCACTGTTTCGGCTAGGGGGTCATCCCGACTTACCAAACCGATGCAAACTCCGAATACCAATGAGTACTATCCGGGAGACAGACTGCGGGTGCTAACGTCCGTAGTCAAGAGGAAAACAATCCAGACCGCCAGCTAAGGCCCCAAAATTATAGTTAAGTGGGAAACGATGTGGGAAGGCATAGACAGCTAGGAGGTTGGCTTAGAAGCAGCCACCCTTTAAAGAAAGCGTAATAGCTCACTAGTCGAGTCGGCCTGCGCGGAAGATGTAACGGGGCTAAAACTATATGCCGAAGCTGCGGATTTGCAATTTATTGCAAGTGGTAGGGGAGCGTTCTGTAAGCCGATGAAGGTGTGTTGAGAAGCATGCTGGAGGTATCAGAAGTGCGAATGCTGACGTGAGTAACGACAATGCGAGTGAAAAACTCGCACGCTGAAAGACCAAGGGTTCCAGTCCAACGTTAATCGGGGCTGGGTGAGTCGACCCCTAAGGCGAGGCCGAGAGGCGTAGTCGATGGGAAATTGGTTAATATTCCAATACTTCAGTGTAATGCGATGAGAGGACGGAGAAGGTTAAGTCAGCCTGGCGTTGGTTGTCCAGGTGGAAGGAAGTAGGCATGCATCTTAGGCAAATCCGGGGTGCTCTATGCTGAGATCTGATAGCAAGCTAGTTTACTAGCGAAGTGGCTGATACCATACTTCCAGGAAAAGTCTCTAAGCTTCAGTTACACTGGAATCGTACCCGAAACCGACACAGGTGGTCAGGTCGAGTAGACCAAAGCGCTTGAGAGAACTCTGCTGAAGGAACTAGGCAAAATGGTACCGTAACTTCGGGAGAAGGTACGCTGTTGACGGTGATGGAACTTGCTTCCTGAGCTATTGACAGCCACAGAAACCAGGCCCCTGCAACTGTTTATTAAAAACATAGCACTCTGCAAACACGAAAGTGGACGTATAGGGTGTGATGCCTGCCCGGTGCTGGAAGGTTAATTGATGGGGTTAGCGTAAGCGAAGCTCTTGATCGAAGCCCCAGTAAACGGCGGCCGTAACTATAACGGTCCTAAGGTAGCGAAATTCCTTGTCGGGTAAGTTCCGACCTGCACGAATGGCATAATGATGGGGGCGCTGTCTCCAGCAGAGACTCAGTGAAATCGAATTCGCCGTGAAGATGCGGTGTACCCGCGGCTAGACGGAAAGACCCCGTGAACCTTTACTGCAGCTTGACATTGAACTTTGATCTTACTTGTGTAGGATAGGTGGGAGGCTTTGAAACCGAGACGCTAGTTTCGGTGGAGCCAATCTTGAAATACCACCCTGGTAATATTGAGGTTCTAACTCTGCTCCATAATCTGGAGCGAGGACCATGTCTGGTGGGTAGTTTGACTGGGGCGGTCTCCTCCTAAAGAGTAACGGAGGAGTACGAAGGTGCGCTCAGCGTGGTCGGAAATCACGCGTAGAGTATAAAGGCAAAAGCGCGCTTAACTGCGAGACCCACAAGTCGAGCAGGTACGAAAGTAGGTCTTAGTGATCCGGTGGTTCTGTATGGAAGGGCCATCGCTCAACGGATAAAAGGTACTCTGGGGATAACAGGCTGATACCGCCCAAGAGTTCATATCGACGGCGGTGTTTGGCACCTCGATGTCGGCTCATCTCATCCTGGGGCTGAAGCAGGTCCCAAGGGTATGGCTGTTCGCCATTTAAAGAGGTACGCGAGCTGGGTTTAGAACGTCGTGAGACAGTTCGGTCCCTATCTACCGTGGGCGTTGGAAATTTGAGAGGATCTGCTCCTAGTACGAGAGGACCAGAGTGGACGAACCTCTGGTGTACCGGTTGTGACGCCAGTCGCATCGCCGGGTAGCTATGTTCGGAAGGGATAACCGCTGAAAGCATCTAAGCGGGAAGCCTACCTCAAGATAAGATTTCCCTAGGAATTTATTCCTCTAAAGAGCCGTTGAAGACTACGACGTTGATAGGTTGGATGTGGAAGCATAGTGATATGTGAAGCTGACCAATACTAATTGCTCGTGAGGCTTGACTATACAACACCCAAACAGTTGTTGTATAAAGCTGAAATCGATTCAAAACCAAACAGTCAACACTGACTGATCTTGATTCAGAATACGCTAGAACTTATACTTTAACTCAAATAATCTGTTAATGAATTCTATTTGGTACGAAGTAAGGCATACATCATTTGATGTAAATAAGACCCGAATAAGTCCATAAACAGTTGTGCTGGCGACAATAGCAAGAGTGAACCACCTGATCCCTTCCCGAACTCAGAAGTGAAACCTCTTAGCGCTGATGGTAGTGTGGGGTTACCCATGTGAGAGTAAGTCATCGCCAGCTCATTAATTCAAAACACCCCCTTAGCTTAATGCCTAAGGGGGTGTTTTTTATCGGGGGAAAAATAATTTACGGTAATATCTAGATGAAAAAATAATGTCTTTTTCACCTAATTTGTATAAAAAATATTAAAAACATGATATAAAAAATCAAAGCGGCATAAAAATTGCTTAAAGTGTGCGCAATAAAAAGAGAATGGGGTTTATGAAGTTATCGGTTGGACTTAAAGTTGCAAATTCATTGTCACTCACGCCTCAGTTACAGCAGGCAATACGATTACTTCAGTTGTCTAGTTTGGAGTTGGAACAAGAAATTCAATTGCAACTCGATAGCAATCCTCTATTAGAAAAAGTTGAAGATCAGGAAAATATTGAAAGTTTAGAGCGTATAGAAGAAAAAGAAAGAGAAGAAAAAGACTTAACCAATGAATTAAATGCAGATTTTTTACCTGACGATCTTCCAGTTGATACAGATTGGGATGATGTATATACACATCAATCAACTAGTTTAGGCTCTATGGAGTTTGAAGAACGAGAAGATAATCGGCAAGGTTATTTAACATTACAAGAGCATATGCAAGAACAAGTGAATCTGTTGAATTTTTCATTAATTGATAAATTAATTGCACACTGCATTATCGACTCTTTGGATGATAAAGGTTTCCTAGATTGTGAGCTTTCTGAAATTACAGTATCAGTTCAGCATTTATTAGAGTCTATGGATTATGATGATGAAGTGGAGGATGATGAGGTTTTAGTTGTTTTAAAGTCGATTCAGCGTCTAGATCCTATTGGGATAGGCTCTCGTAATTTAGCTGAATGCTTGTTGTTACAGCTAGATGCTTTATCTGAACAGACACCTTTTAAAAGTGAAGCAGTTGTCTTGATGAATCATTATGAATTATTGATTTCAAATGAATTATCAAAATTAATGAAGCAAACTGGTTTGAATACAGATCAATTAAAATCTGCAGTTTTATTGTTAAAGGGGTTAAAGGCATATCCTGGTGCGGATTTTGAAAATAAAGATTTAGACTATCAGGTTCCTGATGTTGTAGTCATGAAAAAAGAGGATCGTTGGTTTGTTCATTTAAACCCAGATATTCTTCCTAAGCTTCGGGTTAATCCATTTTATGCAGGTATGATTCGTAGAGCAGATCAGAGTGATGATAATCAATATTTAAGAAATCAAATGCTTGAAGCGAAAAATTTCATTAAAAGTGTCGATGAAAGGCATAAAACATTATTAAAAGTAGCAACGTGTATTGTTGAACATCAAAGAAGTTTTTTTGAAATTGGTGCTGAAGGAATGAAGCCTTTGGTTCTAAGAGAAATTGCTGAAGAGGTTGAGTTACATGAGTCGACAATTTCAAGGGTAACAACAAATAAATATATGTTAACGCCACGTGGTCTTTTTGAATTGAAATATTTCTTTTCAAGTCATGTTGGAACAACTTCGGGTGGTGAAGCATCTTCAATTGCAATTCGAGCAAAAATTAAAAAGCTTATTTCAGAAGAAAATGTACGTAAGCCTTTGTCAGATAATATTATTGCAAATATGCTAAAAGAAGATGGTATTGATGTTGCTCGTAGAACTGTTGCGAAATATCGAGAATCGTTACATATTCCTTCGTCATCTGAGAGAAAAGTCTTGATCTAACTTTTAAAATCTGACTATTCTAGAGATTCATTATGACATCATAATGAATCTCTTTTTATTTTAGGAATAGTTAAAATGGTTTAATTGTATTTGTGAGAACGCTTATTCTTTCGCACGATTGAATCGTCTTAATTATGACTTTTTGACTCCATAAAAAAGGTGAGGGATAGAACTATGCAAATAACAATTCGTGGTCATCATTTAACTATCACCCCTGCAATTGAAGATGATATTCGTTGTAAATTTAAGGATATGACAAAGCATCTAGATCAAGTGAATAGTATGCAAGTGAAGTTGTCAAAAGATCATCAAACAGATAAGCGCTCAAAAAAGGGAAGTTTAAATCATATTGCTGAAGCGATTATTCGGTTACCTGGAATTGAGCTTTTTGCTCAAGCTTCTGCCGATGATATGTATACTTCAGTCAAAATGATGACAGAAAAATTAAAAAGACAATTGGATAAGCATCGTAAAATGCAGTTGATTTATCAACCCTTAGTGATTTAGTTCACTGTCTGTACAAAAAGAGGTTTTAAATAACCTCTTTTTTTATTGGTATAATGCAACTGACAGATGAATTATTTTTTATATTTATAGTAAAATGGCAGGTTTTTACACCGTCGGTCCTATAAGAGGTCTTTGTGATGAATAGTGAACAGCTCACTGAAATTTTAAAAGCGGCTTTTCCAGAGGCTGAAGTTGCTGTAAGTGGGCAGGGCGGAAAATTTGATCTTCGTATTGTTGATGAACAATTTGAAGGCAAACGTCCCGTTGCTCGTCAACAATCGGTTTATGCACCGTTAAATTCATATATTGCCAGTGGTGAAGTGCACGCAGTTACTATTCGCGCAATGACTAAAGAAGAATGGCGTAAAGCAAGCTTATTCGGAGCTTAATAAATTGGATAAATTTTTAATTCAGGGCGGCGTTAAGCTCGAAGGTGAAGTGCGTATTTCTGGTGCAAAAAATGCAGCATTACCACTTTTAGCAGCAATGATTCTTGCAGAAACGCCAACCACATTAACGAATGTACCTAATCTTAAAGATGTGAATACATTGGTTAAGTTGATTGCAGGTCTTGGTATCACCATGAAGTATGAAGGTGATACAGTTGTTGCAGATACATCAACACTAGATAATCAGTTTGCACCTTACGAACTTGTTAAAACAATGCGAGCATCTATTTTAGTGCTTGGTCCATTGTTAGCTCGTTACGGCAGTGCTCAGGTTTCATTACCTGGCGGTTGTGCAATTGGCTCTCGTCCAGTCGATCAACACTTAAAAGCATTAGAAGCTTTAGGTGCTGAAATTGAAGTTGAAAATGGCTATGTGCATGCGAAAGTTGATGGTCGTTTAAAAGGTGGTGAAGTTGTTTTCGATATGGTTACCGTTGGTGGTACTGAAAACATTTTAACTGCTGCTGTATTGGCTGATGGTGTTACGACTATTCGTAACGCAGCACGTGAACCTGAAATTACAGATCTTGCAAACATGCTAATTGCAATGGGTGCAAAAATTGAAGGTCTAGATACAGATACTTTAGTTGTTACAGGCGTTGAAAGCTTGCATGGCTGTGAATATGCTGTTGTTGCTGACCGTATTGAAACAGGTTCATATTTAGCTGCTGCTGCAATTACGGGTGGGCGTGTTAAAACAACGCATACAGATCCTGCATTAATGGAATCTGTGCTTGAGAAGTTTGAAGAAATGGGTGCAGAAGTAACCCGTGGTGATGACTGGATCGAGCTAGATATGATGGGTAAACGTCCGAAAGCAGTCAGCTTCCGTACATTACCACATCCTGAGTTTCCTACAGATATGCAAGCACAGATCATGGCGGTTAATGCTATTGGTCGTGGTTTTGCAACGGTTTCTGAAACGATTTTTGAAAACCGTTTTATGCATGTACCTGAATTGGCACGTATGGGTGCAAACATTCAGGTTGAAGGTAATGATGCTGTTGTAACTGGTGTAGAAAAACTTTCTGCAGCACCTGTTATGGCAACAGATTTACGTGCTTCATTCTCTTTGGTGTTAGCTGCTTTAGCCGCTGAAGGGGAAACGATGATTGATCGTATTTATCATATTGACCGTGGATATGAAAATATTGAAGCAAAATTACAAGGTATTGGTGCCCAAATTAAGCGAGTAGATTAATGAGCGATATGAGAAACGATGATCCTAATTTTGATGTAATGGGAAATTTTGATCATGGTTTAACTTTAGCATTAAGTAAAGGACGTATTTTAAAAGAGACTTTACCGTTGCTAGAAACAGCAGGGATTAACTTATTAGAAGATCCAGATAAATCGCGTAAGTTAATTTTCCCTACAACCCATAAGCATGTACGTATTTTAATTTTACGTGCATCGGACGTACCAACTTACGTTGAAAATGGTGCTGCCGATATTGGTGTTGCAGGTAAAGATGTACTCATGGAACATGGTGCGCAAAATGTTTATGAGCCATTAGATCTTAAAATTGCTGTTTGTAAATTAATGACAGCAGGTAAGGTTGGAATGGAGCGTCCGAAAGGTCGTTTAAAAATTGCCACTAAATATGTAAATTTAACACGTCAATATTATGCAAGCCTTGGTGAGCAAGTTGATGTGATTAAGCTTTATGGTTCTATGGAGCTTGCTCCGCTTGTTGGTTTAGGTGATTACATTGTCGATGTTGTGGACACTGGTAATACGCTTCGCGCCAATGGTTTAGAACCACTTGAAGAAATTTGCAAAGTGTCTTCACGTTTAATCGTGAATAAAGCAAGCTTTAAACGTAAGCAAGCTTTGTTGAACCCGATTCTTGCACAACTTGAAAAAGCTGTGGAAGAGCGTGAAGCGAAAAAATAAGCTTTAAACTTATTTGAAGAACCGCCTGAAAGGGCGGTTTTTTTTATGATATTAATCTAAAGGCTTGATAATTTCAAAATTAATACTTATTGAGTCTGCTTTATACACTTTAAATAATGCACTTTTATATGCATATGTACCATTTGGTTTGTAATCCAATCCAACTTCTTGACTGAAAGCCGGTTTAATATATCCATCTTTGGTAAACTCGTTATAGACGAACCGTACCTGTCCATTAGAAACCCCAGCATATGTAATTGTAGCTGTAGGGGAGCTAGAGCGCATATGATCATTTAAATAACTTATTTTTGTATTTATTCTTCCTTTTATTGGTGTAGAAAGATTTGTGGTGTATACAGCCGGACGATCAACTTGTTGCCAATTCCAAAAAAACTTAGTAGCTTCTAGAGAGTTTGTTGGTATAAATAAACCGCCAACAGAATTGTGTGTGCCTTTCGCAGTCTGAATTAAATGGTTTGATCTGAAATATGAGCCATCTTTTGTTTTATTGAATAAAATATATTCACCTGGTTTAATATAAAAGGTAAAGTTCTTTAATCCATGTTTTACATTAATAGTCTGAGACTCATTAATAATTAAAACTTCTTGTTTAAGTCCTGATGCTTCCTTTGAATATTCACCAGCAGTAAACATTACCTCTCCGACATTAGCTACATTTTTTTGATTTAGAGGAAGGAATTTGCCTGGTACTCTTTCATTAGTATAATTTGTTGTAAGGCGCATTGTTGTAATATCAGTCGCGCATCCTAATAAAATAGTCGATGTAGCTGTAATAATGAAAAGTTGATTAATATTTTTCACATTTCCCCCTTGCTAATAGCTGAATTGATTTTAAATATTGAAGATTAGTTGCTTGAAATTATTATAGATAATATTCAAAGTAGATAGTAAATTAACATAAATGTGAAGTTACTAATAAAATATTATTTATTAAAAATATTAATAGTAATTAACAAGAAAATTCGTTGAGAATAATAATGCTAAGTCCCACAAATTATACAAAACAAGGTAAACTAAATCTTTCCTAACTATCCGTGTGGGTAAATTGATGCGACGTTTATCGACTCAAGAGCAGAACTTCAAACAAGTATTTAAAGACTTGTTAGCTTTTGAAACTGTGAGTGATCCAGAACTTTTAAAAACTGTAGACCAAATTATTGCAGATGTACGCCAACATGGTGATGCACATGTACTTAAACTCACACAACAATTCGATCGACATCCAGCACATCAATTTTCAGAATTAGAACTCACTCAAGAAGAGTTAAAAGCTGCGTTCGATGGTTTAACAACAGAAACTCGTGAAGCTTTAGAGCTTGCTGCAAATCGTGTGCGTGAATTTCACCAAGCACAAAAACAAGATGGTTGGACTTATGTAGATGCTTTGGGCAATACATTAGGTCAAAAAGTAACACCACTTGACCGTGTTGGTATTTATGTACCGGGTGGTTTGGCTTCATACCCATCTTCAGTGTTAATGAATGCTATTCCTGCACATGTTGCAGGTGTGGCTGAAATTATTATGGTTGTACCTGCACCAAATGGTGATTTAAATCCACTAGTATTGGCAGCAGCGCATTTAGCAGGCGTACACCGTGTATTTACTATTGGTGGTGCACAAGCGGTTGCAGCTTTGGCGTATGGTACAGAAACAATTCCTGCTGTAGATAAAATTACAGGGCCAGGTAACCGTTTTGTTGCTGCTGCAAAACGTGCGGTATTTGGTCAAGTTGGTATTGACATGATTGCAGGTCCTTCTGAAATTTTAGTCTATGCAGAAGGTGAAAATAATGCCGAATGGCTTGCAATGGACTTATTGTCGCAAGCAGAGCATGACACCGTTGCACAAGCCGTTTTCATTACACCAAATGAACAACTTTTAAATGAAGTTGAACAGTGGATTGAAAAGCACTTAGAAGCTTTACCTAAAGCTGACATTGCACGTACTTCAATTGTGAATCGTGGTGCATTGGTTTTAGTCAAAGACCGTGCTGAAGGTGCAGAATTAATTAACCAAGTTGCGCCTGAACACTTAATGCTGTGTTTAGATGAAGCGGAAAAAATGTCTCAAGATATTCGCCATGCGGGTGCAATTTTCATGGGGCGTTATACACCTGAAGCCATTGGTGATTACTGTGCAGGACCTAACCATGTATTACCAACATCAGGTACAGCACGTTTTTCTTCACCACTTGGTGTATATGATTTCCAAAAGCGTTCAAGCTTAATTATGTGCTCTGAAAATGGTGTAAAAACATTAGCAAAAACAGCAGATATTCTTGCACAACAAGAAAATTTAGATGCGCATGCACGTTCTGCACGTTACCGTTATCAGTAAGCTTTTGTAAAAGATTCAAGGGCTGTTTTATCAGCCCTTTTTTGAGAAAGAATTTGAGATTTAAAAAATGAATATTACAAATGAACAAATGCGTTTTTGGAGTCCTGAAGTACGTGAGTTAGAACCGTATGTTCCAGGTGAGCAACCAAAAATTCAAAACTTATTAAAGTTAAATACCAACGAGAATCCATATCCACCATCGCCTAAAGTGGTTGAAGCAGTTCAAGCAGTTTTAGCTAACTCGGCTGATGTACTTCGTTTATATCCAGACCCTGATGCGTCTGCATTAAAACAAGCTATTGCTAAACAGCAGAATGTTGCTGTTGAAAATGTATTTGTTGGAAATGGTTCAGATGAAGTTTTAGCGCATATTTTTAAAGCTTTCTTTATTCAAGATAAGCCGATTCTTTATCCAGATATTACGTACAGTTTTTACCCTGTTTATAGTCAGTTTTTTGGTCTTTCTACAAAAACTAAAATTTTACCTTTGAATGATGATTTTGAAATTGTAGTTGATGATTATAAACAGCCGAATGGCGGTATTATTATTACCAACCCAAATGCACCAACTAGTATTGCTTTGGGGCTTTCTGCAATTGAAGAAGTACTTCAAGCAAACCCTAACTCTGTGGTTGTGATTGATGAAGCTTATGTCGACTTTGGTGCTGAATCTGCGGTAAGTCTAGTTGAAAAGTATGAAAATTTAGTGGTGTGTCAAACTACCTCTAAATCACGTTCTTTAGCAGGTTTGCGTGTTGGTTTTGCAATTGCTCAACCACATTTAATTGCTGCGCTTGAGGCGGTAAAAAATAGCTTTAACTCTTATCCTATCGACCGTTTTGCAATTGCTGCTGCTGTGGCATCGTTTGAAGATCAAGTATATTTTGAAGAGCAAAATCGTAAAGTAATTGAAAGCCGTGAAAAGTTAGTAGCTCAATTGGCAGATCTTGGTTTTGAAACTTTACCATCAAGCGCAAACTTTATTTTCACCACGTTACCATCGAAAGATGCAGGTGAATTGGCGAGTCAATTACGTGAATATGGCATTATTGTGCGCTACTTTAATAAGCCTCGTATTAATCAATTCTTACGTATTACGATTGGTACAGATGAGCAAAATCAGCGTTTAGTTGATACGTTGAAAAATGAAATTTTGGGGTAATTGCTGCCGAATATAACAGAAGATAAATCCATCCTAATTCTCTTTTGGTAAAGAAGGGGAACTTCTCCCTTTGTAAAAGGGAGGTTGGGAGGGATTAAAAAAAAGCGACTCAAATGAGTCGCTTTTTTATTTAGCTTTATGCCAAGTATTGAGTAAGTTGAGTAAGGCATCGACTTTATCGAAGCATTCTTGATACTCGGCATCACAATTTGAGGCAATGGTAATTCCACCACCAGCCCAAATTGAAAGCCCGTTTTGGTATTTTTGAATTGAACGGATAAGGATGTTCCAAGAACCTGTACCATCGGAATTAAAATAACCCATAGAGCCACAGTAAGCACCGCGAGCACCTTGTTCAAGTTCATCAATAATTTGCATTGCTCGAATTTTAGGTGCACCTGTAATTGATCCACCTGGTAATGCAGACATGAGAACATCGAAAGGTTGTACATTTTCCTTTAGGGTTGCTTCAATTTCACTGACCATGTGGTGAACTTGGTTAAAGCTTTCAATATTGAACAATTTAGGCGTTTTTACTGAGCCAACTTCTGCATACACACTTAAATCATTTCGTAATAAATCAACAATCATGACATTTTCAGCCTGATCTTTTTCTGAATGTTTTAAGGTGTTTTTAGATTGCTCATCTAAAATTGGATCGTTATAACGTGGCATTGTGCCTTTAATAGGTTTGGTCACAATTTTTTTATTGGTTTCAAAATCTATGAATAATTCAGGTGAACAACTGAGTAATTCAAAATCATTTATACGCAAATACCCTGAATATGGTGCATTGGTTAGTGCCCAAAATGCATCGGCAGTAGATAACAGTGAGCCATCTGCTTGAGCGTTAAATTCTTGCGTTAAATTAATTTGATAACAGTCACCAGCCACAATGTAATCTTGTACTTTTTGAAAAGCATTGGTGTATTGTTTTTTATTCCAACGACTTTGGCACGGTGCGTGAAGTTCAAGTATTTTTGCTGATGTTTTAGTTTTAGTAAGCTGTTCAACTTCTTGAAAAGTACTTGAAGCTTGAGTGTCAAAACTATTGAAATACCACGTATCATTTTCAAAACTTAAATAATGTTTGAATTGACCTAAGAACAAACTCGGTTGTACTTTTTCTTGCGCTTGAACTTGTTGATTTGCGGCATAGTCATAACTTACAAAACCCATAGTCAAACAAGGAGATTGTATGTTTAAGCTTGCATTAAAAAAATCATTTAAACACTGAAATTGTGCCGATGAAAATTGAATATCATGGTTTTGTATAAGTACAGAATGTTCTGCTGAAAAACCAATAATAGGTTTGAAATTGTTATTTAGGTAAATGAGATGACGATATGTCTGTAAACATTCAAGAAGTTCCTGAGTAGAAAACGCTTGTTGAGATAAAGCCTGTTTGAATGTCGGAGAGTTCATCATATACAGCAAAAACACATCATTAAATTTCACCTTTATTTTACATGAAACCGAAGTTTAGACACGATAAAAGCAAGAGGAATAAAGAGTTTGAATACTTAAATAAAACAAAAGCCCATTGTTGAATGAGCTTGAGGGTATTTAATGAGGTGAATCTTTAGCCTGTATGATCTAAACGTGAACCAAGTGTTTCTAGATGCGTTGGAAATTCGTTCGTTTTACGATCTTCGAAATAATGGCGCAAAGTGCGTTCAACGCTAGGGAACGCAAGTTCATTCCAAGGAATTTCATCTTCACTAAATAAACGAGATTCAATGGTTTCTTCGCCTGCGCCAAATTTACCATCAATAATATTGGCTTTAAAAAGCACGTAAATTTGACCAATACGTGGAATGTTATACATGCAATATAATTTTTCTATCTCAATTTCAGCTTCAGCCTCTTCACGTGTTTCACGTGCTGAACCTTGCTCCATTGTTTCATATAGTTCCATGTAGCCCGCAGGTAGTGTCCATAAACCATAACGCGGTTCAATAGCGCGACGACACAGTAAAACTTTATTTTCCCACAGTGCTAGTGCACCACAGATGACTTTAGGATTTACATAATGAATACTTCCACATTCTGTACAAACACGACGGAGCTGATGGTCACCTAAAGGGATTTTCTCAGTTGTTTTATGTCCACAATTGCCACAGAAGTTCATATTCATCGTCACTGATAAAGGTATTGTCAGAATAACTGAATTTTAGGACTTTGGCATCATCTCTCTTTCATTGGATAGAAATTCAGCTATGATGGAATTAGAGCAAAAAGGATAAAAATTTTATGGATCATAATTCATTGACACAATTGTTGCAGCAAAGGTTGCGCTTCGAGGCAAAAGCCAAGGAAGCTCAAGCGGCTGTATTAATTGCGATTACAGATGAGCAAGATCCTAAAGTTTTATTAACACGCCGTTCTATTATGATGAATAGTCATGCGGGTGAAGTTTCATTTCCTGGTGGTAAGCGTGATCCACAAGATACGAGCAATATTGTTGTTGCCTTGAGAGAAGCTCAAGAAGAAACAGCATTAAATCCGTTTGATGTTCAGTTAATTGGTGATTTGCCTATGCAAAAAGCAAAAAATGGATTAACCGTAAAACCAATTGTTGGGTTAATTCCTCCACACATTGAACTTCAATCACAACCCACTGAAATTGACCGTATTTTTTTTGCATCTTTAAAAAGTTTAATGGATGCGCCAACTATTCCTTATGAAGTGCAATATGCACAACAAAAACTATATTTTCCAAGTATGCAGGTCGAAAATGAAGTGGTTTGGGGGCTAACTGCTCGGATGTTGGTATCACTTTTTCAAAATGGTTTAGATTATAAAAAAGAATGGCCATTACTGCTAAATTCGCCAACTTTAGATATTAAGTAAAATTTTAACTTTCAGGAAGAAAGACATGTTGTATAAATTTCAAGGACATCAACCTAAAGCAAAGCACTTGCCATGGGATGGATGGGTTGCAAATAATGCCACCGTGATTGGTCAAGTTGAACTAGGTAAAGACGTAAGTGTTTGGTTTGGTGCGGTTATTCGTGGTGATAACAGCAAAATTTCTTTAGGAGATTACACCAACGTCCAAGAGAATGCCGTTCTTCATACAGATGCTGGTATTGAAATGAAAATTGGACAATATGTCACGATTGGGCATCAAGCGATGCTTCATGGTTGTACGGTTGGTGACAACAGTTTAATTGGTATTAATGCAGTTGTACTGAACAATGCTGTGATTGGGAAAAATTGTATTATTGGTGCAAATTCATTAATTCCAGAAGGTAAGGTCATTCCCGATAATTCTGTGGTAATGGGATCACCTGGGAAAGTCGTTAAGACTTTAGATGAATCTGGTGAAGCAATGTTAAAAAACAGTGCATTGCATTATGCAGAGCATTTTAAAAAGTTTGTGCAGTTGGAAGAAGTTCATCTTTAAGTTTGCCAAATAAGGTATTTTTGTACGACTTAAAATTTAAGCTAGATTTAAGTTTCAACGATCAGAATCTCTCGCGAACAATGAACGAGTGGAGTATCATAACCACTATATTTATCTGATTTATTTTAAGGTCGTGCATGAAATTGCTGGCATTGGAAACTGCCAATGAGCAGTGTTCCGTTTCAATTGTAAATGAAACTCAAGCGTTGTTTTTTCAACTAGATACAAGAGCAAAAGCCCAGACTCAAACCATTTTACCTATGATTGAGCAAGGTTTTTCACAAGTTGGAATTCAAGTATCTGATTTAACAGCAATTGCATTTAGTCGCGGACCAGGTTCATTTAGTGGTGTACGCATTAATGCGGCTGTGACACAAGCTTTGGCTTGGTCAAATGATATTCCAGTTATTCCTGTATCGACATTGCAAGCTTTGGCACAAAATGCCTATCGTGAAGCGAAATTAACAGAGGTAACGGCTGTTCTTGATGCTCGTATGAGTGAAGTTTATATTGCAAGTTTTAAGCTTGATGAAAACAATATCATGCAAGCAGTAGATGAAGAGCAATTATTGAGCTATGAAAAAGCAAAACATGTTGTGAAATATCAACTTATAGGCTCAGGTGCTGGTTTGGTCAATGAAGAACAAATACAATACAAGAGCTTAAGTGCAACAGCGGAAGATATTGCTATTATTGCCCGAGAATTAGCGAAACACGAAAATTGGTTGGATGTAGAGCTTGCGTTACCAGTCTATCTACGTGATGACGCTTGGAAAAAAATCCCAGAACAGGGTAAATAATTAGGATTTTTTATGGATCTTTTACTGCTGCTCAAAGCAGCGATTATGGGTATTGTAGAAGGGATCACTGAGTTTTTACCAATTTCAAGTACAGGACACTTAATTTTAGCGTCTGAACTTATGAATTTTTGGACAAAAGAAAAAAGTGATGTATTCGTAATCGCCATACAAATGGGTGCAATTGCAGCTGTAATTTATGAATATTGGGCACGTCTTTGGGGTGCGGCAACGGGCTTAATTACAGGAGAGGCAAAAGGACGTCATTTAGGTTTAGGACTTATTTTTGCATCTATTCCTATCATGCTAGTAGGACTAACTTTTGGTCAAACAGTAAAAGCATTGTTATTTAATGATGTTGCGGTCGCAATAGGTTTAATTGTTGGTGGCTTCATTATCATGTGGATTGAAAAAAATCCACCACAAGTTCGTGCTCAAGAAGTAGATGATTTAACTTTTAAAGATGCAATATGGATTGGTCTGATACAAGTTTTATCTTTAATTCCGGGAACATCACGTTCAGGTGCAACCATTATTGGTGCAATGTTCTTAGGTGTATCACGTAAAGCAGCAACCGAATTTTCATTCTTTTTAGGTATTCCTGTAATTGTGGGTGCAGGTTTACTCGATTTATATCAAAGCTATGATGTGTTCCAAACTAGCTTTGATTGGTTAGTGCTTACAGTAGGCTTGTTGGTTTCATTTATTTCTGCACTTATATTGATTCGTGCATTAGTTGCGTATGTTGCTAAACGTAACTTTATGATTTTTGCATGGTACCGAATTCTATCAGGTCTCGTGATTTTACTTTTTGCATTTACAGGCTGGAAATTATGGTAAGCGGAATTCGCTTATATACAGAACAAGAATTCCAAGAGAAAGCACAACAGTTCGCTGTTGTGCTTTCTTCTCGTGGAGTACAAGTAAATATTGAGCTAGTTGAAAAATTGAATGCTCGCTTTTTACGTTTAAATCCTGACTTGGCGTTGTGTGTAGATAGTTTTGGATTATGGCTGTGTGCTAATGGCATGAAAATGCAACCCGATTGGAAAGCAGAAGTAGGTCGCTTAAAGAGAGCATCATTAAAGTCTGAAATGATTGCTCGAGCATGTAATTTAGGTGAAAAGCCTAAATTGGTGGATGCAACTGCGGGACTAGGGCATGACAGTTTACTGATGGCGCATTTAGGTGCTGAAGTGACTTTAGTAGAACGTCATCCAGTTTTATTTACATTATTGGAAGATGCACAAAGAACAGCATTGGCAGATCCCTTTTTACAAAAAACAGCTCAACGTATTCATTTAGTATTTTCTGATTCAGCTGACTTTTTGAAACAACAAGCTGAACAGGGCAGTATTTTTGATGTTGCTTATCTTGATCCAATGTTTCCACAACGTGATCAAAACCAACAAGCAGAAAAGAAACAAGCACAAGTTAAAAAGCAAATGCAATTATTGCATTTAATTTTACCTGAAGATGGTGAAATGGATTTAGGTGATAACTTACTTGAATTAGCACAAAAAATTGCAAAGCGAGTTGTAGTCAAACGCCCAAGACTTGCCGTATTTTTAGCAAATCAAGAACCAGATCATCAATGGCAAGGAGATGCTTGTCGTTTTGATGCATATTTTCAACATGATCTTGCTTAGTATTTTGGTAACTACTTAAATAAACTGCAAAGATTTGAGATATAGTGAAAAAACGTCATTGATAAAAAAATTATCAGGCATAAACTAATTATTCAAATTGCGGTCTATAACAACACGTTGAACCTATGATTGATTTCAAACCCTCCATAAACTTCTGGCATGATCTTAAAAGCAATCAAACTGCTGGATTATGGCTATTCTTAGGTTCACGACGTTCTTTACAAATTGTACGCCCATCTATTTTTCAGCTTATTTTTTGGGGAGTATTAGGTGGTGCTGCAAACACATTATTTAGCTGGTTAAGTGCGGGTGAACTAGGGGAATTTAATCCTCAAGGTTTAGTTAGTTATGCACTTTGGCCATTCATTGCGCTTATTGTCGGGATTTTTTTATCTCAACGTGTTAATAATCCGCGATTAATGCTGGTTCCTGCATTACTTTGGTTAGTGCTAGATACTCATATCGCATTATTGCAAAGCTTTATTCAATATTTGGGTATGGTTGATGTACTGCCTTATGCGCTTTACGACTATTTACCTATATTGTTTATGGTGTTGTTTGTTTGGCAAAGCCTTGCTGTAGTTTGGGTGTTTGCACGTGAGTTAAATTGGCCGTGGTGGGAGCGTGCTCTTATTATTGCTGCAACATTATTCACGTTAGTTGTTTGGCAAATGTCTGTAAAAAGTCAGCCTATTTGGAAGGTGGAAGATGTTCCACCATCTTTTAGTGAAGAGTCTTTTTATGCTCAAAATCGAATTTTAAATAAAGCACTTGAAGGTATTGAGTTTGGTGAGTTTGCACAATCACATTGGTATTTTTTAGGTGTGGCTGGTGCAAGTTATCAAGATGTTTTCATGTCTGAAATTGAACGTATAAAAGAACAGTTTGATACCCGATTTGGAACTTTTTCACGCTCTATGATTCTTGTAAATAATCCAATGACACGAAATGTCATTCCGATTGCATCTAGAACGAGTATGGAAATGGCACTGCGCCGTATGGGACAGCAGATGAATAGGGAAAGTGATGTGTTATTTTTATATATGACATCACATGGATTACCAAATCAGTTTGAAATGGAAAATGCACCAATAGACTTAAAACAAGTCGATCCAAAATGGCTGAAAGATACTTTAGACAAGTCTGGCATTCGTTGGCGTGTGATTGTAATTTCAGCATGCTATTCAGGAAGTTTTGTTTCTGAATTACAAGATGAAAACACTTTAATTATTACTGCATCAGCAGCAGATAGGGCATCATTTGGTTGTTCAAATGAAGCAGATTATACGTATTTTGGTCGAGCTTTCTTTGATCAGGCAATGCGTGAGCAGCACTCGATGTTTGATGCCTTTAATCAGGCGAAAGATACTGTTGCGAAATGGGAAAATGCACAAGGTTTTGAACCATCGGAACCGCAATGGGCTATTGGTAAAAATATGGAGTTAATGCTGCCTCAATTTGAGCAACGTTTATTTCCGCAGGTGAATCCTGTAAAAACAACATCGAATGTGGAAATGCCACTGACTATTCATTGATTTAAAAGGGGAGTTTTATGGAATTAATCCAAAATAATAGATGTTTTAATGGTGAGCAGCGCATTTATAAGATTAATTCCACAAGCCTAAAAGGTGAAAGTAAATTTGGTATTTATCTTCCTAAAAAGGCTTTAAATGGTGAAGCCTGTCCCGCATTATTTTATTTAGCAGGTTTGACCTGTACGGAAGAAACTTTTGCTATAAAAGCGCATGCGCAGCAATTAGCAGCACAACTTAACCTGATTTTAATTACGCCTGATACATCACCACGTGGTGAAAATGTTGAACAGGGTGATCATTGGGATATTGGTCAGGGGGCGGGGTTTTATATTAATGCGACACAAGCTCCGTGGAATGAACATTTCCAGATGGAAACTTTTATTGCAAATGAACTTTATGCATTAGTTAATCAAGAGTTTTTAATCGAGCAGAATAAAATTGGAATCTTTGGACATTCTATGGGAGGGCATGGTGCATTAACACTTGCACTTAAATATCCTGAAAAGTTTAAGTCTGTTTCTGCATTTGCACCAATCTGTGCACCAAGCCAATGTCCTTGGGGTGAAAAAGCATTTTCTAGTTATTTAGGCTTAGATAAATCTGAATGGTTAGCACATGATGCAACTGCCTTAGTAAAACAAAAAGGCGCTTTATTTGCAGATATTTTAATTGATCAAGGATTAAATGATCAGTTCTATTCTCAGTTGAATCCAACTTTGTTGGAACAAGCATGTGCTACAGTAGGTCAAAAAATAACTTTACGTGAACATGAAGGCTATGATCATGGATATTACTTTATTCAAAGTTTTATTGAAGATCATTTGAAATTTCATCATGAACAATTACAAGCTTAGATATAGGCTACCTCATCTCATATTTGTAAGTTTTTTATGATTCAGAGATAATGCGTTTTATCTTTTATAAGATTTAACGCATTTTTTTTTGATCTATTTAAAGTAGGTCTTTGACTGATAACAAAATTAAAAATAACTGGATTTTTCATGCAAACACCAGAAGGTAATTTAGACAATCAATCTATTGTAGAACCACCATTTCCACCAGAACTTCCTCCTGCACAGAACGAAGTAGAGCACTGGAAAAAGAAACACTCTTTCTACTTTCATGGAAATGCATCTGAATACTTTGGTATTTGGATTGTGAATATTCTTTTAACGATTGTGACGATAGGCTTATATGCTCCTTGGGCAAAAGTACGTCGTTTACGTTATTTTTATGGAAATACAGAATTTTTTAAGCGCCGTTTCGACTTTACAGGTATACCTCGTAAAATTTTAATTGGTCGTTTAATTGCTTTAGGGCTTTATATTGCATTTTCGGTGATTTCGAGCTATTCACTGAAGGCAACATTAATTGGCTTGGTTATAATTTATTTTGTTGTACCGTGGTTAATTCGTGCAACTCTTCGCTTTAAAGCAAGAAATAGTAAGTTTGGTAATAGCAGATTTTATTTTTCTGGAACAAATAAAGAAATTTATTTGGTGTTCTTTAAATCCATTTTACTAACAATATTTACATTAGGTTTATTTTATCCTGTCGCAGTTTGGTTGTTTAAAAAATATAGTTTAGATCATTTATATGTTGGGCAGCTGAAGTTTAAATTACGTGCAGAATGGTCTGCCTTTATGGGGGCATTTTATTATCCATTTTTAGCATTTATTGCACTCATTGGTATTTCAGCAATTGTGCTTTGGGTTATGGTCGGTTCTTTAGCAAATGTTGGTGTAGATACCATTGGTTATCTTTTTTTTGCAATTTATATATTGGGTTTATTGTTTATTTGGCCCTTAATTTCTGCACGAACTTTTATGGCAACTTGGAACAATACCACGTTAAGTCGTAGTGAATTTCAGACCAATTGTAATCAATGGCGTTATGCGTGGATTATTGTGAGTAATTGGTTTATGAAAATTATCACGATTGGTTTTATGTCTCCTTGGGCAGCAATTCGGTTATATAAATATCAAGTAGAATCATTGAGTTTGAATTTAAAAAATAATCCAGATGAGATGCTAAATCGCATTCAAGAAGATCATAGTGCCATTGCTGAAGAAATTAGTGATGTATTTGACTTTGATGTGTCACTGTAACGGAAACTGAATATGCAAACATCGAATGTTGACGTTGTATTTTATGATGGTTTTAGCTCAAAGCCATATCAAGCAAAAGTCTACGCTATAGATGAGAAAAATATTTTAGTGCGTTATGGTGAGCAGCTTGAATTGGAGCGTCTTTATTTATATGAAGATATGACACTCATTGGGGCACTAGGAAAAATTCATCCTATTATTGAATTAAAAGATGAGGCTCGATTGGAGTTTCAGGAGGCTTTACCTGAATGGTTTCAGCTTAATAGTAAAAAGACATATCACTCTATTTGGAAGCTTGAAAAATCTCCAAGTCTTATTTTGTTTAGTGCAATATTTGTAGCTGTTCTTATTTTTGCGACAGTGAAATGGGGTGTGCCTACAGCTGCTTATTATGTGGCGAAACATTTACCTGCCGAGACACTTAAAACAATAGGTGATGAAGCTGAACAATATGTTGTATCTACTACAGGTGAAACAACTTTATCGGATATAAGGCAGAAGCAAATTATTGATAAATATAATAGTATTGTTGCAAATGGCAAGCCCGCGAAAATAGTATTTAGAGCAGGAGAGCAAATAGGCGCAAATGCATTAGCAATTCCTAACAATACCATTATTGTGACGGATGAGTTGGTAGAGCTTGCAAAGAATGATGATGAAATTATTGGTGTTCTTGCACATGAACAAGGACATTTAATTCAAAAGCATAGTCTGCAACAAACTTTATCGAGTTTAGGTTTTAGTGTGATTTTAATTGCGATTACAGGAGATGCATCAGATCTTGTTATAACCGTTCCTGTCGCATTAATTGGTGCTAAATATTCACGTGATTTTGAATCTGAAGCGGATCTTTATGCATTAAATACGATGCATCAACATAAAATTCCAACAGTTCATTTTGCTAATTTTTTACAGCGTTTAGAAGATGATAATAAAGAAGAGTCATCTAAGAATGAAGAAGAGGCTAAAGAGGGTTCAGTATTTGATTTTTTACAAAGCCATCCTGCAACTAAGGCTCGAATTCAGGCTGTAAGAGATTTTGATGCACAGCAACAAAAATAGATTTAAGTAAGTGTTATAAGAATAAGGGAGGTCTATGCTTCCCTTATTTATTTTTATACTGTGACAATATTCAATTAATTACGTGACCAGTTTGCATGAAGTTCTTCTTGTCCCATACGAATCAAGTGATCTAAAACAACTTGCTCTAGTTTTTCTTGTGAAAATTCATCAGATTTAAAATCAATATTTACTTGGAGTGAATCTGTATTTGGACTTAATGTCACTGTTGCACTTGGCATAAAAATTTTCATCTCTAATTCAGTTTGCTCAACATCAAATTTATGTTTCCAGTGATTGAGTAGGCGTTTTGCTATTTTTGAGGCTTGTGCTGTTTCAATGTGAGCTTGGCTTTTCATACTTTACACTCTTGTATATTTCACATAATTTTAACAAGAATTATAAACGAGAATAATTCTCATATTGTAACATTGCGTTTGAAAAATAGAATGTTCATCGTGAAGTGAATAATTCAACAACCCGCACTGAATCACAATTTGCTATAATTACAGGATCAATCCAAATACCAGCAAGGTTCCCTTACATGTCCAAGCCATATTTAATTGCGCCATCAATTTTATCAGCAGATTTCGCTCGTTTAGGTGAAGAAGTTGAAAATGTTATTGCAGCAGGTGCTGATGTCGTACATTTTGATGTTATGGATAACCACTATGTTCCAAATTTAACATTTGGTGCAGGCGTATGTAAGGCACTTAAAAAATATGGCATTAAAGCACCTATTGATGTGCATTTAATGGTGTCTCCAGTTGACCGTATGATTGGTGACTTTTTAGATGCTGGTGCAGATATTATTACGTTCCATCCTGAAGCATCAGATCATATTGATCGTTCATTGCAATTAATTAAGGCGGGTGGTGCAAAAGCTGGTTTAGTATTTAATCCTGCAACGTCATTACATTACCTAGATTACGTGCTAGATAAAGTGGATCAAATTTTATTGATGAGCGTGAACCCTGGTTTTGGTGGTCAAAAATTTATTCCAATGACATTGGAAAAATTGCGTGAAGCACGAAAAATTATTGATGCTTCAGGTCGTGACATTCGTTTAGAAGTAGATGGTGGTGTAGGGCCTGCAAATATTCGTGAAATTGCAGAAGCTGGCGCAGATATGTTTGTTGCAGGTTCAGCTATTTTTGGTAAGCCAGATTATCAAGCTGTAATTAACGAAATGCGCTCAGAACTTGCAAAAGTAGGTTCAGTTCAAGCTTAGGGTATTTTGAATAAGTTATCTACAGTCTGTGGATAACTTTGTTTATAACTGTATGGATATCTATGTTTGTAACTATATGGATAACTCGATTAATTTATAAACATTTAAGTGTCAACGGTTTGCAAATTATACAAAAAATGTCTAAAAAGTATTCAAATGAGTCCTTTTTTTGTGTATTTAGTTTAGCTGGTAGTCGTGTGTTTATTAACCTCTTGTTTAAAAAGTGACTGATGAATAAATAGCTTTATTATTTTAATGATCATTTTTTTACTTTGTTGCTGTATTGTTAATTGTAAATTTAAAATTTGTGTATAAAACAACACTCGGTTATTCTCAAGCGCGAATGAGGAACACATTCAAAGAATAGACCTATTGTTGTCATAAAAGGCTATGCCCATGCAGTTCATGAAACGTAAAAGTATTACTTTTGTTTTGCTTGTCACTATGTTGATGAGTTGGACAGGTATTGCCTTTGCTTTCGTGCCTGCAACTCAAATACAAAAAAATTTAGAACATACTAAATTTGAATCAAATTCACATTACGTTTCATCTATAAATCATTGTCAAGATATGGCGGAGCATGCTGAACCAATGCCTGCCAATGATCACTGTCAAGAAAATGTAAGTACGCATCAGCAACACATGTCACATGACAATTGCCAAGGATGTATAACACCGCAATGTCAAATATCGGTGTTTAATATTGATGTTGTAGATGAACAGCAGTTTAATTTAGATAAAGTTGTCTTACCAACAGCTCGAAATTTTGTATATTCAAGGTTCCATTCTTCCGATTTTAGACAAGATATTTTACGCCCTCCACAAGCTTAATCCTGAATTTACTTTATATTTTTCAAATTCAAGGATTAGTCATGTCTATCAAATTACATCAGCAACTACTTATAGTAGTGAGCATATTCACATCCACTTATACATTTTCAGCAGTAAAGGAATATCACCTGACAATTGATGAGAAAATGGTGAATGTTACTGGGAAATCAGTCAAAAAAATCACGGTCAATGGTCAGTTTCCTGCACCACTTCTTGAGTTTGAAGAGGGGGATGATGCGGTTATTCATGTACATAATAATCTTAAAAATCAGGATACTTCAGTACATTGGCATGGATTGTTATTGCCAGGATTAATGGATGGTGTACCAGGATTTAATCAGTTTAAAGGAATCGCACCGAAGAAAGATTTCACTTATAAATTTAAGGTTCGTCAAAACGGAACATATTGGTATCACGCACATTCAAAAGGGCAAGAACAAGATGGCTTATATGGACCATTGGTGATTTACCCGAAACATAAACAGCCCGTTACTACTGCTGAAAAAACAGATCGTGATTATGTGGTAATGCTGTCCGATTTTCATGAGTCTTCAAGTGAACAGATTATGGCAAATTTGAAGAAATCATCGGAATTTTATCAAAATCGCCGTGAAACATTAAAAGATGTTTTTGTTCAAATTAAAAAAGATGGTTTAAAAAATACATGGCAAGATCGTTCTATGTGGAACCAAATGCACATGTTAAAAACTGATTTGTCTGATGTAACGGGTTACACATTTTTGGTGAATGGAAAAACACCTGAACAAAATTGGACAGGCGTATTCAATCCTAATGAAAAAGTACGCTTGCGTGTGATTAATGCATCGGCAATGTCTTTTTTTGATGTCCGAATTCCAAACTTAAAAATGACGGTGGTTAGTGCCGATGGTCAACCTGTAAAACCTATCAATGTAGATGAGTTTCGTATTGGTGCTGCTGAAACTTATGATGTAATTGTGGAGCCGAAACAAGATCATTATCAAATTCAAGCAGAATCTATTGATCGTACAGGTTTTGCTTTGGCATCTTTGCAAAATGAGCAAGTGAAAGCACCTGAAAAAATTCAAATACCACAAGCAAGACCACGTGCATTATTAACGATGGAAGATATGGGACATGGTTCAATGCAGAGCATGAATCATGAGTCTCATAATATGAATGCTGCAATACACAATGATGATTTAGACCATTCTAAAATGAATCATCAAGCAATGAATCATGATATAGCAACAATGCCTGATCATACTCAAATGCAACATGACCATCATGAAATGACAATGTCTGAGCAGAAGAGCGAAGGTGCCCAAACTGTGCAAGGATGGGCAAATGCTGCAACCCCTAAAATGAATAAAGCATTGCAATATAGTGATTTAAAATCTTTAACTCCACAGCCAGATACTCGTGAAGCAACGCGTGAGTTGGAAGTTCATTTAGGCGGCACAATGGAGCGCTATATTTGGACAATTAATGGGAAAAAATTTAACGAAGCAGAGCCTTTAAACGTTAAATTTGGTGAACGTATTCGATTGAAGTTTGTCAATGACAGTATGATGGCACATCCAATGCATTTACATGGCATGTTTATGCAGTTGGAAAATGGGCAGGCATCTTCCGATTTACCGAATAAGCACACTATTGTTGTACCACCAGGTAAAACAATGACCGCTTTATTAACAGCAAATGAAATGGGTGAATGGGCAATTCACTGTCATCTTCTATACCACATGAGTGCTGGTATGATGACAAAACTAATTGTGGCAAATGTAGCTGATGAAAATCAGAACAATAAAAAAGAAACTACATTGCAGAAAGTTGATTTAAAAACAACAACAGACGGAGGTCAACATGCGCATCATTAAGATGAAACATGTTCTTGGCATTTCAATTTTATGTTTAAACGGACAAGCATTTGCAATGGAAAACCATAGCATGCACATGCAGAGCGCTCCAATGAACATGCCAAATATGGAACAACATGAACCTCCATCTGAACATATATCTTCAACTAGTCATGCCGATCAAGACCATACAAAGGAGCATGGTGGGCAAATTTATCAATCGACTGAACTTAGTAATAAGTGGTTGGTAGATGAATCAGGCAAAGGTATTTGGCTAGGAGAGATAGAAAGCTGGATTGGTACAGATGAAAATAAACTTTTCACAAAGGTACATGTAGAAAAAGAGGAGTCTGAAAAAAGCAGTTATGATGCTAAGTTTATGTACAGCCGTGCGATGGCAGATTTTTGGGATATTCAAGCAGGTGTTCGTTATACCTATGATCCATCTCATGAAGATGAAAAGTCGCAAACTTATGCTGCTTTAGGTTTAAATGGATTGGCACCATACTTTTTTGATACAGATATTTATGCCTTTATAGGAAAAGATAAGCAATTTTTATTAAGTATTGAATCTGATCGAGATGTTTTACTAACACAAAAACTGATTCTGAAGCCTTATTTTGATGCGCAATTTGTATTGAATGATGACTCAAAATATGCAAAAAAATCGGGTTTAAGTGAGTTGCATTTTGGTTTAGAAACACGCTATGAAATTACCAAAAACATTAAGCCTTATATTGATGTATCTTATGGCTATGAAAAAGGTGATAAAGAAACGAATTGGCAAGATCAGTCTGACTCTAAAAAGTCGTGGTTATATGGCGTAGGTGTTCAGTTTAATTTTTAATAAAAATAACCATGCTATTGGGTGCAATAGCATGGTTTTGTCTTATTTATAGGGTTAAGTTTAGTTAAATAGTCAAGAAATGTAATAGCGACATCCATAAAACATGAAATAATTTATACTTGTAAGATTAGAGGGACGCCCCCCTTATTTAGAAAATGATCCTTATATTTTCTAATAAGTATGATAAGTCAGGACGACCTGACACTTACTTTTTTTTGAGACAGGTTATGGCTTGGATTACATTATTACTTGCAGGTGTATTTGAAATAGTTTGGGCTTATTCAATGAAGCTTTCAGATGGTTTTACTAAAGTGACACCAACAATTGTTACACTTGTATTTATGATTTTAAGTTTTGGTTTGCTTGCATATGCAATGCGGACTTTACCTTTAGGTACTGCTTATACAATTTGGACAGGTATTGGTGCAGTTGGTTCATTTTTAGTTGGTATTTTTATTTTAGGAGAACCTGCATCTGCAATGCGTATGCTTGCAGCGGTACTAATTATTTCAGGGCTAGTGCTTATGAAATTATCATCATCTTAAAATATAAAGCTTTAAAAAAATCGCCAGTATTTACTGGCGATTTTTTTATATGTAATGAATCGAAATAAAAAATTTATCTTATCATTAGTATTGCGTACTATATCTATACAGCCTCATTGAGATGAGTTATGCAATATTATTTTAAGAAAATACAAACTCCCGTTGGGCAATTAACGCTCGTCGCACATGATCATGCGCTTATTGCTGTACTTTGGGAAAATGATGATCCGAATAGGGTGAAATTATTAGAACTTAAACAAAACCATGATCATTCAATATTAAATGATGCCGAAAGCCAGTTAACTGAGTATTTTGCAGGGCAGCGAACACAATTTAATTTGCCACTTGAATTTAAGGGTACAGATTTTCAAAAAGCTGTTTGGTCTGCATTGTTAAATATTCCATTTGGTGAAACTCGGACGTATAAAAAAATTGCCGAATCCATTGGTAATGTGAAAGCTGTTCGTGCTGTTGGGGCTGCGAATGGTAAAAATCCTATTTCAATTATTGCACCTTGCCATCGGGTGATTGGTGCAAATGGAAAGTTGGTTGGTTTTGCAGGTGGGTTAGAGAATAAGGAAATTTTATTAAAGTTAGAATCGTAAACGTATTTTGTAATTTAAAAAAGCATAAGGATTAGAAGATTGATGGGTTATAATTACATATATCAAAAAATGCTAAATAAAGAACAAAATAGTCAATTGGGTGAAAAAGCTGTTTTAAAAAGATGAAATGCTGATTATTCATGATTTAAGAGCATGCTTATCAAAAAAATCGCTATTAAATATGTAAAAAACGCATTTTGTTGATAGATTAAATATCGTTATGCTGTGCAACAATATAATGAAACTACTAGCTGTACGCCATGTATTTATATACTGATTTTGATCAGCAACTGATTAATGAACGTGTTGCACAGTTCCGTGACCAAACGGAACGTTATTTAGCAGGCAAATTGACGGAAGATGAATATCGTCCATTACGTCTACAAAATGGTTTGTACGTACAACGCTATGCACCAATGCTGCGTGTAGCTGTACCATACGGCTTAATGAACTCTAAACAACTTCGCAAAATTGCAGAATTGGCAAAAGAGTATGACCGTGGTTATGCACACGTATCAACACGTCAGAACTTTCAGTTTAACTGGCCTGCACTAGAAAATGTTCCAGATATGCTTGCAGAACTTGCAACAGTTCAAATGCACGCAATTCAAACATCAGGTAACTGTATTCGTAATACGACAACTGACCAATATGCAGGTGTGGTTGCAGGTGAAATTGCGGATCCACGTCCAACGTGTGAATTAATTCGTCAGTGGTCTACTTTCCATCCAGAATTCGCATTCTTACCACGTAAGTTCAAAATTGCAGTATCTGCTCTTGACGAAATTGACCGTGCAGCAACAGCTTTCCACGACATTGGTGTTTATATTGTACGTAATGAAGCAGGTGAGCTTGGTTATAAAATTAAAGTCGGTGGTGGTTTAGGTCGTACGCCTATTATTGGTAGTTTCATTCGAGACTTCCTGCCACGTGAAGACTTAATTGCTTATTTAGAAGCGGTTCTTCGTGTTTATAACCTACATGGTCGTCGTGATAACAAATATAAAGCACGTATCAAAATCTTAGTAAAAGCACTTACACCTGAAGTATTCGCTGAGAAAGTTGAAGCTGAATTTGCACATACGATTAAAACATTGAAAGTCGATGCTGAAACTTTAGCGAAAATGGATGAGAACTTCACACCATTTGACTATCAAGATTATGCAGATGAAGATTTCTCTGAGCTTTTCGCTGCACATCCGAAATTCAAACAATGGTTCAACATCAATACGAATGCACACAAAGTGAAAGGTTATCGTATCGTAACGATTTCATTGAAACGTGCAGGTGTAGCACCAGGCGATGCAACAACAGAAGAATTAAACTTAATTGCTGAACTTGCAGATAAGTACACTTTTGGTGAGTTACGTACAACACATGAGCAAAACATTGCCCTTGTAGATGTGCCACAAAAAGACTTATTTGAGCTTTGGACGATTCTTGAAAAGAATAACTTAGCTCGTGCACATATTGGTTTTATAACAGATATCATCTGCTGCCCAGGCGGTGACTTCTGTTCATTGGCAAATGCGAAATCTATTCCAATTTCTGAAGCAATTTCACGCCGTTTTGATGATTTAGATACGATTTACAACTTAGGTAAATTAGATTTAAACATTTCGGGTTGTATGAATGCGTGTGGTCATCACCACGTGGGTAATATTGGTATTTTGGGCGTAGACAAAAAAGGCGCAGAATTTTACCAAATTACCCTTGGTGGTAACGCAGACCACGATGCTTCAATTGGTGACATTCTTGGTCCATCATTTGCTGCAGATAGAGTACCAGATGTGGTGGAAGAAATTTTAAATACGTATCTTGATCTTCGTACTGAAGATGAAGAGTTCATCGATACTTATCGCCGTGTTGGCATTCAACCATTTAAGGAGCGTGCATATGCTTAATACCGCACTTCAAGTGCTCTCTAAAGATGGCACGATTGCAGACAATACTTACCAACTTATTGGTGAAGATGGTGTATTACCGCAAGGTGATGTTGTTTTAACTGTTGAGCAGTTAGATCAAATTGCCAATGTTTCAGGTAAAAAAGCATTGTACTTAACGGTTGATGCTTCTCCTGAAACAAATGAATTTCCACTTGATCAATTCGATGCAATTTTTATTGAATTTGCAGGCTTTAACGATGGTCGTGGATATTCATTTGCTGCATTGTTACGCCGTCAAGGTTACCAAGGCGAACTTCGTGCAACGGGCGATGTATTTAAAGATGTGTTGAACTATATGAAGCGTTCTGGTTTTGATACTTTCGTGATTAAAGAAGGTAAAGATATTCAAGAAGCGGCAGCAGGTTTAGGTGATTTTACCAACCCGTATCAAGCATCAACTGCGGTTGAAAAAGCGAATTATCAAACAGGTAAATAATCTGTTTGAAATAAAAAGCCTCCCAAGTAGAGGCTTTTTTTATTTACTAAATTTTTATGAGGAAGTCTCCCTTTATAAAGGGAGATTTAGAGGGATTTTTTTAGAATAATCTCCCCAAACCCCTCTTTTCAAAGAGGGGCTTAAAAGCTTAGATTATTTCAATCGCCACCGCAGTCGCTTCACCACCACCAATACAAAGTGACGCAATACCACGCTTACCACCTGTACGTTTAAGTGCATGAATCAAAGTTAAAATAATACGAGAGCCAGTAGAACCAACAGGGTGACCTAAAGCGCAAGCACCACCGTTAATATTTACTTTTTCAGCATCAAGTTTAAATTCATCAATTGGGCACATGGTGACCATTGCAAATGCTTCATTAATTTCCCAAAGGTCAACATCTTGAGCATCCCAACCTGTTTTATCTAAAACTTTTTGAATTGCACCTACAGGTGCAATGGTAAATTCAGAAGGATGTTGAGAATTAGATGCATAAGCCACAACCTTAGCCAAAGGTTTTAATCCTTTCTCTGCTGCAACATCACTTGATGTAATCACAAGAGCAGAAGCACCATCCGAAATTGAGCTTGCATTTGCAGCTGTAATTGTTCCATCTTTAGCAAAAGCAGGGCGTAGGGTTGGAATTTTTTCAATATTGGCATTAAACGGTTGTTCGTCCTTATCGACAACAACATCACCTTTGCGAGAAGAAACAGTTACAGGGGTAATTTCATCTGCAAAATAGCCTTGAGTAATTGCCGTTTGTGCACGTTTTAATGAGCGAATAGCAAAATCATCCATTTGTTCACGTGTATAACCTTTAGTATTTGCCATATCTTGTGCAAATGAACCCATTAAACGACCCGTTTCAGCATCCTCTAAACCATCGAAGAACATGTGATCTTTAATTTCACCATGCCCCATACGTAAGCCACCACGCGCTTTGGGAATGATATAAGGTGCATTACTCATAGATTCCATACCGCCAGCAACAATAATGTTTGCTGAACCTGCTTTAATAGCATCAGCAGCTTGCATCACTGCTTTCATGCCCGAACCACATAACTTATTAATAGTCGTAGCACCTGTTGTATCGGGTAAGCCAGCTTTGCGCATCGCTTGGCGAGCAGGGCCTTGTTTTAACCCAGCAGGTAGAACACAACCCATAATGACTTCTTCGATATCTGAAGGTTGTAAACCTGAGCGAGAAATTGCAGCTTCAATGGTCGTAGCACCTAGTTCAGGTGCAGTTACACTTGATAAGCTACCTTGGAAGCCACCCATAGCGGTACGAGCACCATTCACAATTACGATATCTGTCATTGTTGTATCTCCGTTTAAGTTCTAATCAAAATTTTTGGTTTTAAGCAGTATATTCAAAAAAGGTGATGAATAAAGTGAAAAACACTACATCCTTTAGACTAATGAGTTCTAACAATTTTGACTATCTTCTATCCGAATGTGTCCCATTTTGCTTAAAACAATGCGTTTGTTCGCTGAATTTTGAAATGAGCAGTAAAAAAAACTTCCATTGGAACCTATAGGTAATCCATCATGTTTTGCCATAAATGTTAGAGTTGGAGATGAAAGTGTGCCTCGCCAATCTAAAGAGCCATATTTCAGGTTGGTTCTTTCATACAGAATAATTTTTTCATTGGCATCAATTTTTTTATTTTGATTGTTATCTAAAAAAATAAGAATACCAGTGTGCCAGAGTGCTTTTTGACATTGCTGACCATCTTCAGTTGAGCAGATGGTCACATTTATTCTATGTGTTGAAGCATGACTTTTTGCCGTTAAATTACTATAAAGTAATATTTTTTGAACTTTATTAAGTTCTTCACGTGCCATATGCTGATGGAAATAAGGAATTGTATAGAAGTATATAATCGAAATTATTGCAGTACAGATCACGATTTCTATCAAGGAAAAACCAAAATATTTTTTATAAAACATAGCATTATGAAACTTTTTAATTAAGTATTGGGTGTTTTTTAGGAATTAAAGTATTGTTTTTAAATATCTTTTTTGTTAAAAATAATAGTTACTTAAATTTTAATAAAAATGTTAGAATTAAAGACAAGTGAAAATAAGCTATTTGTTTGTATAATTGGATAAAAAATTACCGAATTACAACGTAAATTGTAAGTAATTTTGTCATAATTTGTTTGATTTATAGAATCAGGCACTTGGAAAACGTGAAAAGTGTTTGTATGATGCACGTGAATAGCTTAAAAAAACAACTGGGGTATAAAAGCCTATCTCAGCTATAGATATAATTTAGGCTTAAACTTGAACAACAATTGTTTATCTCTGGAGGATAAATCCATGAAAATGAGTCGTATTGCTTTAGCGATGCTCGTTGCTGCACCATTAGCTGCTGCAAATGCTGGTGTAACTGTTACTCCGTTAATGCTTGGTTATACTTGGCAGGATTCAGTAAAAGACTTCAATAATCACGAAGATAAAGATATTAAGCTTAAAGGTGACATGTTCACTGGTGCTGCTCTTGGTGTTGAATTAACTCCTTGGTTAGGCTTTGAAGTTGAATACAGCCAAGTTAAAGGTGATGTTAAAGAACAGTCTACTGGTGCTGCTGCTGGTGAATACAAGCAAGAAAACGTTGCTGGTAACTTCTATGTAACTTCTGACTTAATCACTAAAGATTATGACAGCAAAATCAAGCCATACGTACTTTTAGGTGCTGGTCACTCTAAAGTTAAACCACGTGATAATGCTGACTTTGATAAAACTGAAGGCACAATTGGTAACGCAGGTGTTGGCGCTTTCTGGCAGTTAAATGATGTTTTATCTGTTCGTACAGAAGCTCGTGCTACTTATAGCGATGCAGTTAAAAACTGGAACTACACAGCTTTAGCTGGTCTTAACGTAGTTTTAGGCGGTCACTTGAAGCCAGCTGCTGCTGTTGTTGTAGCTCCTGTAGCTCCTGTAGCTCCTGTAGCTCCACAAGAGTTAACAGAAGACCTAAGCATGGAACTTCGTGTTTTCTTTGATACAAACAAATCAAACATTAAGCCACAATACCAACCAGAAATCGCTAAAGTTGCTGAAGCGTTAACTGAATACCCTAATGCTACAGCTAGCATTGATGGTCACACAGATAACACTGGTCCATTAGCGTTGAACCAACGTTTATCTTTAGCTCGTGCTAACTCTGTTAAAACAGCACTTGTTAATGAATACAATGTAGATCCAGCTCGCTTGACTACTAAAGGCTTTGCATGGGATCAACCGATCGCTAGCAACGCAACTAAAGAAGGTCGTGCTATGAACCGTCGCGTATTCGCTACGATTTCTGGTAGCCGTACTGTAACAGCTGAATAATCTGTTAAAGTAAAAAAAACGACTCTTTTGAGTCGTTTTTTTATGTCTGATTGAAAGTTGCAAGAAATATGCTATATTTTTTGAGCATTAAATAATCATAATTAAGAAAGGAATTAATATGAAAAGAATAATATGTGTAATATTTTTATCGGGAATGGGGCTTACTGGATGTGCAAAACATCAGGTTGTATAAGAACAGCCTACAGTTGTTACTCAAACAGCTATGCAAGCATTAACTTCGGGCGAGAATATACAGTTTCCTACAAACTCAAACCAAATTGATGTGAAATACGAAGATGTATTGGCTGGAGTATCTAAACTGCTTTCTAAAAATACCGCCTTGATATTAGATATCCAAGGGCATACAGATAGTTCTGGGGCTAATGCAATTAATAATAGACTTGCATTAGCGCGTGCCAATGCCGTTCGGGCGATACTAATTTCCAATTATGGAGTTAGTGTAGCGCAGTTAAATACAATTGGATTTGGATTTACAAAACCAATTGCATCAAATGCTACAGAGAAAGGGCGTGCGGAAAATCGTCGTGTAACCTTGCTGCTGAAAGGTCGGTAAAAGTAATTTACTACTTTCATAGTTAATTTAATATTTAGATTCAAGTGTAAAAAAACAGCCCTCAGGCTGTTTTTTTACAAGATATTATTCTCGATCTAAATTGGTTGGCTGGACATCCATTTCATTATATTTTACAAGTTTTGATTCACGCTTAAATGAGTAACCTACCCAAATAGCGAAGAATAATAAAATGCCAATATAGGTTGAAAGAACAGATAACCATTCACCATCTAATACTGCTTGATAGTTTTGACCTAAAACAACAATTGCGCAAAGAATAAAGGCAAACCATGGTGCAAATGGGAAGAACTTAGCACGATAAGCTAAATCTTCAAGCTTATAACCTTGAGATAAATAACCTTTGCGGAAACGATAGTGTGAGATTGCAATACCGAGCCAAACAATAAATCCACACATACCAGACATATTCAGTAGCCAGTTAAATACTTGTTCTTCACCAATAAAAGTAGTCAAGAAACAAAGTGCTGCAATTGCAGTAGTGGCGTAAAGTGCGTTCATTGGCACCCCACGCTTATCTAACTTTGAAAATGCTTTTGGTGCGCTACCATTTTTAGCCATATCAAAAAGCATGCGGGTAGATGAATACATACCCGAATTACCTGCAGATAAAATTGCAGTTAGGATCACGGCATTCATTACACTTGCGGCAAATGCAAAGCCAGCTTGCTCATAGAGTAAGGTGAAAGGAGATAATGCAATATTTTCATCCGAAGCTGCTTGTAGTAAGCGAGGATCATCGTAAGCAATCAGGGTGCCGATAATGAAAATACAAACAATATAGAACAATAATATGCGCCAGAAAATTTGTTTAATGGCAATAGGTATTGTTTTCTTTGGATCCTTAGATTCACCCGCAGCAACTCCGACCATTTCTGTCCCTTGGAAGGAGAATCCGGCAATCATTGCAACACCAATGAGTGCTGATAAGCCACCAACAAAAGGCGCTTCACCTTTGGTCCAGTTTGCAAATGTAACCATGCCTGGTGTCATCATGATTTTTATAATCATTGCGATACCAATGATAATAAAGATAATAATGGCAAGAACCTTAATGAGGGAGAAGAAGAATTCACTTTCTCCAAAACCTTTTACGGTCATTGCATTAATGCCAAATACTACGGCTAGGAATATTGCACTCCAGTAAAAGCCGGGGATATCTGGGAACCAAAATTTCATGATAAATTGAACAGCAACGAGTTCAAATGCAACGGTAATTGCCCAGTTGTACCAATAGTTCCAACCTAGAGCAAAACCAAAGCCATTAGATACATACTTTGTTCCATAGGTAAAGAATGCACCAGAGGTAGGGTTGTGCGTTGCTAACTCACCTAAACTTGTCATTAAAAAGTAAATCATGACGCCAATAAGGGCATAAGCAAGCAATGCACCACCTGGACCGGCATTTGCAATTGTTGCACCAGATGCTAAGAATAAGCCCGTACCAATAGAACCACCAATGGCGATCATATTCAGATGGCGTGCACCAAGCTTACGCTTTAGTTGCTGTGTTTGATCTGTTTCGCTCATTGAATTTCCTTATGATTTCTTTTGAGTGTTAGCGAATAACACTTTAAAGCCTTGTTGGTCGGCTTTAGTTGTACATTGACCAAAGTTTTGTTCAATCAATATCGGGTAATTTAAGAAACGATTTGCAACGACCCATAGTTCTCCACCAGATTTAAGATGGCGACGCGCAGTTTTGCATAAGTTTTCACTGGCATTGTAGTCGGTCTTAATTCCTTGATGGAATGGAGGATTACTCACAATTGCATGCAAGAATAGAGGTGCATCCTCAATTCCTGTTACAGCTTTAACTTCAAGTTGTTCCGTTTCTAAATTATTTTTATCAAATGTCATGCGTGTAGATTCGAGAGCAAAGGCATCCACATCCATCGCAAAAATACGATTCTTAGGATTCAGCTTTGCTAAATAAGCACTAATAACACCTGCACCACATCCAAAGTCAGCAATTTTACCTGAAGTTACTTGAGATAAGTATGGTAGTAAAACAGCTGTACCAATATCTAAACTTTTTTGACTAAATACGCCAGGGAGAGCAGAGATGGTTAAATCACCATTTGGTGTGGGTACTTTATATTCTTGTGCCCAATCTGCCAATGGTTTTGCGACAACTGACTTTTCAACTGTCATTTGCCACATTTGACAATGACGCGCACTGTCTAATTTAAGTGCAGAGCCGAATGGGAGTAGTTGTTTTGCTGCACGTTCAACGCCACCTTTTTTTTCACCAACTAAAAAAATAGATGAACCAATGGTTAAACGACTAACAATATTGTGTAAAACGTAATTCAATAATTCTTTAGACTTAGGTACAAAAACAATTGCTTGATCGAAAGTACTTTCAGGGAGATTAACACCAAAGTGGATGTTCGCTTTTTGATTTTGAAAGTATTGGTATTCGTTAAAGTTCCAAGTCCAAAGAGTGGGTTCGATGTCTTTATCTAGATTCGAAAGCAAATCATCTGTGGGAGCATTCACTAATAATATACGACCAGAAAGATATTCATGCTGTCGAATGACAACTTCACTTCTAGGATCCATTTTCTCTCTCCATTGAAAAACTATGCCCAGACAGTGCTGGGCAAAGTTAATACTGAAATGAAATTATTTCTTCACTTCTGGAAGAATAATGTTTAATAACAAGGCTGCAATGCCACCTGTAGCAACACCTGAACTAAAAATGTTGCGGAATAATTCAGGAAGATGCTCAAGGATTTGTGGAACTTGAGCAACACCTAAACCAAGCGCTAAAGAAATAGCAATAATGAGCAAAGCACGACGGTCTAATTGAACGCCTGCAAGAATGTTAATACCTGATGCAGCAACTGCACCAAACATCACCATTACAGCACCACCAAGTACAGCTTGAGGTACAGCTTGAATAATGCCTGCAACAGCAGGAAACAAGCCTAATAAAACTAATAATATTGCAATCCAAATACCAACATAGCGGCTAGCAACGCCTGTTAACTGAATTACACCATTATTTTGAGCAAATACAGAACTTGGGAATGTATTGAAAATACCAGCTAAGAAAGAGTTAGCACCATTCACAAGTACACCACCTTTAATACGTTCCATCCAAGTTGGGCCATCTACAGCTTGGTTTGAAAGTTTAGATGTTGCAGTAATATCACCAATTGCTTCTAATGACGTTACAATATAAATGAATGCCATTGGAATGAATAAGCTCCAAGAAAAGCTTAAACCAAAGTGCATTGGTGTTGGAATTTGAACAAGAGGGGCATCTTTTAAACCATCGAAGTTTAAATGACCCATAAAGCCAGCAAGAATATAACCTGCCACTAAAGCAATTAAAATGGCTGAGCTTTTTACCCAAGTTACTCGAATACGGTTCAAAATAATAATGAGCGCAAGAACAGTACACGACATAATAAGGTTATCGGCATTAGCGAAAGTTTTATCGCCCATTGCTTGATAACCACCGCCCATACTAATTAAGCCTTCTTTAATAAGCGTTAAGCCAATTAAAAGAACAACAATACCAGTAACTAACGGTGTAATAAGCTTTTTAACCCATGGCAAAATGCGGGATACGCCCATTTCAATAAATGAGCCAGCAATCACTACACCAAAAATAGCAGCCATAACAGATTCAACAGGTGTACCTGCTGCAACCATTGCAGAGCCAATACCAATAATAGGGCCAATAAAGTTAAAGCTTGTGCCTTGAACAATGAGCAAACCTGCACCAAACGGGCCAACTTTTTTACATTGAAGAAAGGTTGCAATCCCTGAGATAACCAAAGACATAGATAAAATCATGTTGGTATCTTCTTTAGATACGCCCAACGCCAAGCAAATTAATAAGCCTGGAGTAACAATTGGGACAATAATTGCAAGAAGATGTTGGAAAGCAGCAAGAAAAGCGATGAGTGGTTTAGGTCGATCATTAAGACCGTAGACTAAATCGAGTTGATCTTTTTGATCAGTAGATTGATTTAAATCGGACATGAATCAAAGCAAATAGTGGCAAGATGGCGCTATTCTAATCGAGTTAGACGGCATATCAAAACCAAATAACGATGGAATGTTAAAAAAAATCGATAATGTCAATAAACAGTCACTATAAAAACTTAATATTTTTCTGTATAATTTGCCCTCAAATTACATATGCATTGAATTTACATGTCAGATATTAAAACTCTCCGTAACATCGCCATTATTGCGCACGTCGATCATGGTAAAACCACTCTTGTAGACAAACTTTTACAACAATCAGGTGCTCTTGGTGATCGCGCGGGTGAGATCGAGCGTGTCATGGATTCGGGCGCTATTGAAAGCGAACGTGGTATTACTATTCTTGCAAAAAACACTGCAATTAAATGGTTAGACAAACGTACAGATACAGAATACCGTATCAACATCGTAGATACCCCGGGACATGCCGACTTCGGTGGTGAAGTTGAACGTGTAATGTCGATGGTTGACTGCGTACTTCTTCTTGTAGACTCACAAGAAGGTCCTATGCCACAAACTCGTTTCGTAACGCAAAAAGCGTTCGCTCGTGGTTTGAAACCAATCGTAATTATCAACAAAGTAGACAAGCCAAGCGCACGTCCTGACTGGGTAATTGACCAAGTATTCGATTTGTTCGATAACTTAGGCGGTACTGATGAACAGTTAGACTTCCCAGTTGTATATGCTTCTGGTTTACGTGGTGTAGCTGGTCCGTCTCCTGAAGAACTTGCTGAAGACATGACTCCATTGTTCCAAACAATTGTAGACATCGTTGAACCACCAGCTGTTGACGTTGATGGTCCATTCCAAATGCAAGTATCTTCACTTGACTATAACAGCTTCGTTGGTGTTATCGGTGTTGGTCGTATTCAACGTGGTTCAGTTAAATTGAACACACCTGTAACTGTAATCGACAAAGAAGGTAAAACACGTAACGGTCGTATCCTTAAAATCATGGGTTACCATGGTCTTGAGCGTATTGATGTTGAATCTGCTCAAGCAGGTGATATCGTTTGTGTAACGGGTATTGATGAACTTCATATTTCAGACACAATTTGTGATCCTAAAAATGTTGAAGCATTACCTGCACTTTCTGTAGATGAACCTACAGTATCTATGACTTTCCAAGTAAACAATTCACCGTTTGCTGGTAAAGAAGGTAAATTCGTAACTTCACGTAACATCCGTGAACGTCTTGACCGTGAATTAATTCACAACGTAGCACTTCGCGTTGAAGACACTGACAGTCCTGACCGTTTCAAGGTTTCTGGCCGTGGTGAACTTCACCTTTCAGTTCTTATTGAAAACATGCGTCGTGAAGGCTTCGAAATGGGCGTATCTCGTCCACAAGTAATTATCAAAGAAATTGATGGTGAAAAACAAGAGCCATACGAAAACGTAACTTTTGACGTTGAAGAACAACACCAAGGTTCTGTAATGGAACAAATGGGTCACCGTAAAGGTGAAATGACGAATATGGAAGTTGACGGTAAAGGCCGTATCCGTATTGAAGCAACTGTCCCTTCACGTGGTTTGATTGGTTTCCGTTCTGAATTCTTAACAATGACTTCAGGTACAGGTATCATGACATCAAGCTTCTCGCACTACGGTCCTATGAAACAAGGTACTGTTGCGAAACGTCAAAACGGTGTATTGATTTCTATGGTTCAAGGTACTTGCCTTGGCTATGCATTGTTTACACTTCAAGACCGTGGTCGTTTATTCGCTAAACCACAGTTAGAAGTTTATGAAGGTATGATCGTAGGTATTAACTCACGTTCAGACGACATGACTGTTAACCCAACTAAAGCGAAACAGTTAACAAACGTACGTGCTTCTGGTACTGATGATGCGTTAACACTTGTTCCTGCAATTGAATATACGCTTGAACAAGCGCTTGAATTCATTGAAGATGATGAATTAGTTGAAGTAACACCTAAGTCTATTCGTATTCGTAAACGTTACCTAACTGAAAACGAACGTAAGCGTAACCGTAATGGCTAATTTTTCCTAAATTAGGAAAGATAAAAAACCGTTAACTTAAGTTGGCGGTTTTTTTATTGCAAAAAATAATAAATTCCGAGTAAATTGCACGGAAATGATTTAATCAATAATATATGCTAAGTTATATTAAATTTGATAAGAAAAATTGGAGTGAATATGAGTGTTATTCAAGAGTTCAAAGAGTTTGCTGTAAAAGGCAATGTAATGGATTTAGCAGTTGGTGTCATTATTGGTGGTGCTTTCGGTAAAATTATTGACTCAGCTGTTGCCGACCTAATTATGCCATTCATTACATGGATTTTAGGTGGTAATGTTGATTACTCAAATTGGTTCTTAGTATTGGGTGATAATCCAAATAGCATTACAAATTTAGCTGCAGCAAAAGAAGCAGGTTTGAATGTTTTTGCTTATGGTAACTTTTTAACAATTCTAATTAACTTTATTTTATTGGCTTGGGTTGTATTTTGGTTGGTAAAATTAATGAATAAATTACGCCGTGAAAAAGCGGTAGAAGAGCCAGCTCCAGCAGCTACTCCAGAAGATATTGAATTATTACGTGAAATCCGTGATGAATTAAAACGTAAAGGTTAATCCTTTAAAATAAAAAAAACAGCGCTTAATGCGCTGTTTTTTATTTTACAGTTTTCTTCTTTTTATAGGAGATGAGAAGCACTGTTTCGCAAGGGGAAGGGTAGCTTTTATAAAAAATAGAAAAACCTCCATCCCCTTGCGGAATATATTCCTTACCTTCTAGAAGAAGTAATGATTAAAAATCCATTCGGAATTTTATTTCTAATAAATGCCAACCAAATTGACTTTTAATTGGACCATGTAGTTCGCGCTCAGCAAGAGTAAATACGGCTTTATCAATAGGAGCAACCAATTGTCCTTTTTTGATATCGCCTAGTTCACCGCCTTTTTTAGCAGATGGACAAGTCGAATGCTGCTTTGCAATTTTGGCAAAGTCGGCACCTGCTTTAATTTTCTTTTTGAGCTGTTCAGCAAGTTCTTTGTCTTTTACTAAAATGTGGCGGGCAATGGCACTTTTCATTTCTTACCTCGGGAAATCTGTTTTACTTTCTTTAATGGCTGACATTGTGGACAAAATGCACTTGCTCGTTGACCTAGTTTAATATTTTCTAAAGTGGTTTCACAGTTCACACACATTTCACCAGTACGTCCGTAAGCTAGTAGGGTTTGTTGGAAATATCCATTTTCCCCCATGGCATTGCTGAAATCTCGTAAAGTTGAACCGCCTAAATCAATTGCTTGTTTTAAAATACGTTTAATTTCGAGAACAAGTTTTTCAATTTGTTCTTGGTTAAGTGATGATGCCGGTTGTGCGGGATGAATACCTAAATTAAATAAGCTTTCCGTGGCATAAATGTTGCCAACCCCAACAACTACATGATTGTCCATGATGGCAACTTTAATGGCTGTACTTTTGGACTTTAATTTATCTGCTAAATAATCCGTATTAAATACGTCACTCAAAGGTTCAGGCCCTAAAGTATCAATGAGTTTAGTTTGTGAGTGCTCGTCTAACCAGAGAATACAACCAAAACGACGTGGATCGTGATAACGCAACTCCATGTCTTCAAACTGAATAATCAGATGATCGTGCTTACGAAGTTCTTCGGTGGTTTCACAAATACGGAAACTTCCTGACATTCCTAAATGCCAAAGCATTGAATCATGTTCAAATTCAGCCAAAATGTATTTGGAGCGCCTTGAAAGTTTAAGGAGCTTTTGTCCAATAAGCTTTTTGATATTGTCAGGAATTGGCCATCTTAAACTTGATTGATGAACAGTCACACCGATGACTTTTTCATTGATCAATGGAAGTAGGCTAGTTTTCGTGGTTTCAACTTCAGGTAATTCAGGCATCTGACATTAAATATATAAAGATGTGACTAATATCGGGTTATCGCTTTTAGATTACAAGTTTAAATTTAGAATGATGAAAAATAATTGTTATAAGTCATTAAATTGTATGGAGAAAGAATTATATTGAGCATAAAAAATGTTATTTATGAAATTAATTAATCGTTTAAATGGATTATTGATGCATCTAAGTGTTTAAAAATATTAAATAAAATATTTTGTGGTTGTGTTTTGTTAGTCTTTTAAGAGCTTATATAAATAAAAGTATGTAATCAAATAAAAATTATGCTGAGAAAAAAATATAAAAATTGGGTAGTTTTCACATGAAATTTACAAATATTAATTGTTTGTAAACAAGTATTTACCCAACTAGGTTTTCATCATGAAAAAAATTGGTTTAGCCATTTTTCCAGCTGTTTTAATGTCTGTTATTACTCAATCTCACGCAAAAGATGTATTTGATATGAAAGGTCAATATATGTTTGGCGATTGGTCGGGTAAACGGACTGAACTTGCACAAAAAGGGGTTAAATTTGAGGCAAATCTTGCAAGTGATACAGCTTATTTAGCACATGGTGGTCGCAATGAGCATGCAGATCCAACAATAGCTGCACAACTTTGGCTGGGTACCGCTTTAGATATGGAAAAATTAGCAGGTTGGAATGGCGTAACTATTCGTGCTGTGATGACTGCACGTCAAGGGCAGAGTACAACAATCAGAGATTTGCAAGATAATGCTGCACCTCAGTTAGCCAACGTGCAAGCCAATTATGGACGAGGAAACCAACAATCACGGTTGACAGAATTATCTATTGAAAAGAGTTTTAAAGAACAAGGTATAAGCATTAAAGTTGGGCGTTTAGGCTTGGGAATGGACTTTAACGTGATGGCTTGTGATTTCCAAAGTAATGCATTTTGTGCAGCACAAATGGGGAAATGGCAAGGTGGAATTTGGATGAATACGCCAGTTGCACAGTGGGGCGGTCGAGTTAAATATCAAATTAACCCAGAAGTTTTTACACAAATAGGTGTGTATGAATTTAACCCTAATAATGGTAACGGCAATGCAGAAGGACAAGGCTGGAGTTTAGATACACAAAATGCCGATGGTGTGACAATTCCTGTAGAAGTTGTGTGGCAGCCAAAATCATTCATTAATGGATTAGCAGGCAGTTATCGTGTAGGTGGGATGTACAACACGGCAGATAATCCTGCAAATCAAAAAGATATTAAAACAGGCGCACCCGAAGATCGTACATTTGCGGGTTGGTTGGCGATAGAACAACAATTAACTTCCACAGGTTCAGGCAAGCAAGGTTTACATAGTTTTGCAAACTTTACTTGGCATGATCGTATAACAAATAAAGTTGATAACTCGCAACAACTTGGCTTGAAATATGTCGGATTATCTGCGGCACTACCTAATGATTATGTGGGTTTAGGTGTAAATCGCGTACATGTAAATAACCGTTTATCTAGCGTAAAACCACAATTTAATGCGAGTGCAGAATATAATATTGAGTTGAATTATAGCTACAATCCAACGAAGTGGTTGATGTTAAGACCAAACTTACAATATGTGATTAATCCAGGTTCTACAAATAACGTGGATGATGCATTTGTGTTGGGTTTAAGCACTAAAATGATCTTCTAACATAGAAAATAATTTTAAAATAAACAGGTTCTTTGGAGCCTGTTTTTTGTTTTTCTAAGCTAGAATAAAAATGAGAAAAATGAATGATTAAAATGAGGGGATTTTAGTGTCTTTGTTATTTCAGCAAATTCAATTTGGAACACTTAGCCTAAGCAATAAAATTATCATTGCACCAATGTGTCAATATTCTGCCACTGTGGATGGGGAAGTGACATTTTGGCATGAACAACAGTGGGCAAAATACGCTTTATCGGGTGCAGGTTTAACCATTGTAGAAGCTACAGCCGTACAGCCTGAAGGGCGCATTAGCTATGCCGATTTAGGTTTATGGAATAATGCACAAGCTGAAAAAATGAAATTGGCACTGAATAAAATAAAAGCTATTTCACCTATGCCTTTTGCTGTTCAATTGGCACATGCAGGACGTAAAGCATCTACTGATTATCCATGGTCAGGAAAGGGGCAAATTAGTCCTAAGGATATATTGGGATGGCAAACAGTTTCAGCTAGCGATTTAAAGTTTAATGAAAATGACCATGCCCCTCATGTTTTAACAGGCAATGAAATTCAAAAAATTATTCAAGATTTTGCAGATGCAGCAAAGCGTGCTGTAGATGTTGGATTTGACCTTATTGAATTACATGCTGCTCATGGCTATTTGTTGCATCAATTTATGTCGCCTATTTCTAATAAACGAACAGATGAATATGGTGGAAGCTTTGAAAATAGAATTCGTTTAACGCTAGAGGTTTTTCAAGCAATAAAAAAGGCTGTTCCACAAGATTTTCCTATAGGGATTCGTATTTCAGCAACCGATTGGATGGATGGTGTAGAAAGCTGGGATGTGGAATCTTCAGTTGAATTATCAAAGGCTTTAGAAGCATTAGGTGCTGTATATATTCATGTTTCTAGTGGCGGATTAGATGTGAATCAAAATATTGATATTCACAGTTGTTACCAAGTGCCGTTTGCACATGCCATTAAACAATCTGTGAATATTCCTGTAATTGCTGTTGGTCTGATTGAAGAGCCAATGCAGGCAGAAGGGGTGTTACAATATGAGCAAGCAGATGCAATTGGCATTGCACGCAGTATTTTGTATCAGCCGAATTGGCCTTGGCAAGCAGCCGCAGAATTAGGTGCAAAAGTTGCAGTTTCTCCTCAATATTTACGTTGTCAGCCACACGGCTTAAAAAAATTATTTACATCTTTTTAAAGTGATATTAAAAAATATAGAGCAGATGTAATGCTGCTCTATATTTTTAGCAAATTTAATAGGACCGTTTCTTTATGATATTTACGATAATAGGACCAATTTTCTTGCTTTTAGCACTTGGCTATTTGTCGGTAAAGTTGAATTTATTATCTAAATTACAAATTGCTGCGGTAGGTGCCTTTGTTATAAAAGTTGCGTTGCCTGCTTTATTGTTACAATCACTTTCTACAAAAGATTTGCATGAAATTTGGTTTGCTGAATATTTTGCTGTGTATGGTGGTACAACATTTATACTTTATGTCAGCGCATTTTTTATTCTTTCTCATTATTTTAAAAATAGTAAAGCCGATACATCTGTACTTTCTTTAGGTGCATCTATGTCGAATACAGGCTTAATTGGGGCAGCAGTATTGACCTTATTAATGGGCAATAGTGCGATGACCTATATTTCGCTTGTGGTTATTATTGAAAGTGTTTTTTTAATTCCTGCTGTTTTGGTGTTAGCCGAGTTAAATTCTCAAAAGTCTCAGTATGTAAATGTTTTACATATTATAAAAAGTACAATTTTAACTTTAGTTAAAAATCCATTATTTATGGCGGTAGTGCTGGGAATGTTATGTTCAGCATTAAAAATTAAGCTTCCACATCAACTCGATCAAGTTTTATTAATGCTTGGGCAAACGGCTTCACCATTAGCATTATTTGCAATTGGTGGGGGAATAGTGGGTTTAAGCTTAAAATATGTAAACCTGCAAAGTGTTTATTTAGTCATTTCGAGTAATATTATTTTTCCACTCATGGTGTTTTTAGGCTTAACGTATCTTACAAATGTTAGTCAAGAAATGGTGTATGCAGGAACTATAATTGCATCGTTACCTATGCCAACTATATTTGCAATGTTGGGTCAGGCATACGGTTTAAGCGAAAAAACCTTAACCCCCTTACTAATGAGTACGATAGTTGGCTTTATTGTAATGAGTGGGCTTATTGTATTGTGGTGGGCATAAATATATTTTTGCACTGAGATAATCGTGCAAATAGGGTGCTTTCAGTTAAACTGAGCATTGTTTATAAGATGTAATGAAGTGAGTTTCTAAGATGTTTATCAAAGGTATTAAACGCAACTACGATAAAATTAATGCCGATGACAGTATTGCAGATGAAGATAAAATTGATGCCTTATTGAAAGCATTGGGCAAAGACTATTTGGTAAGTTCAGAAGATCGTGTTTATGTTTTTCAAAAAGATGATATAACTGCAAAATTTGATGCAAAACATGCACGTGCATATTATTTTAAAGATTATGTGGTAAAAGATATGAATAAATTATTTCATGGCTTTTAATTGATTTCTTTCCATGAAAAATCCCTTAAGCGATAACTCACTTAAGGGATTTTTTGTTTTAAGCGGAAGTCAAATTCAGCAAATTTAACTTAGCCCTTTTTGGGTGTAGTAGTAGGTGCTTTTGCTTGTTGAGCCATTAAGTTTGAAACGGCATCTAAAGCTTCTTTTGCATGAGGTATATTTTTTTCTGCCAACATACCAAAGATTTTTTTCGCTTCGGGTAAGTTTTGTTGAACCAACTTACCTGTTGCTAAAAGATTACCCATTTCCATGAGAGCAGGCACATAACCCTTTTGAGCAAGTGTTTGAATGCCATTTAGACCTGCTTTAACAGTTGCTTCATTTTTTGCTTTAACACCAGAATTTATGTCATATAAAGCACGAAGATGAACTGCCTGAGGATTTTCTTTTTTCACAAGTGGATCTAAAAGTTTAAGTCCTTTTTTGGTTGAAGACTCTTTATTTTCGCTCAAATAAAGTGCTGCTAAATCTACATTTGCTTCATCTATACCAAGTTTTGCTGCTTTTTCTAAGTAACTTTTTGCTGTACTTTGATCAGGTTTAACACCTAAGCCACCAGAAAGATAAGTTTTACCCAAAAGGTAGTTGGCAGTTGGGTAGCCTTTATCTGCAGATTGCTTAAATAGTTCAAGGGCTTTGGCATCATTTTTTGTTGTGCCTTGACCTGCTTGAGTTAAAAAAGCCAAATCATAAATTGCTTGTGCATTACCTGTTTGAGCAAGTTTGTCTAATTCTTTATATGCTTCATTAAAGTTCTTTGCTTTTACTAAAGTTTCAATTTTTGCAAAAGCAGGATCAATTTGTGGTGCATTATCTGCAAGTGCAAACTGAGAAGAAACTGCGATTAAACTTGCGAGAAGTATTTTTTTCATAAAATTAAAAACCTTAAATTAACAATAAACATCCAAGCTAAGTATTTGATATAAAAAGAGGATGTTGCGTTAAAATATATTAAAAGTAAAAAAGTATTCAGTCTTTGAACAACTTTAGGAATATCTACCAAGTTAAATTAATGTGAAAAACTTAAAAGAATATTAATGTTATGTTTCTTAGCGTATGTTTGGCTTAAATGTGTTTACATTGTTTCCAATGTATAAGAATTAATAATAAGCCTTGAAAAATAAGGCAAAAAAAACCTCCTTTTTACAGGAGGTTCAGTTTTTTAAATATTTTGAAACATTTAGCTTATGATTGCGGACGTGCAACATCGCCATTTAATGCTTCTGGTAAGTCTAAAATAGTTAAACCAAGATCAACTAAAACATCAGGCTTAGCAATCACTAAGGCTTTATAGCCACCATCTATCCCAATGCTATTGATAACAGTTGTATTTGGGCTAAGCTGAGTGGCTGCCGCAGGAACATCTCCTGTGCCTTGAACTAAATGTAACCAGCTTTTTGGTTTTGCCTTAAACCAAAGGCGCGCCACAATTTCTTGACCTAAATAACAGCCTTTATCGTAATGAACGCCTTCACGTTGATGTAAACGTAACTCTTGAGGTTGAAATAGTTCAGATGTAGTTGCTTCAATCCAAGCTTGACCAGATTCAATTGCTTGTAATTGCCAAGCTTCAACATTGGTTTCACTGCTTCCAAAAATAGTGTGATTGGCTTCAATCGTTGGATAAACAACACCAGCTTCTTCAAGCTTCATTTTAGAGAAAGCACCAAACTTTTTAATGTGTTTGCTTAAAGCTTCAGCAAGGTTGGTCGGGCTAATAATTTCAAAGCTTTCAGCACTATTTTTCTTTAACCAAAAGCCAAATTGAATACGACCTTTTAAATTACAAATAGCTGTGTAACGCGTTGTTCCTTCAGCTAGTTTTTCAGCATTCAAAGTAACTTGACCTTGTAGGAATTTTTGCGCATCTACACCAATTAAAGTGAAAGAAGAGAATGTAGGTAAGCTCATTTTTTAATCTCTAAAACGGTATCTAATACTAAAGAATGAGGTCTATTTTCCGCTATTTTTTGAAAAAAATCACATTTAACACCTAAATTTTGAGATTGATATTCAAAAATATTGAAAAAATAGCAAGTTTTAAACCTAAGTCTTTGAAAAATATTAAATTTGGGAAATGGTGTTTTGACAGTGTACTATGCCTTCGATGGAATGAAAAACAAGCAACAACATAATTTGACAAAAGATTGAAAGAATAGGCAGGTAAGCTATGAACAACAACTTCCGTAAACCACTGCAAGGCACCCAGCTAGAATATTTCGATGTGCGTGAAGCCGTAGACAATATTCAGCAAGGCGCATATGAAAAGCTACCGTATACATCAAAAGTACTTGCCGAGCAGCTAGTTCGACGTTGTGATCCTGCAATTTTAGAACAGTCTTTAAAAGAACTTATTTTCCGTAAACAAGATCATGACTTTCCTTGGTACCCTGCACGTGTGGTGTGTCATGACATTTTAGGACAAACGGCACTTGTCGATTTAGCAGGCTTACGTGACGCCATTGCCGATCAAGGTGGCGATCCATCTAAAGTTAATCCTGTTGTGCCAACGCAATTGATTGTTGACCACTCTTTGGCTGTGGAATATGGCGGTTTTGATCCTGATGCTTTTGAAAAAAACCGTGCCGTTGAAGACCGTCGTAATGAAGACCGTTTCCATTTTATTGAGTGGACTAAAACGGCATTTGAAAATGTAGATGTGATTCCTGCGGGCAACGGCATTATGCATCAAATTAATTTGGAAAAAATGTCTCCTGTAATTCAAAACAGAGAGGGTATTGCATATCCAGATACGTGTGTAGGTACAGACTCACACACGCCACATACAGATGCTTTGGGTGTTATTTCTATTGGTGTTGGGGGCTTAGAAGCTGAAAATGTGATGTTAGGTCGAGCATCTTGGATGCGTTTACCTGACATTATTGGTGTAGAGTTTGTAGGGCAACGCCAAGCAGGCATTACCGCAACAGATATCGTTTTAGCACTAACTGAGTTCTTACGTAAAGAGCGTGTGGTGGGTGCATATTTAGAATTCTTTGGTGAAGGTGCAGATAGTATGTCTGTGGGAGATAGAGCAACTATTTCCAACATGACGCCTGAATATGGCGCAACAGCGGCAATGTTCTATATTGATCAAAACACTATTGATTATTTGACTTTAACAGGTCGTGAAGTAGATCAAGTTAAGCTTGTTGAAACTTATGCCAAAGAAATTGGTCTTTGGGCAAGCGATATGACCAAAGCGGAATATCCACGTGTTTTACGTTTTGATTTATCTGCTGTTACTCGTAACATTGCAGGGCCATCGAATCCGCATGCACGTGTATCTACAGCAGATTTAAAAGCAAAAGGCATTGCAGGTAATTTAGATGCAGCGCGTGCACAAGAAGCAGAGGGTTTAATTCCTGATGGTGCTGTGATTATTGCGGCTATTACGTCATGTACCAATACATCAAACCCACGAAATACGGTTGCGGCAGGTTTACTTGCACGTAAAGCGATTGAACTTGGACTTGTGCGTAAACCTTGGGTGAAATCCTCTTTTGCACCAGGTTCTAAAGCAGCAGCACTTTACTTAGAAGAAGCAGGTGTTTTAAAAGATTTAGAACAGCTTGGTTTTGGCATTGTGGCATACGCATGTACCACGTGTAATGGTATGTCGGGTGCGTTAGATCCAAAAATCCAACAAGAAATTATTGACCGTGATTTGTATGCTACGGCGGTGCTTTCGGGTAACCGTAACTTCGACGGTCGTATCCATCCTTATGCGAAACAAGCATTCTTAGCATCTCCGCCACTTGTTGTTGCTTATGCTATTGCAGGTACGATTCGTTTTGATATCGAAACAGATTCGTTGGGTAATGATAAAAATGGTAATCCAATTTACCTGAAAGACATTTGGCCATCTGATGAAGAAATTGATGCATTGGTAAAAGTTGCGGTAAAACCTGAGCAATTTAAGAAAGTTTATATTCCAATGTTTGATTTGGGTGTAAATGAAAAAGCACCAAGTCCTTTATATGATTGGCGTGCGAAAAGTACTTATATCCGCCGTCCGCCATACTGGGAGGGGGCTTTGGCTGCGCCACGTACTTTAGCAAATATGCGTCCACTTGCAATTTTGGGCGATAACATCACCACAGATCACTTATCTCCATCGAATGCGATTGTGTTAGATAGTGCTTCGGGTGAGTATTTGGCGAAAATGGGTGTGCCTGAGGAAGATTTCAACTCTTATGCAACGCACCGAGGCGACCATTTAACGGCACAACGTGCGACTTTGGCGAATCCAAAACTTTATAACGAAATGGTGGTACGTTCAGATGGCACAATTAAGCAAGGTTCAAAAGCGCGTGTAGAGCCTGAAGGTGAAGTTATGCGTATGTGGGAAGCCATTGAAACTTACATGAACCGTAAACAGCCTTTAATTATTGTTGCAGGGAAGGACTATGGACAAGGTTCTAGCCGTGACTGGGCAGCTAAAGGTGTTCGCCTTGCAGGGGTAGAAGTGATTGTGGCGGAAGGTTTTGAGCGTATTCACCGTACTAACTTGGTAGGAATGGGCGTATTACCACTTGAGTTTAAGGTAGGTACTGACCGTAAAACTTTAGGTTTAGATGGTACAGAGTTGTATAGCGTAATTGGGAACATTGCGCCACGTTCGACTTTAACTTTGGTGATTGAGCGTGCAACGGAAGATGGCAAAGCTCAAATTGTGGAAGTGCCTGTAACATGCCGTTTAGATACGGAAGAAGAAGTACATGTGTATGAAGCGGGTGGTGTTTTACAACGCTTTGCGCAGGACTTTTTAGAAGGGAATGTTTAAGAATCTTCCCTAACCCCTCTTTCTTAAAGAGGGGGATCGCCCTTTTTTTATAAAATTATTTAAATTGATTACAAGAAGCCCTATTTTGAAGTGAGGATTTTTTAGGAAAATTATGAAAAACTTAGCAATTTTAATAGGTATAGCTGATTACAAGCATATAAATAAGCTTTCGCCATGTGATCGAGATATTGGATTAATTTCTAAAATTTTGGATATTTCAGAAAAATATCAAGAAGTACTTTTACTAAATAATAGTCCTTTTGGTGCAACAGCTAAGGATCAAATTGCAGAGTTTATACGTAAAAATCAAGAAGTTGATATTAACGAAATTTTTATCTATTACACGGGGCATGGAACAAGAGTTAAAGATGACTTTTTATATTTGTTTGCAGATTTTGATGAACAAAAATTAGAGCAAACTTCACTAAGGAATAGTGAATTTGATGCAATGCTAAAGTCTTTGAAGCCAAAACTAACGGTGAAAGTTATAGATGCATGCCAAGCTGGCACTGAGTATATAAAATCTAATCAAGAATTACAGATGATTTTTGATAAGTCTTCTAAAGAAAGTTTTAATAAAGCATATTTTCTATTTTCTTCATCAAGTTCTGAAAGCTCTATTGCTTTGCAAGATTTTAGTGTTTTTACAAAAAGTTTTGCAAAATCTTTACTTGAATTTGAAAATCAAAATGTCAGATATAGAGATATTATGGCTTATGTTTCTGATGATAATACTGTGAAGAAACATCAGACGCCATTATTTATTCAGCAAGCTGATAATACAGAGGTGTTTATAAGTGTTTCAGAAAAAATTACTGAATTTTTAACTGGTGAATTTGAAATAGAGAATGAACAAGAAGATCCTAAATACATAGATGATGGGGACGTGGTTTCTTCTGTAGGTGAAAATTTATTCTTATCTGCGTTAGTAAAAAAAGTAAGAAATAAAGGTGAAGATTTTTGTAGTGAGGAAGAAGCTATAGAATCAATTACACATCTTAAAACTTTTCTTTCAAATTATGAATGGACTGATGATATCTCTAATCATTTATTTGATATAACACAAGAATTTAATACAAGCATACCCTATTTGGTATCGAGAAAAGAAATTGCAAAGTGGCTGTCCAGTACTAAAGAAGAATATTTTACTGCACTAAATTATGCACAAGAGTCTTATGAGGTTGAAGTACCTGAAACTAATAGGTATCGAATGGTAGTGGGTGGTTATCGTACAGTTACAAAATATAAAGATGTATTATCTGACTATAGGGTGACAGCTCCAGCACCATTTCAAACTTTGGTTATTCAACTAGAACCTAAAGAACAAATATTGAGTTGGTATAAAGCATTTATTACTGTAATTTTTTCAAAATCAAAATTAACTATTTTTTATAAGTTTGAGCGCGAGAAAGAAAGAAATTGGAGTGAGCGTTTTATTGAAGAAAAAAATGAATGGAAAACAGCACATTGTCCACTTAAGCAAATAGATAAGATTAAAGAAACCGTGGAAAAGTTAATGAAGGATATTGAAGATCAAATTATTTCTGATATTCAACAAAAGTTTGAGTGATTAACTAGATCTATAATCTGTAATTTACTTCGCCCATCTGACATCATCATTAGACTAAATGGCTAATTAAAAACCATAATGATTCAGTTATAGTGCTTACACCATTTCTAAAAACAAGGAGAGCAAAAATGGTTCAAGCTGGTCAAAAACCTGGCACAGGCTTCTATTTTTGTGTGCAATGCGGACACCGCACCTACTTAGAAATTGGTACAGACCGATTACCCCCGTGTACCAAATGCCAAGGCGTTCAATTTAACAATAAGAACACCTAAGCAACACGACTAAAACAGCACTTACTGTTTTAAATAAAAGCCCTATCACCCGATGGGGCTTTTTTGATAACGTATAAAACAACCTAAAAGAAAAACAAAGGAATACACATGGAAACCATACTCGGGTTATGTATAGGCATTGGACTTAGCGCAGCATGCGGATTCCGTGTGTTCGTACCACTTTTAGTTATGAGTATTGCTGCCATATTTGGACTATTTGAACCCATGAAAGGCTTCGAATGGCTCGCAATGCCATCGGTCTGTATTGCACTTGCCGTTGCAACCGTATGTGAAGTTGCCGCTTATTACATTCCATGGGTAGACAACATGCTAGACACCATAGCAACTCCCGCAGCCATGATTGCAGGCACACTTACCACTATGGCAGTAAGTTCAGGAGAAATGTCCCAATTTGCAAGTTGGGCATCGGCCATTATTATTGGTGGTGGAACAGCAGGTGCCGTACAAATGAGTACGGTTGCTGTACGTGGCGTATCGACCGCAACAACAGGTGGTGTGGCAAATCCACTTGTATCTACAGGAGAATGGATAGGTGCATTCGTAATTTCAATATTGTCTTTTATTGTGCCTGTGTTGGTGGTGATTTTACTTGTTGTTTTTGCCATTTGGGTTGCAAGATGGGTACGTATAAAAAAGAAAAATGATGTAACTGTTTCTTTAGATTAAACATGAAAATTGAATATAGATGTATCAATCTAATCCTTAAAAAAGAGATACGGCACAGTTTAAATTTTTGCTAAAAAAATTGATTGATTTTTACGCATAAAAGGCATATTTTTATTATGTGATTTAAAGCCATAATTATTATATGGGTTTGTTCAAATTTAAACTTAAAGAGTTTTTTTAGGGGGCAAAAATGCAGATGATTAAATTTATAGTCGATGAAAAGCCAGCTGCAAATGGTATTAATAAAATCCATAATGCCACTAAAGGCTGTGAAGATTTACCCAAACCAAATGGTCAAATATTAATAGGTTATTTTGCAAATTATGAATTGGCATATAAAAGAGCAAGAATGAATTGGCCAAGAGAAAAAGTAGAAGCATGCGAAAAATGCTGTGAAGCATAATTGGGCAACATATTTAAACCCACCAAATGGTGGGTTTTCTTTATATTGGTCTTTATTAAATATGTATTAAATAGTATGACCATAATGAAAAAAATCATCTCCCGTATTTTGTTGGTCACTGCTTGTATTTCAGGACTAAGTCTACTTACTCAAGCATCTTCAGAAAATATTACTACGCAAAGCCTTGAGGAAATTAAACTAAAACAAGACAGTATTAAGTACAAAGCCTATATTCCTAAAGGCTATGTGCTTTTTGACGCGATAGAAGGGGACTTAAATAAAGATGGTAAAAATGATTTAGTTTTAATTGTAAAAGCGACTGATCCCAAACAGTGGATTGATGACGAATACCGCGGTCGTTTAGACCGTAACCGCCGTGGCATATTGGTGTTTTTAAATGAAAATGGAAACTATAAAAAGTTATTGCAAAATTTAAATGCATTTTCATCTGAAAATGAAGATGGTGGTGTTTATTTTCCACCTGAGCTTTCTATAGGTATTAAGAACAATAAATTGTTAGTTGATTATGGACATGGGCGTTACGGCTGGTGGGGGTATAGTTTTAGATTAGAAAATAATGATATGCGCTTAATTGGCTATGAAAACTCAAGTAATCATGGACCTTATATTTCAAGTGAAACGAGCATTAATTTATTAACAGGAAAAAAGCTTTATCGTAAAAATATGAATGAAAATTATGATGATGATCGACCTCGTTTTAAGGAAACATGGTCAAAGCTTACATATCCTCCAATTTATTTGTCGCAAATTAAAGACTTTGATGAGCTATTAATGCAGTAATTTTTAAAAGTTAAGTGGTTTTTTTAATATAAATGGCTTAAAAATTGCTTATATAAAACCTATATTTGGCTTTTAAAAAGTATAGGTGGATTATGGAAAGTTTAGTAATTTCGGAAAAAAAAGTATTACCTAAATTGGCACATTTACTAGCAGGGTGGCCACTTTTACTTATTTTAGTTGGTGGTGCAATAGGGATGACTTATGGTGTGATTGCTTATGTACTGAATATTCAAATTTACAAATCCAATTTAAGCAAAATACAGAAAATATTGGCAAATTTACTCTGTGGTATGTCTGCTATAAGTTTATGGTGGTTTACCGCAACATGGTTGCAAGGTGTCATTTCGTAATGATTTGTTCCTTGGTTTTTTGATTGAAATTGATACTTTAATTTGTGAATGGATGTAATGTAAAAATTCCTAAATAAGTCTAATTAAATAGATAAAAAATGGATAAATAAGATAGAAGTGGGAAAAAATTTCTGTAATAAATATATTTGTGAAAATTATTTTTATAGATTTAAAAAAATAGCTTATCTTAGGAAATTAATTTCAGCGTCCTTTCACTACTATATATCTCAAGGGTGTGACGGGAATCGAAAAGAGTAGCATGCTGTGAGCGGCGCAAAACGCGAGTGCAGTACTTACCCAAAAGGTCTCGATTCGACTTAGGACGCTATAGATCACAAGTTTATAGGCTATAAGATCATAATTTACAAAGTCATGATAGTTGAAGTAAACAAAACACTGTTTTTCCCAACACCCTAAAAAATTTCAGAATAACAAATAAATCTAAATTTTTTTTTAAACCATTCTCTAAATACAACGCTTCTAGATTTAAGTCATTCTATTTAAAATTGATTCTATTTGAATATTTATGATAATAATAGAATAATAAAACTATACAGATGAATGTTGTCTGGAGCTGCTAAATGCTGACTCAAGTTGGAAAAACACTTTCAGGACGCACATTTACCCGACGAATTATTATTGTCTTGTTCATTCTTATAATGGGGTGGATTGACCTTACTACGGGTTATGAATATTCCTTTGCTGTCTTTTATTTAATTCCTGTTTCTATTGCTGCTTGGTATGACAATACCAAAACGACAGTATTTACGATTATAGGTGCAGGTTGTACGTGGTTATATGCAGACTTTGGTTCTGGCCATGCGTACTCTCAGGCCTTTGCACCTTACTGGAATTTTTTAGTTCGATTAAGTTTTTTTAGTGTTGTCGCAATATTGTTATTTAAAGTTCGTGGGACTTTAATTGAAATGACTAAAATGGCAATGAAAGATAGCTTAACGACGTTAAGTAATTCACGTTCATTTCAAATGCAATATAATGATATTAAAAGAAAATCCAGTAAGTCTTCTCATTCTTTTGCTGTAGGTGTGATTGATTTAGACGGCTTTAAAAAGGTGAATGATACGCTTGGACATAGCCGAGGGGATGATGTTTTAGTTGCATTTGCGAATATTCTGAAAAATGCGACAAGAAGCTCAGATGTTGTTGCCCGAATGGGCGGCGATGAATTTATTGTTATCTTAAAAAAGACCGATGCAAAAGGTACAGAAGAATATGCTGCCCGTTTAAGACAAGCTTTTGATGAAAGTGGTTTAAAAGAGCAGTGTGGGGTCGATTTTAGTATGGGGATTAGTCTTTTTGATCATCTTCCTGAAGATTTAGATGATGCAACACATGCTGCCGATTTACTGATGTATAAAGCGAAAGAACTAGGTAAAGCACAAACTACAATTCAAATGGCTTGAAATGAAGCTTAGGTTGAAAGATTGACAGGCGAAAGCCATCTTGTTACTTTGCGTTTTTTCCTCCCAATGCTGTAACTTCATGCCTCTTGACGATAAATTTGTATATATGCCTCCGCAAGAACCACTTTCTATTGTCTATGAAGATGATGATTTGGTGGTTATTGAAAAGCCTGCGGAATTGTTGTCTGTACCTGGTCGTTTACCTGAACATCATGACAGTGCATATTTACGTGTTTTAGAAAAATATCCAAATGCTAAAATTACGCATCGTTTAGATATGGCAACGTCGGGTATTTTAATGTTTGCGAAACATAGAGATGCCGAAGTTGCTATTAGCAAGATGTTTCAAGCTCGTACTGTTACTAAAAACTATATTGCATTGGTACAAGGGAAACTTGAGGGTGAGGGAAGTGTTGAAGTTCCTTTAATTACAGATTGGGAAAATAGACCTCGGCAAATGGTGCACTTTGAATTGGGGAAATCTGCAAAAACGCTGTATCAAGCATTGGAATATAATGCAGAAGAAGATATTACACGTGTTTTACTTACGCCAATTACGGGGCGTTCGCATCAGCTTCGCGTTCACATGATGCATATTGGGCATCCTATTACAGGCGATAAAATTTATCATCCTGAACCCGAGCGTAGCGCATTAAATAGAATGGCATTGCATGCAAGCTATTTGGCTTTCACTCAGCCTTTAAGCGGTGAAAAAGTTGAGATTAAAGGAAGTGTGCCTTTTTAGATTTGTTTATTGTTCCATCTGGTAATTAATCTCCAAATTGAAACATATATAGGCTAATCTAGACCATAGAAATATATGTTTAAAATAAGGAAAAACAATGTCACGCGATTACCAACAATTCCCAGATGATGACAACGGCAACGTACTTTGGCAAATGGCTGAAGATGGTGATGACCTTACAGTTGCACATGAAATTGAATATTCAATTGCATTTAAAAGCCAAGAAATTGCAGAAAAATGCGCGCTTTTCCTACTTGCTGAAGAACAAAAAATCTCATTGTTCCAAGATGAAGAAAACAACGAATGGTTTATTACCATTTATGTTTACATGGAACCAGACTACTCAGATATTGTCGATTTAGAAGAGTGGTTTACTAAAATTGCCACAGACTACAACGGAGAATATGACGGTTGGGGTTGTATGGCATACGTCTATGATGATGAAGAAGATGAGCTTGAAGATGTGACTCAAGCTTAATTTTTTAATAAAGCCTTACATTATGTAAGGCTTTTTATTAGAGAATAAGAGAAAAAATGGTATAATTAATTTTTATCTTTTTTTTATTTTTTGAGATTTTTTTTTATGTCTTTACCTAATTGCCCAAAATGCCAATCAGAATATACATACGAAGATGGCGATTTACTGATTTGCCCTGAGTGTTCTCACGAATGGAAGGAAGGCGAAGTTTCAGATGCTGAAACTCATGCAATAATTAAAGATGCAAATGGCAACGTATTGGCAGATGGTGATACCGTTACAGTCATTAAAGACTTGAAAATTAAAGGTTCTTCATCTGTAGTGAAAGTTGGCACTAAAGTTAAAAATATTCGTTTATTGCCAGATGCGGCAGATGGACATGATATTGATTGTAAAATTGATGGTGTTGGTGCAATGAAACTGAAGTCTGAATATGTGAAAAAAGCATAAGAATAATTTAAAAAAAAGCACAGCAATTCAATTTGTTGTGCTTTTTTTATGCCCAAGAAAACTTAAAATTAAGTGAAAGTTACATTTAGCTCTGTATCAAAAAAAGGAACATGTTATAAATAATAAAAATATTTTGAAGCCAATTTTATGCCACATCTCCATCTTGAATATTCAGATAATATTGAAAATCTTGAAGTAAAACCGTTACTACTTTCACTCAATCAGGCATTGATTCGTGGTGGTTATGCTCAGGCAGGCTTAGACATTAAAAGTCGAGCAATTTGCCAAACAGATTATGTTATTGGTGAAAATGAACAAAATCAGGCATATATACATGTGAAATTGTCTTTATTAACTGGAAGGTCTGTTGAGTTAAGACAAGAAATTGCAACATGTTTACTTGAGGTTCTTGCCGATCATTCTCCTAAACAAATGCAGGTTACGATTCAATTTTGTGTAGAAATTTTGGAAATGCAACGTGATATTTACGCCAAAAAAATTGTTGCATTAGTTTAAAAGCCGAAAAGCAAAACATATTCTGTTTTGCTTTTTATAAAAAATAAATATTTTTGATTAAACTTATTTAAAATAAGTACTTATTTTTATATATACCACTTTTATATTTGTAAAAAGTCATTTATATTTCATATAAATAGAATAAATTTTCTTCAATTTATTTAAGTACACATAAATAAAAGCAATTAAAAGAGGTGTGATATGTCAGGATGGTTTGAAATTAGCCAAGCAAAAGATGGTCAGTATCGCTTTAGCTTAAAAGCTGGCAACGGTGAAGTCATTTTAACGAGCGAGCTTTATAAAGCCAAACCTTCAGCGCAAGTTGGTATTGAGTCTGTTCAAAAAAATTGTACGGAAGATATTCGTTATGAGCGTTTGACTGCAAAAAATGGAAAGCCTTATTTCAATTTGAAAGCAGCAAATCATCAGGTTATTGGTACTAGTCAGCTTTATGCGAGTGAACAATCACGAGAAAAAGGAATTGATTCTGTAAAAAATAACGGTGTATCGACTACGATTAAGGATTTAACAGGATAGTTATTTAAAGTTGATTTTGTATAAAAAAGCATGCTGAGCATGCTTTTTTATACCTCAAATAAAGTGATGACTTAATAAACTGAAGTGTTGTAAAAGCGTAAATAGCATTGTTTAACAAAAGGTCAATTGTTTAATAAATATGAAAAATAATATAATATTAATAGATATATTTTGACTTATTTTTGTTGGTAATAAAAAGATTTAAATGGGGTAGGTCTTTTGATTGTACAGCTAATTGGTGATGAGTATATTGCTCAAGAAGTCTTATTTAAAATAAAACAATGGGATAGTGCAGTAGAGCGTTTGGATTTACAGGCAATTAGTGAGATGTGTTCAGATCATTTAAGATTTTTTGATGTTAGCTCACAACTAAATAATATTAGTGAATTTAAACAATTGTGGGAAAAGTATAGTTCTTTTTTTGTTGATGATGTAAGGGTATATCGAAAGAAAGTTGAAATTCATGCTCAAGCTAATTTAGCATTTATGCATTGCTACTCTAAGATTGATCATGCAGATGAGTCTCGTGCTTTAAACTTACCTTGGTGTCGTACCACATTATGTTTTGAAAAAATGCATGGAAAGTGGAAGGTGGCACATCAACATATTTCTATACCAAATTTGATTGATTAACAAATAAATAAAGTAATAATATTGATATAGTGCTTTGGTTTATTTTTAAAAAGTTTAAATAAAATTTTCAATAGGCATAATTCATGGCATTTCAAGATTTTTATCGTTTAAGTTCACATGCCGTTATTTTTAATGAAAAAAATGAAGTTTTATTGTTGAAAGCCACCTATGCCGATTGTGCATGGGGACTGCCTGGTGGTGGATTGGATATGGGGGAAACTGTTCATGAGGCTTTAATTCGAGAGTGTCGAGAAGAGCTGGAATGTGATGTTCAGATTGATTATTTATCGGGTATTTATTTTCATTCTACAGTGACTTCTCATGCTTTTATTTTTCGTTGTCACTTATTAGAAAATCAAAGCATAACATTAAGTAGTGAACATTCAGAATTTAGGTGGTTTACTCTAAATGAGTTAAATGCGGTTCAACAGATTAGAGTTGAAGATTGTTTGAACTATAAGGGTTCGGTGGTAAGTCGATCATTTTAAAAAATACATTATTTATAGGTGATGTATTGGTTTTAAACTTTTTTTTTCTAAAAAATATTTAGATTTTTTTTCTATAAAGAAAAAGAGGGAATAAAACACTATATATATTATGGTAGATATTATAGTCATTGAAATTAGAAATATGATGTAAAAAAGCGCACTATTATGGTGCGAAAATCCATTGATTTAAAATGTCTTTCTTTCCTAAATCAATGGATTATTTTGAATATTAAATATAAATAAATTTAGAAATTTTTTGTGCATGTAAGACAACATCTTGAGCAACTTTGGATCTAAATTCATCTTCTGTATATGTGCTCATAGGGCAGCTGACAGACAACACTGCAACCATATCTTTATTGGACTGATTAAAAATAGGCGCTGCACATGCTGCCATATCTGTATTGAAATGTCCCCAACTCACCATAAATGGTTCCGCACGAACTTGATCTAAACGTGCTAATAGTTCAGTTAAACTTTTAGGTGTACGTTCAGAAAATACGACCCAATTTTCAAATTGACCATAACGTTTTTTCACTTCAGAAATTGGTAGTCGAGATAGCATAAGCTGACCAATAACGGTTGCATGTGCGGGCCAGCGTGTACCAATTTGTAGTGTGCTGGTGAATGCACTATTTGATTGTATATTATTGATAAAAACTACATTTGTATCTTCTAGAATAGATAAATGCACTGCAATTTTAACGCGATCACGAAGTTCACGCATAAGAGGTGAGGCAAGTTCATTAATCGATAATTTTGACAAACTATTAAACCCCAAAGACATGATATTACTGTCTAAGGCATAGGTTTTTTGTGAAAGTTTTCTTAAATATCCGCAAGATTCTAAGGTGTAAATTAAACGAAAAGCACTTGAGCGGTTTACATCTAATTTTTCAGCAATTTCAGAAATTGTCATTTCCTGATTGTGCTCATTAAATAGCGCAAGAATTGCTAATCCACGCATTAAACCAGGAACGATATATCGGTCTTCATTTTTGTTTGTGTCTTGATCCGCTACAGTTTCTGTTTCAGTAGTATTCATTAAATAGTTTGCCTTTACCTGTCTATTCACACCGAAAATGGAATTTATGCACCATATTTTATCGTTGAAAACGAAAGTGCACAATGTTTGTATATAAAACAATTTAACGTATATAAAACGTAACAATATATAAAATAAATATAAGTGTTTGAAAATGCAATTTATATATTAATTGACATTTATTTTGATTAAAGACTATTCTGATTGTATGTTTTAAATATTAAATAAAGTTTTGTTGGTAAAACATGGAGGTGGTCTCATGAATTGGATATCTGTTTGTAAAGTGGACGAGGTTGCAGAGGAAGAACCAAAAGCAATTGAGATCAATGAAAAAAAGATTGGTATTTTTTTCATTGAAGAAAAGTATTTCGCAATTGAAAACGTTTGCCCTCATGCATTCGCATTACTAACAGAAGGATTCATTGAAGATTCCACCGTTGAATGCCCATTGCACGAAGCCATTTTTGACATTCCGACTGGACGTTTGGAAAGTGGTCCTGGCTGTCGTGATCTGTGTACATATCCCGTAAGAGTTGAAAACGAAGAAATTCAAGTTCAGCTTTAAGAATTAATTATTAGGGAAGAAATCAAATGAAACAATACAACGAAAAGCTAGCTAGATGGATTAACGCAACACCTTCAAGCGATGCAGGTATCAATAACATTCAAATTCCAGGTCAGGTTGAACATTTAGTTTGGCAAAACCGTTACAAAGTGCCAAGCCCGTATGAGCAAGATTTTGTTCAGCATTTAATTTCTGCATTCACCAATGGTGTAACTGAATTAGGTGACTTAGTGAATGCATTAAATGATCGAGGATTTAGAGATGAATCTGGCGATCTATGGTCGGTTGAAAGCTTTTCAACTGAGATGCAACGTTTAGGTTATTAACAGATAAGGACATCATGATGACTATTGCAGAGATGAATGTTGAACAATATTTAGATCTTGGTTTACGTGACCAATGGTATCCAGTATTGGCAAGTTGGGAAGTAGGTTCAAATCCAGTTGGTATTACACGTTTAGGCGAAAATATTGTTGTATGGCGCGATGATAAAGGTCAAGTTCATGCATTGGAAGATCGCTGTCCACACCGTGGTGCACGTCTTTCTTTAGGTTGGAACCTTGGTAATCGTATTGCTTGTTGGTACCACGGTGTTGAAGTTCGCCATGATGGGGTTGTTGAAGATGTACCAGCTGTTCATGATTGCCCATTAAAAGGCAGTGACTGTGTAAAAACTTATCAAGTCCAAGAGTTACATGGCGCAATCTTTATTTGGTTTGGTATTGATGCGAATGAAGCACCAGCTGAACTTGTTTTACCAGATCAGCTTGCAAGCGAAGAATGGAGTTCATTCCTTTGCATGGCAGATTGGAAGGTAAACCATCAATATGCAGTCGATAACGTAATGGATCCAATGCATGGTACTTACTTGCATTGCACATCGCACTCAATGGCAGATGGTGAAAAAACAGCAGAAATGAAACATCGTCCAACGAAAGATGGTTTTGTTTTTGAAAAAGAAGGTCAAACAGGTGTGAACTTTGACTGGGTTGAATACGGTCAAACTGGGGCTGCTTGGTTACGTTTATCTATTCCTTATCGCAAGTCATTTGGTCCAGGTGGTGAATTCTGGATTGTTGGTTTTGCAACGCCAATTGATGAAAACAATACACGCGTATTCTTCTGGCGTTGTCGAAAAGTTTCAGGCTGGCAACGTAATGTATGGCGCTTCTTATACCGCAATCATTTAGAACAATTGCATTGGGATGTATTGGAGCAAGATCGTATTATTTTAGAAAACCTCGCACCAAATGCACGTAAACACGAGTTCTTATATCAGCACGATGTTGGTTTATCTCGCTTACGTCGCTTAATGAAAAAAGAAGCAGAAAAACAACTTAAAAAGTTCGCTGCACTTCAGTCATCTCAAGTTGAAAACCGTATTGAAATGAAGGAAGCGTCTAATGGCTAATCTGCCAATTTTAGCGGGCAAACGCATTCTTGTAACAGGTGCTGCACGTGGCTTAGGGCGTGATTTCGCCCAAGCTGCTGCTGAAGCAGGTGCATCGGTTGTGATGGCAGATATTTTGGCTGATTTAGTTCAACAAGAAGCATCTGCATTATCTGCCCAGGGTTTCGATGTTTCAGCGGTTGAAATTGACTTAAGTCAAAAGGCCTCAATTCAACAAGCGGTTGCTCAAGCAGTTGAAAAATTAAATGGTTTAGATGGTTTGATTAACTGTGCCGCACTTGCAACAGGTGTAGGTGGCGTAACCCTTATGGAATATGACGAAGATCTTTGGGATCGAGTGATGACTGTAAATGTGAAGGGCACTTGGTTAGTAACGCAAGCATGTGTTCCTCATTTAAAAGCTTCGGGTGCAGGAAAAATTGTCAATATTGCATCAGATACAGCTTTGTGGGGTGCACCACGTTTAATGGCGTATATCGCAAGCAAGGGTGCAATTATTTCAATGACACGTTCTATGGCACGTGAATTGGGTGAAGACAATATTTGTGTCAACACGATTAGCCCTGGTTTAACGCTTGTAGAAGCAACTGAATATGTACCTCAAGCTCGTCATGATTTGTATGTCAATGGAAGAGCAATACAACGTCAACAACATCCTCAGGATTTAAACGGCACAGCGATTTATCTACTTTCAGATATGTCTTCTTTTGTGACGGGACAAAATATTCCTGTGAATGGCGGCTTTGTATTTAATTAAGGAGCAACACATGATTACAGGTATTGAAGTTCTAAAATTTGGTGTTGAAGACCGAGTAGAAGCAAACACATTTTTAGCTGATTTTGGTCTAAAAGCATCTACTTCAGATGTTGAGGGTGCAGATTTATATCAAACGCAAAATGGCTGCAAAATTTACTTATTTGATATAGCTGATGAGCGTTTACCTGAAGCAATTGAAGCGGGTTCTACATTGCGTGAAGTGACTTGGGGTGTTGAAAGCGATCAAGACCTTGAGGCTTTAAAAGTAAAACTTTCTGCTGAACCGAAATTCAATGCAACTGAAAGTAAGGTTGAATGTCTTGATCCAAATGGCATGACCATTGTTTTTGAAAAAACAATTACTAAAGACGTTGCACAAGCACGTACAGAAGGTATTAACCAGTTTGGTAATGTTCAACGCGTAAATGCGGCAAGCCCTGTTTATGAAAAAGCTGAGCCTGTAGATATTGGTCACGTTGTATTTTTCACACCAGATTTAAAAACAACCCAAGCTTTTTATATCGAAAAATTAGGTTTTCATTTATCTGATGCCTATACAAATAGAGGTGCTTTCCTACGCTGTCGTGGTGAAGGCTTTCACCATGATTTGTTCCTACTTTCGATTCCAAATAAACCTGCTGGTTTGAATCATGTTGCCTTTGTTGTTCGTGATATTCATGAAGTGATTGGTGGTGGTTTAAGTATGAACCGTCAGCAATGGTCAACATTTATTGGTCCGGGTCGTCATCCTATTTCATCTGCGTATTTCTGGTATGTAAATTCACCATTAGGCGGCGCTTTTGAATACTACACAAATGATGATTATTTGACCGAAGAATGGCAGCCACGTGAAGAAGAACATCGTCTAGAACTCTTTACCGAATGGGCGATTGAGGGTGGTTTAGATCATGAAACACGTCGCCAAGTAAAGCCAGCGTAATCGGAAAATAGATAGGGAGATCAACATGAATAAAATTGTAATTGTAGGTGCAGGGCAAGCCGCAGGATGGGCCGTTCATACACTTCGCAATCAGGGATATAACGGTGAAATTCATGTTGTGTCTAATGAGGACAGTGTTTTTTACGAGCGTCCTCCTTTGTCTAAGCAGGTGCTTTCGAAAGAAGCAACTGTGGAAAGCTTAAATCTATTTTCACCAGACCAAGTTGATGAGTTTTCAGTGATTTGGCATAAACCAGATTTGGCTGTAAAAATTGATAAACAAGATAAATGTGTACATTTGCAAAGTGGTAAAGCACTTGCTTATGACAAGTTACTCATTGCAACAGGAAGTCGTGCGCGTATTCCAGTTGCAGATTGGGCGAGCTTGAAAAATGTATACACCTTACGAGATATTCAGGACTGCCATACCTTGGCAGAACAATTCAAAACTGCTGAAAATGTTGCTGTGATTGGTGGTGGTTGGATCGGATTGGAAATTGCTGCAACCGCACGTAAGCAAGGTAAAAATGTTGAGATTTTTGAATATGGTTCTCGTCTTTGTGCCAGAAGTGTAAGCCCAGAAATTTCAGATTTTTTAAAAGCTTTACATGAAGAAGCAGGGACAAAAATCCATTTAAATGCAACAGAGTTGAGTCTGAATGAAGTTGACCAAAACCAAGTAGAAATTCATGCAGGACCTTTGGGTCATGCAACTTTTGATTGTGTAGTGGTTGGCGCAGGTGCTGAAATTTCTAAAGAGTTAGCCGTAGAAGCTGAACTTGATGTGAAAGACGGCATCGTTGTAAATGAGTTTGGTCAGTCTTCCAATGCAGATATTTATGCTGCTGGAGATGTGGCGATTCATCCTGCTTTAGGTTATTGCATTCAGTCTTGGGCTAACGCACAAAACCAAGCAATCTCCGCGGCAAAATCTATGTTAGGTGAACTGACTTCTTACCAAGATGTTCCGTGGTTATGGTCAGATCAATATCAATGCAATATTCAAATTTTGGGGACGTATCAACCTGAAAAAACTTCACAGGTGGTCATACGTAAAACAAATTCTACTCAACAAAGCTTTTTCTATCTCGATGATCAAAATCGACTCATCAATATGATTGCCGTGAATGAAGCAAAACTAGTAAAGCTCGCAAAAAGATGGCTAGCAAACGCTACTGTGCTCGATCCACAACAACTACAAGATCTAGATTTTAATTTGATGAAATTGAAATAAGCGGCGTATGAGAACTCACTGAGCACGTACTCGAAGGAATGTATAATGGAAAGTGAAGAAAAAACAGGCATAAAACATTGGACACCAGCAATCATTTTAATGATCTGCGTTGTTCTCGCTTTTTTTGACAAAATCAGTATTGCGGTTTTGTTCTCAGATCAAACTTTTCTTGATGTGATGGGGATTGGTCACGATAAAGCTAAACTTGGATGGCTCATGACGAGCTTCTTATTAGCTTATGGTTTCTCATCTATGTTTTTAAGTTTTTTAGGTGATATTTTCTGTCCTAAAAAAATGTTGATGTGGAGCGTAGCATCATGGGGTGTACTCATGTTGATTATGGGCTTCACAACAGATTTCACAACACTTGTTGTACTACGTGTATTACTTGGTTTAGCTGAAGGTCCTTTATTTGCTTTGGCATATACCATCGTGAAGCAGACGTATACAGATCGTCAGCAAGCACGTGCTTCAACAATGTTCCTTCTTGGTACACCAATTGGTGCCTTCTTAGGTTTCCCAATTACTGCTTACGTACTGGCACATTATGAATGGCATACAACATTCTTTGTTATGGCTGCACTTACGCTAGTCGTGATGGTACTAGTTTACTTCGGTCTTCGTAACTTACAAATCAAACGTACTGTTGATTTAGAGAGCGTGAAGAAACGTGTGAATTTTCAAGAGCATTTACAAAATACGAAAAAATTATTCACCAATAGCGCATTTTGGTTGATCTGTATTTTTAATATTGCACTGATGACATACCTATGGGGTCTTAACAGTTGGGTACCTTCGTATTTAATCCAAGACAAGGGCTTCAATCTTAAAGAGTTCGGTATTTATTCAAGCTTCCCATTTATTGCCATGCTGATTGGTGAAATTGTAGGTGCGGTGTTCTCGGACAAAATAGGTAAACGTGCAATTCAAGTGAGTGGCGGTTTATTTGTTGCAGGTATTTTCATGTACCTCATGGTAATCGCGACCAACCCAATCGTCGTTATTTTAGCAATGTCTTTAAGCGCAATGGCTTGGGGTTTTGGGGTAGCAGCAGTATTTGCACTTTTAGCTCGAGTAACAACGGCAGATGTTGGCGCAACAGCAGGCGGTATTTTTAACGGTTTAGGTAACTTTGCGAGTGCAGTAGCACCAGTCATTATTGGTGCGATTGTGATGCAAACAGGTAGCTTTAACTTAGGTATTACGTTCCTTGCTGTTGTGGCAGTTGTGGGGTCGTTCTTCCTAGCACCATTGTTGAAACGTTACTAAAACAAAAAGTTGCCTTGTCACCTCGGTGATAGGAAAACAAGAAATTTAATAAACGGACTGAATCATTTATTGAGTCATCAAGATTCAGTCCAAAACTTAAAGGAGTGAGTTTCATGTCAACTCAACAATTTGAATCATGGAAACAGCCTGAAGATAAATCTTTAGAAGAATGGATTGGTGGTCGTATTGCTCGTTTTGAAACACGTAAATATGACTTTGATGCTTTGAAATTCCAAGCGGATTACGATCCGAAATATCGCCGTGCACAAATGCGTTATATGGGCACAGGTGCAACAGGTGTATCTAGCGACAACAACACTGTACCTGCTGAAAACTTCACATTCTCAACAATGGTTTTACCAGCGAAATGTGAAGGTCCATTACATATTCACCATGACGTGGAAGAAGTATTTTTCATGCTTCGTGGTGAGATTGACCTTTTTATTGAGCATGAAGGTGAGAAATTCTCTACACGTTTAAAAGAGCGTGATTTGATTTCAATTCCACCAGGTATTTACCGTGGTTTATTTAACCCAGGTACTGAAGATGCTTTGATGTGTGTGATGTTAGGTACGGGTAAACCAACAATCCCGAACTATCCACCTGAGCACCCATTATCACAAATTAAGCGTTAATTCAGTAAGGATGAAAGTGATGAATCTAGTTGGGCAAAGTACACAGTTTGAATTGAAAACAGTCCAATTTGACGGTGTAACTCAGTCTTATCGAGAAGCAGGACGGGGGCAAACGCTCGTACTTTTACATGGTATTAGTTCTGGTTCTGCATCTTGGGTTAAGCAATTGCAAGACCTTGCTCAGCACTTTCATTTGATTGCTTGGGATGCACCAGGTTATGGAAAGTCTGATGTTTTAGCAACATCAGAACCCAATGCGACCGATTATGCAAAGCGTCTAAAAGGTATGTTAGATGCATTGGATTTGAAAGACGTAATTTTGGTAGGACATTCTCTTGGTGCATTACAGGCGGCTGCATTCAATGCTTTATATCCTGAAACTGTAAATGCTTTGGTATTGGCAAATATAGCGCAAGGCTATAAAGGTTTTGATGCACAAAAGCAAAAAGATGTATTTGAAAAAAGACCAAAAATGCTGAAAGAGCTTGGTGCTGTAGGAATGGCACAATCTCGTGGTCCATATTTAGTTGCACATATAACAGTAGCTGTATTGGCACTTATAGAAGACGTCATGCAAAAAATTAGTTTAGATGGATTCACGAACGCATCTTATTTGTTGGCTTATGACTCGATTCAAACGTATTTGCAAGAACAGCAAGCAAATACACACGTTGTGATGGGAATGTCAGATGGCATTACACCCGCAAAAGATATTCAAGCACTGGCAAAAGCATACAAATTAAACCAGTGCTACCAAATTGCAGATGCAGGTCATTTGAGTTATCTCGACCAAGCAGAAGAATTTAATCAAATTTTATTGTCGCTTTAATAAAGCACTTATGTGAGATATGGATATGAGCTTCCAATTGAATGGAAAAAATGCAGTAGTTACCGGTGGCTCGTCGGGCATTGGGCTGGCAACTGTTGAATTGCTTGTTGCCGAAGGAGCCAATGTCGCGTGGTGTGGTCGTAATGAACAACGCCTAGCAGAATCAAAAGAAATTATTTTATCGCGTTATCCTAATGCAAACGTGTTTACAGCAACGTGTAATGTTCTAGATAAAGCAGATGTAGAAAAGTTTGCACAGCAAGTTCAAAGTAAATTTGGTGGTGTTGATCTACTTATTAACAATGCTGGTCAAGGTCGTGTTTCAAACTTCGATAATACGCAAGATGAAGATTGGTTAAATGAAATTGAATTGAAATATTTTAGTGTTTTACATCCAATTAAGGCATTTTTGCCTGCACTAAAGAATTCAAATAGCGGTTCTATTACTAATGTGAATTCACTACTTGCTTTGCAACCTGAACCTCACATGATTGCAACATCTTCTGCACGCGCAGCTTTATTGAATTTGACACATTCAATGGCACATGAATTTTCTCAATACAACATTCGTGTGAACTCAATTTTATTAGGCATGGTTGAATCAGCTCAGTGGAAACGCCGCTTTGCAGAGCGTTCTGATCAAGGTCAGTCTTGGGAAGAGTGGATTGGCAATATTGCAAAAAATCGGGGTATTCCAATGGCACGCTTAGGTAAGCCAGAAGAGCCAGCACGTGCATTAGTATTCCTTGCTTCACCATTGGCTTCATACACAACAGGTTCAACTATTGATGTGTCTGGCGGCTTTAATAAGCATTTATAAGGTGAATTCATGAAACAGTTAATGATGATTGGATTTGGTGCAATGGCAAATGAAGTATGTCGCCACTTACCCAAAGATCTTGAATTGAAATGGGTTGTTGTACCTGAGCGCAGTGTTGAAGCTGTAAAGCAAAAAGTTGCAGCAAATGTACACGTCATTTCGAAAGTCGATGACTGTTTAGGTGAGCCTGATTATGTCATTGAGGTGGCGGGTCAAGCTGCTGTGAAAGAACATGCTGAACATGTTTTAGCACGTGGTTGGAGCATTGGCTTAATTTCAGTGGGCACGTTAGCTGACACAGCATTTTTCGAAAAATTACAGAAAATAGCAGAAAACTCAGGTGCACATCTTCACTTATTGGCAGGTGCAATTGCTGGTATTGATGGTATTGCAGCAGCTAAAGAAGGTGGCTTAGAAAAAGTCACGTATAAAGGCTGTAAAAGCCCAAACAGCTGGCGTGGAAGCTATGCGGAAAAACTCATTGATTTAGACAGTGTGAAAGAAGCGACTGTGTTCTACAAAGGAACTGCACGTGAAGCTGCTCTTAACTTTCCAGCAAATGCCAATGTTGCTGCAACCATCGCTTTAGCTGGTGTAGGCATGGATGATACTCAAGTTGAATTAACTGTAGATCCAAATATTAGTCAAAACAAACACACCATAGTGGCAGAAGGTCGCTTTGGGCAAATGAGTATTGAAATGATTGGAGTACCTTTAGAGAGTAATCCAAAAACTTCAACCTTGGCAGCACTAAGTGTGATTCGTGCATGTCGTAATAGCGTAGACGCAATTCAGATTTAAAAGGGATAGGTAAGTGCCATGGTAAAAGAAATATATATTGCAGGTGAATGGCGTCTAGGTCGTGGAAATGTCATTCAAAGCCTATTTCCAGCAGATAACTCAGTGAATGCCGAAATTTCTACTGCAACATTAGAAGATGTTGAAGAAGCAATTGTCAAAGCAGATCAGGCATGGCGTAAACCTGAGTGGCGTAACTCGCTCCCACATGAGCGCGCAAAAATTTTGTATCGTGTGGCAGATATTATTGAATCTCGTGTAGATGAACTTTCAAAATTACAAACACGTGATAATGGCAAACCTTTATCTGAAACACGCGCACTAGTAATGAGTGCAGCAGCTACTGCACGTTTTAATGCAGCAGCTTGTGAAACATTCAATGAAGAATTAACGACACAACGTGCACCTGATTTCGTGACCATGAGTGTGCATGAGCCAGTAGGTGTAATTGCAGCTATTACACCTTGGAATTCGCCTATTGCGAGTGAGGTTCAGAAGCTTGCACCTGCAATTGCAGCAGGTAATGCAGTTATTTTAAAACCTGCTGAAGCAACATCACTTATTGCCTTAGAACTTGCAAAAATTTTTGAAGAAGCGGGCTTACCAAAAGGCATTTTAAGTGTACTTGTTGGTCGTGGATCAGTCATTGGTGATGCAATTGCACAACACCCACTTGTACGCAAAATTTCATTTACAGGTGGTACAACCACAGGTCGTCATTTAGCACATATTGCAGCAGAAAAGCTGATTACAACATCGTTAGAGTTAGGTGGTAAATCTCCAACAATTGTATTCCCAGATGCAGATATTGAAATTGCAGCAAAAGGCATTGCTTACGGAATTTTCAGTTCAGCAGGTCAGGCTTGTATCGCAGGTTCACGTTTATTTATTCATAAGTCTATTTATGACGAATTTTTAAAACGCCTTGTAGAAATTACAGAAGGCTTACGAGTAGGTCATCCTGAAACGCCAAATGTTCACATGGGCTCACTTATTAACGAAAAGCACTTGGAATCTGTTCATCGTTATGTAGAGCTTGCGAAATCTGAGGGTGGAACAGTTGTAACAGGTGGTGAAGCAATTACAGACGGTGAATTTGCAAAAGGTAGCTTCTACAAACCAACCATTATTACAGGCTTAAACAATAGTGCTCAAACATGCCAAGAAGAAATTTTTGGACCTGTTCTTGTAGTGATGTCTTATGACAATGAGCAAGATTTAATTGAACAAGCAAATGATAGCTGTTTTGGTTTAGCAGCAGGCATTTGGACAGAGAACTATCGTAAAGCATGGAAAATAGCCCGTACTTTAGAAGTTGGTACTGTATGGATTAACACCTATAAAAAATTCTCGATTAGCGCGCCATTTGGTGGCTTTAAAGACAGTGGTATTGGTCGTGAAAAAGGTCGTTTAGGTATCCTGTCTTATATGCAACAAAAAAGTATTTATTTAGGTTTAAACGAACAAGCAAATCCTTGGGCAGATTAATACGTGCCCACAAAGCAACAGATTTAAGAAATTAGAATTAAGGAAATATCAAAATGACTGAAAGAGTAAATGTAGGCGAAGCAATCGCACGTGTTTTAGAAGCGCATCAAGTAGATAGCATGTATGGGGTAATTTCTATTCATAACTTACCTATTGCAGATGCAGTAGGTCGTCGTGAAAAGATGCGTTTTGTTGCAGCACGTGGTGAAGCAGGTTGTGTCACTATGGCAGATTCACATTCACGTTTCACAGGTTTGGGTGTTGCTCTTACAAGTACAGGTGCAGGTGCAGGTAATGCAGTGGGTTCACTTATTGAAGCTATGAATGCTGGCAGCCCTGTATTGCATTTAACAGGTCAGGTTGAGCGTGAATATTTAGATCGTGATGCAAGCTTCATTCATGAAACGAAAGATCAGCTCACATTCTTAAAAGCATCAAGCAAAGCTGCATTTCGCATTACAAGTCCAGACAACGCCGTAGGTGTAATTCGTGAAGCAATTCGAGTTGCAACAACAGTTCCAATGGGACCTGTAAGTGTTGAAATTCCAATTGATGTACAAGCTGCCGAAATTGATTTACCTGCAAATTTAGGTCCTGTTAAAGCATTACAAATTCCTTTCGCTGAAGATGTTGAAGTAAGTGTAATAGCCGATGCTATTAAGGCTGCAAAACGCCCAGTATTTTGGATTGGTGGTGGTACTTTAAATGCAGTTGAAGAAGTAAAAGCAATTGCAGATTTAGGTATTCCAGTGGTGTCATCTACACATGCACGTGGTGTTTTGGCAGATAGCCATCCACGTACATTGGGTGCATTCCATAACTCAGCAGCAGTAGAACAACTGATTAAAGATGCAGACTTACTTGTTGTAGTGGGTTCACGCTTACGTAGTAACGAAACAAAGACGTATTCAGTTGTATTCCCAGAAAACATTATTCAGGTAGATGCAAACCCTGTTGCACAACAACGTAACTACAAAATTGGTCAATTTATTTGTGCTGATGCAAAAAACACACTTGCACGTGTTGTAGATGCACTATCAGGTGTTTCAAAAGTAGATTCATCTTACGATGCTGAAATTAAAGCGGCACGTGAAAGTGCAATTGATGCTTTACGTACGCAAATGGATCAATATGCTCTCATTTGTGATCACTTGCGTACAGCACTGCCAGAAGACGGCATTTTTGTCCGTGACATCACGATGTCAGGTAGCACATGGGGTAGCCGTTTATTCCCTGTGCAAACACCAAATAAAAATATTCACTCACTTGCAGGCGCGATTGGTTTAGGTCTTGCACATGCAATTGGTGCGTCTATTGCGAATCCAACGAAAAAAGTCGTGGGTTTAGTGGGTGATGGCGGTTTAATGCTTGGTATTGGCGAAATTGCAACAATGGCGCAAGAAAATACTGACATGGTACTGATGGTTATGAATGATGGTGGTTATGGGGTAATGCGTGGCATTCAAAACAACTACTTCGGTGGCCGTCAATATTTCAATGAACTTCATACACCCGATTATAAATTGTTAGGTGAGTCGATGGGTGTGAAAAGTTGGAAAGTCGGCAGTGCTGAAGAATTCAAAACAGCAATTCAAGAAGCCATTGATTTGAATGGTCCAGCAGTGATTGAGCTAGATATGAACTCGATTGGTCCACTTAAATTTGCGGGTCCACCACAAAAGAAATTGTACTAATTTATTTTTAAATTCCCTAAAAATCTGAATATTCATCTCGATGGGTATTCAGTTTCCAAATGTTGAGATTGTTTGCTTCACAAGAAGTGAAACAGAAATATTTGGTACTTTAAACTGTATTTAAAGATATTAAAAAATAGCAAAGATTGACCAAGAAAAACGAACTTCATGCGAAAAATTTAAAACATCTTTGTGGAAAATGCTGAGGTCTAAAAGCAAACATTTGCTTCAAACTTAAGATGTAAAAGGAATTCTTCAGAAAGTTTTGTCAGAACATGGACGGCTGACTGAAAAAATCTTCAATATGCTTTATCCAGAGGAAGCAGATTGAAGAATAAACGCCACTAGCTAAGGATTTAGCTAATTTTTTTTAAATAAAATCTAATGTAAACATTGTTTTATATATAAAACTCTTGTGTTTTGCATGAAGGGGTTAACATGAAAAAAGCATTATTAGGTACTTCAATTTTACTCATGATGGCATCGAGTAGCTCGTTATTACACGCTAAAGATGATTTATTAGAATGGAAAAGTGAAGATGGAGCAAACTCATTTAAAGTGGGTGGTCTTATACGTTTTAACCATCGTTATGAACAGTGGGAAGAAAGTAAAAACCGTGGTGCTGGAAAGCTAGATTTTGATATTTTCCGTTTAGACTTGAAAGGAAAGTATGGTGATTTTTATTTAAATGCTAGCCCTATCATTCAAGACCAAGAAATGACATCTGTTGAAAAAGCATATGTGGGTTACAACATTGATAAAAACCAAAGCATAGAAGCAGGTTTAGTTTATAAACCATTTGCACTTTATCCATACCCGCAAAATGGCTGGACATATCATTTACCATTTTTCTTGGGTTACGGTAATAATATTGCGCCGGGTCTGAACTGGAATTTTAATAATGCTGATTGGGATATTAAGCTAGGCTACTATCCACGAATGTTAGCTGCGAACTTACGTTATTCACCAGAATCTGGTACTTATGATGATTTTGATGAAAACCATTTACCATTTCAATCTAAATACCAAAATGAAAAACATAACCAATTTAATGCTCGCGTAGCACATAAGTTTACAACTAAAAACTTTGGTAAACATGAAATTGGTGTGTCTGGTGCTGTATCTGAGTTATACAATACAACCACGAAAGACAATGGTAATTACCATGCTTTAGGTTTACATACCAATAGTGAATATCAACGTTGGAATTTGCAGTCTTCTGTCATTCATTATGAATATGATGCAAAAAATCCTACGGGTGTTGATAACCGTATGACGCTTATGGGTGCAAATGGCTTAACGCCTTCTTATTTCATTGCTTCTGAGGGTACAGTAGGTAGTGTAAACCTTGCCTATACTTTACCTATTAAAGATATGGGAATGTTAAAAGCGATTCGTTTCTATAACGATTATAGCTATTTCCACAAATCTGAAAGTGATTGGAATGCTTCACAAATGAATACAACAGGTGCAATGTTTATTGCAAAACCGTTTATGGTATGGGCAGATTATACATGGGGTAAAAATGCCAATATTTTAGGTGGTGCACAAAATGGTACAGGTTTAACAACGGGTGCAGGCTCTAAATATTCAGATCAATGGTTATATCGTGTGAACTTGAATATAGGATTCACATTCTAAAAGCAAACTAGAAATTAGCTCTCATTTGAGGGCTTTTTTTTGTTGAAAAATTGATCATTTTTTTATATAAGTAATAAAGATTCAAATAATTAAATCCAAAGAGAACAACAATGAAAGGCATTATTTTAGATTATTCAGTTCAGGGGAATAAGGGAATTATTAGTGGCGATGACCAAAGTCGCTATTCCTTTTCTGGAAGTTCTTGGAATGAGCAAATAGCACCTATTAAAGGACAGCAAGTTGATTTTCAAGTTTCAGGACAAAACGAAGCTATAGAAATTTTCCTGATTGGTGGGCAGCGTAATACATTCACTCAAGTTGGGGAAAAGAGTAAAATTATTGCTGCTGTATTGGCATTTTTCTTAGGTGGTTTTGGTATTCATAAGTTCTATTTAGGACAAATCGGTTGGGGGATTGTTTACCTTCTTTTTTGTTGGACGTTTATTCCTGCAATTGTTGCATTTATTGAGTTTATTATTTACTTATGTACGAGCGATGAAGATTTTGCACGTAAATATGGTTGATTTGATAAGTATAAAAAATCCCGCTTAATTAGCGGGGTTTTTGTTATTCACTACGAATATTAAAGAAGTCGATTAAGATATTTAATCGATCCCTAATGTTAGCAGAGTTGTTTGTTCCTTGTTGGGATAATCTATTAAACTCCAATAAGTCTAAAAAAAACTGTTGATTTTTATTGTTTAAATCAATATTTTCACCCATAAAGGTCTTATTTTCACTTAATAAAGTTCTCCACTTAATAAATTCTGCTCTAGTTATTTTATACAATTGATTATTTAATTGCGCATGTCTAAATAATAAACCACTATATTACCCTGAGCTTTAAGTAAATCATCTTTGCTTGTAAATATGCTTGACATACAATTTAAATATTGAATTGTATTATTAGTTGCTATCTTAATTTTATCGTCATTATCACTTTGATCTTTTACAAACTTATCAAGATAAGCTTTGTTTGTGTTTATAATTTGACGATTATTTGAAAGATTAAATTCTGTAAATAATATTTTTGCTGCTATATCTTGATGTTTATAGCGTGTATTTAAAAACTTAACCTTATCTATAAAGAAATCATGTTGAATAAGATTTCTAATACCTAATGAAACAGCACCAGTAAATGCATTTCTCTTTTCGGCGGCATTTAATGGTTCTCCATCATTAAGGCGAGAAAACATTTCTTCGATAAGTTCCATATCATCAGTAATAACTTCGATAATAGGGAGTATGACAGAGTCAAAATCTATGCGGATGTCTAGATATTCATTTGCCAAATTTTTATAACTCAGATTGGCAAGTTTGATCTCAGGATTTCTTAAGTAAACAAAATCTTCTGCTAAAGTAAATTCACCTTCAATAAAATCCCAAATGGCTTCAAGTCTTTGCCTACCATCAATTACGGAGTGAGTATATTCCATCGTATCTTGGTTACGAGTATAACTGTGAAAATAAATCTTAGGTATATCAAAGTCATTTAATAGAGAGTCTATTAGTAATTGTTTTTTTTCTTTTGTCCAGACGCCTCCAGCTCTTTGATATGGAGGATCTAATCTTATTTTTTTCCGATTAGCGAAGACTCGCATAATAGTTGAATGTTTAAGATCATGAGTTTCAATGTAATTCATATTTAATTGCTCCACTCACTAGTTCACCGATGCTAGCTAATTCAGGAAATAATTGAAATTTACTAAATCCCAATATTTTTAGATCTTCGATTATTTGGGGTTTAGCTTCTTTTTTTATTATTATTTTTTGTACATGATTTCCATCAAGGACTTGATCGATAGGTGTTTTATCTAATTGATGGATAGTAAAAACACCTTGTTGAGCTTGTATTCGTACATTATTGCGAGTGGCAATAGTAGCTAAAGGCTTCATTTCTATATGTGGGGCATCCTCCATAGATTGAAATGTGAAACTAGTTAAATATTTATCTTCAAATGATGGAATAAAGTCTAATTCTCCATCTCTTTTAACTTTAGATAATGCATTTAATTTGATTGGGTCTAAAATCCAAAGAGCCCCATCTGTATTAAGTTCACTTGATACAGCAAAAAATAAAGCAACTAAGGGACTTTCACTCCAATCTAATAATCTAGTTGGTACGCCATAATGTTGCATTAAAAACATCCAGTCAAAGTATGTGTTAGGCTTGTTGGCGAGCAACATAGAGGCATTTTGCATAAACCTATTAACAATAGTTTTTTCAGATGTTGTTGCTCTTTTTCTTAAGAGGTTAGGCATTAAATGCTAATCTTTATTACCCTGTCCCCTATACCACTTAATATCTTGATTCCTAAATTTTTCTAAAACATTTATTAATTGTTCAATTGAGCTTATTGAGTATTGTTCAAGCATTTCAGATTTCACTCATTAATATCTGAGTTATTATTAAATATCAAATAAAAAGGAGAGCATAAGCTCTCCATATATCGTCATGCGACACATTGTTTGTCATTTCGAGTTTATTAACTTCAATGACTTGAGTGTAGTTGCGACGCATAATGACATTGATCAGCGACACAACCTATGTCATTTTTTGGATAAAACGACACAACCTATGACAATTTTTGAAAATGTGTTTTCAAAGTCTTGTTCTATTGCAATCAAGAACTACTATATTAATTTTACCTTCCTGAGCTGGTCGACTATTTAGTACCAACATTTCTTGTAGTTGATGAGGGGTAGTAGGTTTGAGTTTACCTCTCCCTGGTGTTTTTAATTTTTTATTATCAGATCTCTCTCCAAACCAGAGTACTAGATAAATACCTCTACCTTTGGCTCTCCAATCAGTGGCATATAATTTATTAAGTTGATTGTCTGCTCCAGTCCAAAGGTTAGGGTGCCACTGACCTTTTATTTCAATTGGTAGACGAATTTTGCCTACAGCACAAGTGATATCAACTTCTTTGTCACCTGATACATGTGCTTCAGGTTCATATGTGATTTTTTTCTCACCTTGGCGAAGTAAACCAATTAGATGATCTCGACATCGTTCTTCATCAAAAGGCTTACCTTGGTCATTGAAAAATCCACGCCAAGATTCAGCGTCATCACTTATAATCTTTGCTTGGACAATACTTAGCTCATCTAATATGACAGTTTGTAGATCAGAGATCGATTGGGGTTCATCATTATTTATGACTGCTTTGATTTCATTTATAGTAGGTGCCACATAAAGATGTTCGCTACGAATTAGTTTCTGCTCATACTGTACTGTTTTAATTAAGTCTGTATATCCGTCGAAAGATGATATTTTTAGCCGTTTCATGACTTCACAAGCTTCGTCACAGTAGTTTTTACCTAATAGCTTAATAAGCTGAATGATAAACTCTGACGCATCCCAAGGGTTTGTATCACCAAATGTTCCTCCGATAGGGTGGCCTACATTTGGCCATAGTTTTCGGAAAGTTGTAATAATCCACTCAATTTGATTGGTATCTAATAGATTTTTATAATGATTCTCTCTGTAGCGACCAGTTATTCTATCTCGTAAAGTCCAAATTAAACTTTTATCAATTGGTTGATTTCCTAGACTATTGATTGTTTCTTTGAAATTTATAAGTATGCTGACAGATATCCAGTATTTTAATCGTTCTTCATCAGCTAATAAATCTAAGGAAGGAACAAGCTGTTTCAATTCTTCAAATTTTCCATTGTGTAGTAAACAATCAGCAAGTTCCTTTTCATCCTCGATATTAAGATTTTCAAATTTACTCAACCAATTTGTTGCTAATTCAGTACCTAATTCAGCATATTCTGCTTTTCTCATAAATTGTGATAGCCCACCAATATGAGTGCATTGAGCTATAAAGTATGGTTCATAAAAAGTTTGTATTGCTTCTTTGAAAATTCCTCTTTTTTGAAGTTCTTCAATAATATATGTATAAAGATTATTGATTCCAGCAATCTCATCATACCGACGATGTGATAGAAGAAGGTAAGCAACTATTAGTCTTTCATTTGGTAGATCAAGAAAATATTTATTATTTCTAACACGTTCAGCTAATGCAACTAGTAGAATATAACCTACTTGGTAGAATTTCCCTTGAGGCAAAATAATTGCAATATCTTGTGCACTAACATCAGGTGGATTTTTAACTAAGTTTGCTTCAAAGCCATCCATACATGCTTCAGAAATATCAGCTCCCACCCAATCAGATATGCGTTCATGTGGCGGTATTTCTTTACTAATATCAGTAAACAGAGATAAATAAACTTTGGCTGGTTTAAGTATTATTTCATATTCACCTTGGCGTAATCGGTCGATATTTGGAATATAAAATAATCTTTGCTTGGCTCTATCAGCAGTTTTTTTGACTTCGGTTTGTTTTTTACGTTCAAGATCTTTAATTTGCCAACTTTCTAATTCAACGACGGAAATTTGATTTAACCAATTTTGATCATTCTTGTTATTAAGAGTAAAGGGTAACGCAGCATCTCTTACCTCCTTGCCAATTTCACCATCATGTCGTATTAATTGAACAATTTCTTTCCAGCGAGCATCTGTAGAATTTATTAAATATAATTGTTTAAGAATAAAAACTAGATCTTCAGGAGTAAGAGTTAAACCAGAAGATCGGCTTGAAAGATACATGCTTCTTTGCCAAATATTTTCTTCAGATGGTAAATCTAGCAAAACCATATACTGTAATTTTTGCTTTGATTTGTAATCATTTTTTAAAAATTTTGCTAACTTTTGAACATTTTCATCTTGATATCCAAATACCTTCCCAAAAGGTTTTAGCCAATCCCATAGCTTTTTAGGAGTGATATCATAATTTTCTATAAATCTTAGAATTAATCGATATGCAAAATTTTTGGCTTCACTTTTAATTTCTGAATAATCATTTTTATCTAAAGTGTTAACTCCGATAATAAAAGAATTTAGAATATTTTCAATTTGTTCTAAAGGTAGATTTTCTTGTAAATACCACAATGGTCCGACAGTATTACTATTCATTTTTAAATATGAAATAGCAAGATTAGCAATTAAAGCATCATTGGTTTGGTTGTAGCCAGTATCATCTAATAACTCTATTGCTAATCTAATAGATGACTCATCACATAATTGAAATAGGGACGTATATATACTAGACCAATTTATAAATTGTTCTTGAACAGCTAAAGCTTCACCAGCTGATTTACGTATTGCAAATTCTATTTTGGAATCATTAATAAGGTTAGTTAATATTTGGATAAAATCATTTGGAAGTTGATATCCTTTAATGACGTCTATTAAAAAAAGTCTAAAGCCAAAGGGAGTATCAGGTTGAATTATAATTTTCTGGATTTGAGATAAGATTATTGGCATTGTGAAGGCTCGAATGCTGTATCCATTTCTATTATAAAAGTTATAAAAACTAGGATTATTTTCAGCTAAATCTTGAATACTATTTAGTAGAGTTTGAGCTTGCTCTACTGTTATGGTTCCTACATCACCATATTCAAGAATACCTATAGGGTCTGCTTTAATAATACTTGAGACTAAAGCAGGGTCACTCAGTAGCCATGAATGTAAACCACGTAAGTTACTCGGAACAAATTCATGGCTATGGAACAAGGATAGAAGACGCTTACGTTTTCGGTTAGTATCAGCTAGTTTTACTAGCCATTTTGCTGCCAAGAATTCACCAATTCGACGATGAATGTAAGTAAAACGTTCTACGCCATTAGACCGAAAAAGGCGTGAGCCTAATACTAGATCAATTTTTTCAGTGCCAGGGAGTAGTTTTACTTCACTTATCGGTAGTTCACCGTCAGTTATATTTATAATTGATTTTCTAGAAAGAGCTTCATTACCTGTCATGATTAAACTGGCAAAAGCAGCTCCTGCTGCATCAAGTGAAACTTCGCTTGGCAGTTGTGCTTCAGATTTAGATTCCGAATGTTCTGCTCTTAAAATTTCTATAGCTTGTTCAAATAATTGGGTTAAAGATCCAGGTAGTTCTCCCTGAATTGCGACTTTAGCAATTAAACTAAGAGTTTGAGGATTTCCTAGCAAATCATCCAGATTCTTAGCTGTAAAGTGAGTGATAATTTCTTGAGCTCTTTGGATGCTAAAGTTTTGTTCAAGAAATATAGCCATATCATTTTGAGCAAAAGGATTTAAATGAAGTTCTAAAGGTGATTCTGAATATTGTTCTCTTATAGCTTGTATGCCTGTAGCACTTTTCCAATCCGCTGCACGGCATGCTAAAATAAATTTTGGATATCCTAAAAATTCAAGCTTTTGCAATACCCCATCTACGGCATCACCATCATTTTTCGAACTTACCTCATCGAGTGAATCAATAACTAATATGCTATTTTTACCAAGAAGAGGGCGGGGATCAGCACGATTTAGTAATTGACGTGCAGTACAATATGCGTAATTTTCTAAGTTTCCTAGCCATTCTAAAAGGCTAGATTTTCCCATTCCCGCTTCACCTAAAATAACCAATGAATTTGTTATTTCAAGTATTTCATGTTGACTAATTTTTTTTTGAGTATCATCAAATTGATACCACAGAGTTCTCGGGATCATGATCTAAATTTAATAAATATTGTATAGTTAATAGACTTCTCATAATCTTAGCATGAATAGTTTGTTGATTAAAAAATTGATTTAAAAGGAAAATACAAATGGGGAATAAGTGAACTTTACTCTTTTTTTGTTGCAGAAAATTAAGCTAATTGTTGATAATAGTGGGTCTATTGCTAAATTTACTATAGGTGCTGGTATATGTCTTATCCTTTTATATTTTTGGCATATTGATTATTTTCCTACGGACTTATCATTAGGCGATGGCCTTTTATTTTTCTTAATTACAATAAAGTTTTTATTCGTATATGCATTTTTTTTGGGTTCACACTATGCACTTGGAAGTGTTTTATTATTTTGTCTAAGAGCGGTAAGGGATTTTTTTAAAGTTTTATTTTCATTAGTAATAATATTGTCTAAAGGGTTAATAGATCTAAATTTTTTAAAGTTAGATTTAAAAGTTTTCTTTAAGAGAGTAAGTAATAATTTTATTAAATTTTTGTTTTACATTTTTGGTTTTGCTTTTGCATTAACATTTTATAGTGGGAAATCAATAAATATATTGGTAATGCTCTTTTTAAGTATTCTTTTAAAAATTTTTATTGATAAATTTATAGAGAATTTAAAAAATAATAACGAGAAATTAGTTGAAAATGAAAGTGATGAAAAAAATATAAAGCTTTCAATGATGCTACTTTATATTTTACTTGTTCCAAGTACTGTATATGCTTTTTATGCTGAAAAATCGAAGAATATTTTTATTAATATGGCACTAGGCTCTGTGAGGGAAGATGAAAAAAATAGCTTAATCTATATTAAAGCAGGATTTAAGGATTTTTTTCCAAAATCAAAAATTGGACAACAAAAAGGTGAATATATCGAAATAAAAGGAGGGGAAATCCTCTTAAAAGGAGTTGGTAAGAATGCTTTAATTCAATATATAACTAAAACCAAAGATCGAAATGGAAATGAAGTTAAAATAAAAGTTAAAGTTGAAGTTCCTAATGAGGCTTTATTAATTGTAAGAAGATCCCAACATAAAGATTAGGTGGGATCTGAAGAACATCATCAAATTACTGTATTACAAATTTTAAAACTTCATTTTTATTGAAAAGTCTTACTTTTTTATCTGTTTTTCCAAAATAGTGAGGCTTTATGAGACCCTGCTTTTGTAAGTTAGTGACATGAGAGTGGCGCATACCTAAAAGAGAGCTTGCCTCAGCACCAGTAATGAATTTTTCTTTTAAATCTAGAACTTCAGTAAGCTCATTTTTATAAATAAGCTTCCAATAGACTAAATCTTCAATGTATAAGAAGCCTGTATCGCCCCAATATTTTTTCATCCAATTTATAGGGCAGTTCAATCGCTTTGCAGCGTCTAAGTAAGAAATAAACTCATCACTTAATAATTTATTCTTAAGATTTAATAGGGAGCAAGCTTCAATTTGAACAGATATAGGACTGTTCTCTTTTTTTTTAAGAATCCCTTTTTGAACAAGTACCGCAACTTTATTCGGGCTAATTCCTAAAAGTGCAGCTGCTTCTTTTAAAGAGTAATAATCTGTACTGGTAGTTATTGATTCTGACTTGTCTTTTTGTCTACCTGTACGTGTTGGATAGTGTTTAATGACCTCTAAATCAGCTGTACTTATATCTTGAACATCTGTCTTTAAAAAAATGTTAATGGGCGTAGAGTCAATATGTGGTCCATGAACGGGCTTAATACCTATTGATACTAATTTCTCCACGAGATTTGTAGGGGATGCTTTCAACTGTTTTGCTAAAGGAGCAATCAGCATATATTTTCTATTGAATTCATGAAGTTTGTTCTTTGAATATTGCTTAGGAGTAGCTACATCTAGTTCATTTTGTTCTAAATTGAACCATCCAATATTTGCTAGTTTACGAGCAGTTTCATAATTGATTTCTAAAACTTTAGAAATTTCTTTTAGACAAATGTGGCCATTAACGATAGTCGTGTCACGCAGTGTGTCAGCTATACATTCATCCTTGTCTATTAAACCTAAAAGAAAGCGCTCTATATCTATACTCGATATATTTCCACGATAAAGCTCTTTTTTCCCTAGCTTTAGATAGTCGCTTTCAATCAATTTCTCAAGCTCAAAACGTGAAACTTTTAAAATACGTTTTATCTGATGGTTTCTAAGTTTTATAGAAATACTTTTTTCACTTATTTTGTATTCATCAGCATTTTGTTCAACGACTTTAATGTGCTTCTTGAAAAAATTCTCATATTTTAAAAATGGTATTAACTGTACCCTAGGATGTGAGTAATTGATTCTAGAATTAATAAGAGCACTGAGCTTGAGTGCTGAAAGTTCAGGATGATGAAAGTATTCATATACGGAAAGGAAAACTTTCAAATCGGTGTTAGATCTATCGAACTTAAAGAAGTTATTAAAAGCATTCCAGCAAGCTGCAAACTCTTTGAATAATTTGTTGGAGTTGAAGTTTAGAACGTCGATAAACCAATAAATGGTTTCAATAGAGTTTGCTTCTCTGATTGGGGCTTTATCAAGTTCATAACCACAGCAAGAACAGTTTTGAACACCTGCTTTTGATGTAATTGGATTCTCACAGTTTGGACAAGAATCAATTAAAAAGCATAAATGAATCGGACATGCGTAAATTGGTTTGAGCATCCATAATTTTTTTAAATATGCACTTTCTCCAAGACAAATAGGACAGTAGCGTATGTTGTCTAATTCAAATAACTCATGAGGAACTTCAATAGCACCTATTGTTCTTGGAGATCTATTTGTAGGACCTGATCTTTCAAAAGCTAGACAAGCATATTCACTATCTATATTTAAAGCATTCAAAACTAAACCAAAGCGAACATCATCCGCTAGATGGTAATTAAGAGATTTCTTAATGATGGATTTATAGTTTTCTTTGCCAACTAAATTAAAGATTGAGCTATGTGCATTAAGTTTTGCGGTTCTGAGTAGGAAGCTGATTGGCGATTCATCTTCATAAGGGATTGCTTGTATTAAAAGAGAATTTTGCATAATGATATTTATTTCATGAGTGATATGATTTGAGAAATATTCATTTCGAATGGATTTTTACTTTGTTTGCTAATGTATAGTGTGATACCTAGTTTCCAGGCATAACTAAAATCATTAGAATTAACGACTTGCCTTCCATCGTTTAAAGCATGCGTAATACTTTCTCTAATCAGACTCATGATGTATGAGTGATAACCTCTCGTTGCCAATTGAATTTGCATGCTTACAAGTTGGCTATCTAGTGCTGGCGAGAAGGTGATATTCTGTTTATTAAGTGTTCTTGAAACTTCAGCGAGAAAGGCAAGCATACTCCCACCTTGTATGGGATCAACAGTTAATGGGTTTAACTGGTAAATGAATGGGAATCTACGTGCAATTTGGCTATCAATTTGAAGTAGTGGGACGAACTCTGGTAAACCAACCAAGCAAAAACTGATCCCAGTTCTATTCACTAAAGTTTTAATCCAATTCCCCGTAGTCCGATTCATTCTCGTCGATGTAGGTTTACGTTCAAATAAATGATGGAACTCATCTAAAAATATGAGCTTAGTTTCGCATTGAGCAAGTAAATGAATAAGCCTACTTGTTAGATATTCAGTTGTTCCATATCCATTTTCACAAGTAACATCTCCCAGTTCTTTAAGCATCATTATGGCCAATGACTTTACAGTAGCTGGTGAGGGGACTTCGACATAACATACTGGAATAATAGATTTTTTATAATCCTTTACTGTTTTTTCTGAACGTGGCATCAAACTTAAAATTGTTTTGCACAACGTTGTTTTTCCTAATCCACCCTCTGCGAGCAACATACTTCCAACTGGTTCACTATAGGAAATACTTCTTTTGACACAATCTTGTATACCTGTAAAAGCTGTCATAAACTCATTTGAAGTAATGACAATATTGTTAATAGATCTAATTTTATCGAATCGATTATCAAATTTTTCCATGTTTCAATACCTCCAAAGAACCAAACTGCTCAATTGGTGTTGGTGTATTTATAGTAGAAACAGGTTGTTCAGATATATGCTTCTCTTCCGAAAAAAGCTGTTCTTCAACTTTTTTTAATTGTTTGGGAAGTTCTAAAGTAAGGGGCTTTAATCTCGGTTTATGTTTAATAAGATTGCTTTGTATCTCGTGCATAAGTTTATACAGGTGATATAAGTCCGACATTGGACCAATCCTTTGTTTGTCAGATCGAGTTTGGGCTTTCTTTAACTTTTGCACTTCAAGATGTGTTACGCGTGACAAGCCAAATGTATAATTTTGATTGGTTGAGTCTGCTTGAATAACTACATCTTTATTATTAGGGTCTACAACATAAACTTCATTTAAATTTAAATCGTCAATTAGCACAGTAACGGTTTTTATGCCTTGTGCTTGTAGTGTTGTAAGTGAATGAGAAAAATAACTAATGCCGTCTACACGGACTTGACCGTGATTAATACTTCTTTCAATAGGCCTGCGACATAAAATTTTTGCATCTATATCAGTGAGAAAACTGGGGCGAATATCTTCAATTGCATCTTGCCACATAATAATAGGAGAGCGACCAGTCGTATGGTGAATAGATTTGTGATAGACATCGTGGATCCATGTATCTATATATTTTTTCAATTGTTCTAAAGTTAATTGAGCAATTTTATTGGAGTTATAGCTCCCTTTATCTATCGGATTTGAAAAAGTTGTGCCAGGTAACTTTTGAAGGATCCCATGAGTAAGTGTGCTAAAAAAGCGTTCAATATGAGGCTTGTTATTTGGAGTACCCACTTGAGAAGGAGTCAAAGTAATTTTCAGCTGTTCGCACACTCGCGCAAGTGAATTATTTTTAAACTCAATTCCATTATCAGGAATGATAATACTCGGAATACCTCCTGGTAATTTATGATTCGGCCGAGTAACCATGTCCTTAATTGTTTCTAAAGTAGTTGCAGCGCTAGGTGGATACATATTGATATACGTACCTACAATTGCTCTTGAATAAACATCAATTGCACAAGCAAGAAATGGTCGTCCTAAAGCAACCTTATTCTTTGGGTCGACTATAATAATATCGAGATAATGTGTATCAATTTCGACCATATAAAGAGCAAAAGGGCTAATAATGCTTTTGCCGGCAGCTTGAAAAGTTTTCTTCGCTATACGAGATCCTTTCTTTATTTTTAATTTAATATAAGGGTCTAGTTTTTTGATGTGTCGTTGGATACTCCTCAGTGTTGGTAACTTTCCAATGAGATCCCTTGCTCTATGAATCGACCAAGCATATAGGCTTGTACGTCTTTACCAGTTCTAAATTCAGGTTTCAAATAGACTTCATTAATTGCTTGATTCAGAATTTGGTAGACTTCAGGTGGGAATCTTAAGTGATGATTACCTATATATTTATCTTGTAAACAGAGCTTGTTCTGCGAAAAATTTTTATATTTAGTGATCCATCTTGCGACAGTACGGCAGGAAGGAGGGTTAGAATCTTTAATTTCAGTGGAGATATGCTCTATTAATTTTGATAAATTTTGAGGGCTCGTAGGGGATTTTAGAGTTTGAAGAGCACTTATAACATAACGTTCTTTACGGTGTATTTCTGAACTGTGTTTAGGGTTGATCATCAGCTTATCAGGTGAAAATACACATAGAATTTCACCTACTTTGTAGCGGCTTTCAAACTCATTCGGATTAATTGAAAATGACTTTCCACCAGCAATGGATGCATATCGTATATCATTATAGGTTACAGAACCGATTTCAAAAATATAGTCAGGATGTTCTTTAAAATAAAAACGAAAACCTGGTTGTGGGGTTAAAAGAACATTGTTCATGTCAATAGCCCTCACTGATTTCTTGTTTGATTGGGCTAATTGTTATTCTTTGATGAAAAAATAAATAATCAGCTAGTTCTTGCTTGAGGCCTATTGATTCAAGTGTTTTATAGGCTTGATTTGAGTTTTCAAATTCATTGAGTTTTAACAGGTCTAAAGCATAATTGATTTCGAAAGTACTCCAGCTGAATCGATGTCCTCTCTGATACCAGTAAAGCAGTTGAGATATTTCTGTTTCACTTGGTAAGTTTGAGTGATCTATTAGCTTAAAAGTAATATCCATTGAGTGGAGTAGATCAGAAAGTATCGCAAAGCGATTTAAGTCATCTATTGATAATGATGCTATGGATGGTTTGACTTCATGAACCTCATAAGCACCTTCTTTTGTTTGAACCAAGAAATCTGGAAAACAATACTGTTCATTGGCTAGCAAGATTTTTAATGCTTGTGAGCGATAATTTAAGATGTTGGGATCTTGTTCTAATGAGATTGCATGAGCGAGTTCAAGTCGGCTTTCTAAGGGTATTGCTCCGCAACACTTTTCACTCGGGAAAAGTGAAGTTCGACGACCAAAAGCACCTTGGTAGATTTTGCGTTGTCCATGAAGTGTGGCTGCTACATTTGCAGTTGATTCAAAAGCTATCCTGATTTGTTCTAGGATACTTGTTTGAATATCAGTTTTTAAAAATACGGTTCGATAAGGCATATCTGTTCATCCAGAAGTAATCCTATTCTCAATAGATTTTTGAGAATGAGCTAATCTGTACTATTACTATTGAATAGCACTCACTTGACTGGTGACGATATAGAGAAGATACTATGATTCTCAGGTCTTTATATTCTTCTATATAAAGTCACAAACGGATCCTTTTAAGGGTCCGTTTTTTATTGATTTTTTTTCTAACTTTTCATAATCACTCCAAGGTCATTTTCGATTATTGAGAATTTAATGGTTATCTTGAGAATCTAAAATAGCATTCCTTTGATTTGCCAGCCATGTAGCAACATCCTTTACTAAGGCATATTTGCCACGCCGATTGGGGATACTAAAAACAGGAACTGGGACTGTTTTACGCGTTAACGCTTGTCGAAAGGCTTCCGTGGATTTGTAGCCTAAAGCGATTCGTAGTGCATCATCTGTCATTAGCGGGCCGTAACGATCGAATAACTCTTTTTCTATTGTAGTTGCATCGACTATGGGATGGATTTCCATTGAGTTCCTGGTAGTAACCTGTCTCAACAAAAGCTTATACTTGAGACTATATCTGTACAAGTTGAATAAATCACTAAACTTTTTCCGGAAATATTTTTTTAAGTAATTGATATTTAAATATTTGGTTTAAATTTTATGGGTTATGTTTTGAAAAACGAAAATATTGGAAAAGTTAGAGCTAACAAAAGGGATGTAACCGACCAAATACGGGTTGCACTATGGTATTCATACTTACAGCATGGTTTAAATGCACAACTACCGTCTCAAATAGCAAAAATGATTGAGCCTGATAAAATTAGAGTAGTGAATGGGTGTGTAACTGATAATGATAGGAAATGGAGGAACTATAAGAATGGTTTAAATGTTCCTCATCCAAAACTTATAGACAAAGCTGAAGCAGTAGTACAAGGCAGCTCATTGATCATTAATCATGTGCTTTGGCAAGCCATGAAAAATTCAATAAATTTAGATTTACTTTTAAAAGACAGTATTGGAAAACTGTCGTGGGAAGTTCAAAGGATACTTTATAAACCCAATAAATATAATTGTGATAGGAAGTTAGTTGATAGGTTATCGTCTAAAAAACTGATACAGCTAGAGCGATTAGCTAGCTTAGATGCTTTAGCTGCACTGGTAATTTTTTATCGAATGGGAGTCGAGGACACTAGTAGCATTGTCGATATCAGCAGAGCTATTTATCGAACCTTACTTATTATTTGCATGAAAAAACCTTATTCACATTTTAGTGAAAGCTTAATTTTATTGATGCATTCCCAAGTGTTTTCTTTAGTAGACCCTGAGGAATCAATATTAAGCGATAGCTTCAAAGAAGATTTTCTAATGCATCTACAAATATTAAGGACTCAATTTTCAAAGATGTACAGTGAAAAATTGGTTACTAATACTTGGAAAAAAGACGTTAGGATCTCATCCGATTTTTTGGAAAAGGTTAGGTTTCATAATCTATTTAAAGAATCGACTATCATGACGCTGGGTGCTATCTAATATACTTCTAAAGTAAAATATCTATGTAGAAATTCGATATTTGGGTGAGAACGCCTTACATTTTCAGGCGCTTAGACAACCTTTCTTCAGCATACATTTGTTTGAGAGCCAAATTTTCTTGTTCCAATTTATCTAAGCGAATCAGAATTTTCTCATTGATATCTATATAATTTGCTTTCCAGCGATAGAAAGTAGCAACACTGATTTTGTACTCTTCGCAAATCTGTTCAACACTTACACCTGCTAAATTCTTTTTAACAATGCTGTTGATTTTAGCTATAGAAAATTTTTGCTTCACAGTGAATTCCTAGACTATCGTTCACTGATTATCCAAAAGAAAAAATTCAGTAAACAGATAGGGTTAAATTAAAAATATCCTATTTTGGGATATTTTTAATTGTAACTGATATTGAGCTATGCGCTCAATACACGATCCTAGGTATCAAGACCTAATTAATAAACTTATAGAACTGCGTGAGTCTAAAAATGTGACTCAGGTTGAACTTGCACGTCGTTTGAATAAGCCTCAATCGTACGTTTCCAAAGTTGAAATCTTAGAAAGAAGACTTGATGTGATTGAATTAATAGATTGGTTAAAAATTTTACAAGTAGAATTAAATAACTTCCTCAATTACTAAAATAAATTTCTTTGTGTCATGAATTCTATTGAGGTTTTATGAACTTTATAAATAAGAAGAACTTTTACTGCTAGTACGACTTGACGATAAATTAAGTCTTTATTTTTTGATATTATTCTATTAATTAAATATTTAAATAATTGGAATAGGGCTCCAAAATATGGAAAATTTACCAAAAGAGGGGCGTAGTCAAGAAATAGGTCGTTTGGCCGCAAGAGCATTAGGGATTAAATTACCTAAATCCTGGATTGAAACCCCATTAGCTGGCGACACAGATTTCGGTATTGATTATACGATTCAACTAAAATCTAATGAAAACTACGTGAAATATAGTTTTTATTTGCAATTAAAAGGTACTACGGTTCCATCGTATAGCACTGATAAGACTTTTATTTCATATGATTTTAATGTTTCGACTTTAAATAGTTATCGTCAACAAGAACCTTTAGTAATGGTTGCTGTGGTTGATTTGAGTGAAAATGAGGAAGATCTGCCAAATTGCCCAATTTATTATTTTTGGTTAGAAGAGGAATGGTTTTCAACAAATGAACATAAGTTAAAGACTCAAAGTACTATTACGATTAGAATTCCTGTAAATAATATTTTACATACTTCTTTAGATGTTTATGAATATTATTCAAACAGAATTTTAGAAAAATTTGTAGTTACAGAATTAAAAAAGAAGATTCAGATTCCAAATAAGACTTCGGTGGAAAGCATTGAGCTATTCACAAATGCTATAGTTGAAAAACCATTAATATTAAAAAGTATTGAAAAGCAAAGTGAAGCTCCATGGATTGATAATCCTAAAGGGGAAGTATCAACAGATTTGAAGAATTGCTCAGATTGCTTATCAAATAATCGTATAAATGATGCGAAAGAAATCTTGAATAAGTTAGATCTTAAAAAGGATCTATTTAGTGCACATGAGTTAGCAGAATTCTATTACCAAAAAGGTAACATATTGTCTTGTGAAGGTTTTTTTGATGATGCCGAAGCACACTTTGAATTAGCATATAAGCAAAATTTGAAGAATCGTTATCGTCTTGCCTACTTAGAGTCTAAATTTAAACTGGATTCCATGCCTTCACATGTTGAGCTTGAAAAACTTATTGAAGTTTTAGACGAACATGATTTTCAAGAATGTTCACTCAAAGCTAAATCGCTTGCAATTTTAGGGAGATCTCCAGAAGCACTTCAAATGCTTAGAAGTAAGCATCCTAATGAAATCATGATGCAAATGGTTGTTTGTACTCTTGGTGAACTGTATGAAGATCTAGATAGTTTAATTGAAAAAAATATTGCTGATGAATTTGAAGATGAGCGAAAAAAATATATTTTTAATTCATTAGCAGCTCGAAGATACTTTCATAAATCGTCAAATCAGATAGGGGTGGGTGGGGATATTCTCCCTTTTCAAGGCCATCCGGACTACGATATTGATGGAATGAAATTATCTTATAGCTTTATCAAAAAAGCATGGAGTGCTGCTAGAAAATTAGGTTATCCACATGATGTGACTATTCTAATGGATATTAGTTGCTTAGTTTATGGATACTTTAATAATTTATCAGACTTTGGTTTCTATATTGAGGAAATTTTGGTTGAAAGACCTAACCATTCAGAAATAATAAGATCATATATTCGCATATTATTTAATATCAGAGAATATAAGAGAACACTAGAGTTACTAGAAAAATTAGACACTTTAGATGTTGATGAATGTGGAATACAGGTTCTTTCCTACTATCATTCTGGGAAGTCGAACCAATGTTTAGGTTTAATACAGAAGTATGAAAGTATCCTATTAAGCTCCCCTGGAGAAAATACTCCAGCAATTTTTTGTATAGGGATTGAAATAGCTGAAGCAACTTTTCAAAAAGCATTAGTTGAAAGATATGAAAATATCATTAAATCATTGCCTAACGGAGAGGCTTTTATAGCTATTCAGAAGTTTGTTTCGGAATCAAACTTGGATAAGACTCGGGGCAAGGAGTTTGCTCAAGATTTATATCAAACTTACTTGAAGCTTGGTAAGCCATTCGTAATTGCAGAACAATTATTGTCCTATTTAGATCCTAAACATGAACAAACTGCAAACCAAATAATTGAACTTTCTGAGCATGTTTTAAGTGTAAGAGAACTTAGTAAGAATAGATATTTGGATTTAGCCCAGGCTTTTTTTACTACAGAACGATGGCAAGAAGCTGAGACCTTAGCTGAAAAAAATATAGCTAAAGGTATAGCTGTTTCTAGATGGAAGTTAGTACAAGCTGCTGCCCTACAAAATCAAGGTAAAGTTGGGATTGCTTATAAGACTATTAAAGATGTTATAAAGTCAGAAGATATAGGCAGAGAAGAACAAGAATTTTTTATTTCTTTATCTCTTTCACTTGGTCTAATTGATAATGTGGTTGATTTTCTTGAAGAAAATCTATCCAATTCAACTCATACTCAAAATATAATTTTAACTGTTAGACGTCTTATCGCTGTCTATATTAATAGATCTGAATATGACTCAAAGCTTAAGACTGCAATTTTAAAATACGGTACCTTAATAGACCCAACTAACTGCGAACAAGAAGGTGATTATTTACAACTATGTATGTTATATGCTCCTTTTGAAAATGATGAACAAATTAAGAATTATCAAGAAAGATGTAATAAATATTTTGCTACCTTTCCTAATTCAACAGTTCTCAGACGAGCAAATGTAGATGCTGAGGAAGGGGCTGAATCTTTATTAACGGCTTTAAGGCAATTAACAGGAGTTACTGCAGAGCAAGAAGAACTTTGGGAGAGTAATAAACAAAAGTTAAGAAATAGGGAGCTTCCTATACCATTTTTCATGCGTGGACATTATTTGCAGAATACACGAGATGTTTATACCACATGGGTATTATCAAAATGTTCTAAAGAGGAAGAGTTGGAGTTTAGAGTCATACATGCTCCTCAGATGGAAAAAAGTAAGTTCAAAGAATTGATTGATACTTCGGATACTATTTTATTTGAGGAAACATCATTATTAATTCTAAATGATTTAAATATGCTAGATGAATTTTTAAAAGTATTGCCAAAGTTTTCTATTGTTGATTCAGTGTTTAAAAAGATAAATTTGAGTACTCATGAACCAATATCTATTAATGGTCAGATATCTGGTTCAATTTTAAAAGCAATCCAAAATAATATAGAAAAATTAAAATTAATTAATGATGATGAGGCAACTTTTTTTAAATATGACTATGCTTTAAAGGATAAAGAAGGTTTGCTGTTGACCGATGACTTATATTTGACTTGGTTTATACAGGAAAAGAATCCAAATATTTTATTCGGGAATGTTTTTAATATATTGGAATTTCTTTATGATAAAGATGTTTTAAATGACAATGAGTTCTATAAAAAAATAGTAGATAGCTTTTCTCTTGGAATTGTTGATATAAATTTAGGGGCGGATTTGCTTGGAAAAACTATTAACTATTATTTAGGTTTACCAGATGTTTTAAGTTATGAGAATACTCATTTTAAATTAATTTTTGATAATTTGATTAGTCGAAATACTGATTTTAGGTCTAAACAAAAGTTATTTTTAGATATGTTTAATTGTGTTGATATACATAATTTATCATCTGATGCTTTATTGAGCCTCATTAGTAAACTATTGGAATTTAATCCTTTAGTTGATCCACAAAAAATTGTTGAAACTTGGTTTATTTATTGTGGGTTGAGAAGGGAAGTAATAAAAGATATAGATACTTCGATAAGTATCGTACACGAAGCTTTGTGGTTTAAGTACAAAGACCTAATGGAAAAGTTGAACTCATCAACTTGTTCTTCTGAAGTATTATTAGATAATATAATTAGAATAATTAAAAGTTTAGATGGAAATATTAGCATACTAGCATTTGATAATTTAACTTCTTGTTTTTCTCTGGACTCAAGTGAATATAAATATTTGGAAACTCTAATTTAGAGTTGGACAAAAAATAGAGCCATTAAGGCTCTATTTTTTTTGACAAACAATGCGTCGTTCTTTGACAAACAATGTGTCGTTTTTGACAAACCTTGTGTCGCGTGACGATACTAAATATTACCAGCTTAACGCGCCACCAGTTTGGTAGTCCGTCACACGAGTTTCGAAGAAATTCTTCTCTTTACGTAAATCCATCATCTCAGACATCCACTGGAATGGGTTATTCACACCAGCAAACTGCTCAGGTAAGCCCAATTGGCTTAAACGACGGTTACAAATAAACTTCAAGTATTCTTCCATCATCGCAGCATTCATGCCCAATACACCACGTGGCATAGTGTCACGTGCATATTCGATTTCAAGCATAGTACCTTCAAGAATCATTTGAATGATTTCTTCTTGGAACTCAGCAGTCCAAAGGTGAGGGTTCTCAATCTTGATTTGGTTAATCATATCGATACCAAAGTTCAAGTGCATAGACTCATCACGTAAAATGTATTGGAATTGCTCAGCAACACCGTTCATCTTATTACGACGACCCATAGACAAGATCTGGCTGAAACCACAGTAGAAGAAAATACCTTCAAGTACGCAATAGAATGCAATCAAGTTACGAAGTAAGATTTGATCGTTTTCAGGTGTACCCGTTTGGAAAGTAGGATCACTTAAAGACTGAGTATATTTCAAGCCCCAAGCCGCTTTACGAGCTACTGACGGTACTTCACGGTACATGTTGAAGACTTCGCCTTCATCCATACCTAAAGATTCGATACAGTATTGGTAAGCGTGAGTATGAATTGCTTCTTCAAATGCTTGACGAAGAATATACTGACGGCATTCAGGGTTTGTAATATGACGATAAATTGCAAGAACCAAGTTGTTTGCAACCAAAGAATCGGCAGTAGAGAAGAAACCTAAAGAACGCATTACGATAGTACGCTCATCTTCAGTTAAGCCATTTTCAGACTTCCAAAGTGCGATATCGTGGTTCATGTTAACTTCTTGAGGCATCCAATGGTTTGCACAACCGTCTAGATACTTTTGCCAAGCCCATTCGTATTTGAATGGTACAAGCTGGTTCAAGTCAGCACGACAGTTAATCATTGCTTTATCATCAACTTGTACACGCTGAGCACCCATTTCAAGCTCTTCTAAGCCAGGTGCAACATCTAAAGTTTCTAGAGCGTTAGATGCTCTTGCCAACGGATCGGCTGGATCTGTTGATCGGCTTGCAACGGTTCGAGTGAGTTGTGGAGCTGCCACACTCGACGATTTGTTGCTTGCATGAGATACCACTTGCGAATCAGTCGCTTTTTGCGGTTCGACGGGCGCAGACTGCTGTGTTGATGCAGTTTGTTTCGGTTCATCATCTTCGAAATCGTCCCAACTAAGGATAGACATATTAATTCTCTCTTCGTTGCTTTATATCTTTTATTTAGACATCTAACTTACGAAGTTGAGATGTCCCTACTATACGCTTAATTTGTGTAAGCAAAATTAAGTTTTACCAAACTTTGTTTTAATCTTGTTCGAAAACAAGCAAAGTTCCACGCTACTTATTTTGATTACGCTGTTGTTTTCTTACTTTTACCCAAATGTAACCCAGTGGGATGTAAAACAAGACAATAAAGGAAACAACCAAGGCAACGAGCCCTAACATGTAGTTATGCGTCATATGTTCCATGAGTGTTTCCTTTGTTTGTATTTTTTAATCTCCCTAAATCCCTCTTTAAGAAAGAGGGACTTTTCTCCCTCCTTTAAAAAGGAGGGTCGGGGAGGATTATCTAATTATTGACAAGCCTCACAATCAGGATTGTCAATTGAACAAGCCATCGGTACTGGAGCTGCTTGACCAAAACCTTCTTCTTCAACAGCTTCAGGTTTCGTTGCTTCTACTACAGGCGCTGCAACAACAGGAGCAGCAGTTGCTGTTGCTTTAACAGCATTCAATGCGCCAGTGTTAATTGTAGATTTCTCTGCAGAAGTTGCACCCAATGCACGAAGGTAATACGTTGTCTTAAGACCACGTAACCACGCCATTTTGTACGTCATATCCAATTTCTTACCATTTGCACCAGAGATGTAAAGGTTAAGAGATTGTGCTTGATCGATCCATTTTTGACGACGTGATGCAGCATCAACAATCCAACGTGGCTCAACTTCAAATGCAGTTGCGAAGATTGCTTTTAATTCGTCAGGAATACGAGAAATCTTCTGAACAGAACCTTCGAAGTGTTTAAGATCGTTCACCATTACAGAATCCCAAAGACCACGATCTTTTAACGCACGTACTAAGTACGGGTTGATCACTGTAAATTCACCTGAAAGGTTAGATTTTACATAAAGGTTTTGGAAAGTCGGTTCGATAGACTGAGAAACACCACAAATGTTAGAGATTGTCGCAGTAGGAGCAATCGCCATTACGTTTGAGTTGCGCATACCATCTTTTTGAACTTTAGTACGTAAAGTATCCCAGTCCAAACGAGTTGTACGGTCAACTTCGAACATACGTTCAGGACGTGATTTAGCAACAAGGTCTAAAGAATCAATTGGTAAGATCCCTTGATCCCACAATGAACCTTTAAATGTTTCATAAGCACCACGCTCAACAGCTAAATCGCTAGATGTTGAAATTGCGTAGTAAGAAATCACTTCCATAGACTCATCGGCAAAATCTACCGCTTCATCTGAACCGTAAGCAATTTGCATTTCGTATAAAGCATCTTGGAAGCCCATGATACCCATACCAACTGGACGATGTTTCAAGTTCGAGTTGCGAGCTTGTTCAACAGCGTAGTAGTTGATGTCAATTACGTTATCTAGCATGCGAACAGCAGTTTTTACTGTGCGAGCAAGTTTTTCACGGTCTAAAACACCGCCTTGAACGTGTTGGACAAGGTTAATTGAACCTAAGTTACAAACTGCGATTTCATCTTGATTTGTATTTAACGTAATTTCTGTACATAAGTTAGATGAGTGAACTACGCCAACATGTTGTTGCGGTGAACGTAAGTTACAAACGTCTTTGAATGTGATCCATGGGTGACCTGTTTCAAACAACATAGAAAGCATTTTGCGCCATAAATCTTTAGCACGTACTTTCTTATGAAGCATGTCAGTTTCTTTAGCAATTGCTTCGTAGTGTGCATAACGCTCAGCAAACTCAGCACCTGTTAAATCATGAAGATCAGGCGTTTCAGATGGTGTGAATAAAGTCCATTCAGCATCTTCAAATACACGTTGCATGAATAAGTCAGGAACCCAGTTCGCTGTGTTCATGTCATGTGTACGACGACGATCATCACCAGTGTTCTTACGAAGCTCTAGGAATTCTTCGATGTCTAAGTGCCAAGTTTCTAAGTATGCACAAACTGCACCTTTACGCTTACCACCTTGGTTAACCGCAACAGCAGTATCGTTTGCCACTTTAAGGAATGGAACAACACCTTGTGATTTACCGTTTGTACCTTTGATGTACGAGTTCAATGCACGAACAGGCGTCCAGTCATTACCTAAACCACCTGCCCATTTAGAAAGAAGGGCATTGTCACGCATAGAACCATAAATGTTGTAAAGGTCATCTGCGATGGTTGTTAAGTAGCAGCTAGAAAGCTGAGGACGTAAAGTACCTGAGTTGAACAACGTAGGCGTAGAAGCCATGTAATCAAAGCTAGATAATAAGTTATAGAACTCAATTGCACGTTCTTCACGGTTTTCTTCATTTAATGACAAGCCCATTGAAACGCGCATGAAGAATAATTGCGGTAATTCAAAACGAACGCCATCAGAGTGAATGAAGTAACGGTCAAATAAAGTTTGAAGACCTAAGTATGTAAATTGGTTTGAGCGTTCTGGTTGAATCGCTGCTGCCAATTTAGCAAGATCAAATTTTAATAATTCTGGAGAAAGAAGCTCAAGTTCAACACCTTTTTTCAAGAATGTTTCTAAAGCATCATTTTCTAAAGTTTCTGTCGAAAGACCTAAGAACTCAAGACCTGTTGCAACTAAGTTGTCACGTAACAAACGAGCTGTTACATAGGTGTAGTTTGGCTCTTGTTCAATACGAGTACGCGTTGCCATCATCATTGTTGTAGAGATGTCAGTCGCTTTTACACCGTTATAAAGGTTTTTAACTGTTTCATCGATAATCGCTTGAACGTCAATACCTTCTAAACCTTCACTTGCTTTTTCGATAGTCGCTTGAAGACGGCTTAAATCTAAAGGTGCAAGCTGACCATCTGTTCCCGTAATTTGTAATGTAGGATGGTGGTGTGCATTTGTTTGCTTACGTGCTTCAGCGCGTTGTTCGCGATAAATAACATAAGAACGTGCAACTTTTTGTTCCCCAGTACGCATAAGCGCAAGTTCTACTTGGTCTTGAATCTCTTCAATATGAATAGTACCGCCAGAAGGCAAACGACGCTTGAAGGTATTTAATACCATTTCTGTAAGCTGAGAAATACGATCATGAATGCGGCTAGAGTCTGTGCTCTGTTGACCTTCAACTGCTAAAAAAGCTTTACCAATCGCAACGGCAATTTTTTCTGCATCAAAAGCAGCAACATCGCCAGTGCGTTTAATCACCTGAATTTGACCGGGTGTTGATGTGATTACGCTCATTGTCAGCATAGCTCCATATGTCATCTATTTTTATGTTTATGGACCATTTGAACTGGGCAGAAAATAGGCCACAGTGTATGAGGGATAAACACAAGACTTAGTGGTTTAGATTTGATTTACACACAAGATACGGGAAAAAATAGCTTAGATCAATATTGACATTTCTCTTTTTTCTTTCTTGCTTTTCTAATCTTTATTTACAAAAAAATCCATAATTTTTGTATTGCTTAATGATGCCTTATGGCACAAGGGCATAGCATAGCAAAGCTGAGATTAAGTGCTTATAGATAAACTTGTGGATAACTAAAAAAGGTTTAGAACAAGCAGACAGTTTCTGATCAAACAATGAAATAGATCAAATTTAATACTAATTGTAACTTTTTGTGTTATTTTTTGAGGCGAAAAATTGTCATAAAATGAAAATTTCAAATAATCCAATACGTAAAAAAATATAACAAATTGCTACTTTGATGTATCTGTTTCGTGAACAGAATCTTGTTTACAATGTAAACGTGTGTATATTGCAGTGATATATTTAAGCGTATCTCTTGGATTTATAAAGAATACGTTATGACTAATAAAGGGGCATCTAATGAGCCAAGAAGAAAAGTTACCTAAAATTTTGATTGTTGAAGACGATGAGCGTCTTGCGCGTCTGACTCAAGAATACTTAATCCGTAATGGACTAGAAGTTGGGGTAGAACCAGATGGCAACCGTGCCATTCGTCGAATTATTGCAGAGCAACCAGATATGGTTGTGCTTGATGTGATGTTACCTGGTGCCGATGGTTTAACCATTTGTCGTGAAGTACGTCCGCATTATCATCAACCTATTTTAATGCTTACAGCACGTACAGAAGATATGGATCAAGTTCTTGGTCTAGAAATGGGCGCAGACGATTACGTTGCTAAGCCTGTTCAACCACGTGTGCTTTTAGCGCGCATTCGTGCATTACTTCGTCGTACAGACAAAGCACCAGAAGATGAAGTTGCTCAACGCATCGAATTTGACGACTTAGTCATAGATAATGGTGGTCGTTCAGTGACATTACATGGTGAACTTGTTGACTTCACAAGTGCTGAATATGATTTGCTATGGTTATTGGCTTCAAATGCAGGTCGTATCTTATCTCGTGAAGATATTTTCGAACGTTTACGTGGTATTGAGTACGATGGTCAAGACCGTTCAATTGATGTTCGTATTTCACGTATTCGTCCAAAAATTGGTGATGATCCTGAAAATCCTAAACGTATTAAAACAGTACGTAGTAAAGGATATTTATTCGTAAAAGAAACAAATGGTATGTAAGTAAATGAGCTTTATCTGGTCTAGCATAGGACGCTCTCGTGTTTAAACACCGTATATTTTTGCGCATATATGGCGGTTTAGTCATATTGGTAGTTTTGGTCGCACTCTTTGGTTACCTATTGGTGCAGATCATTAACTATCAACGTGCGCAAGAATATAGAGAGTCTTTAACTGATGGTCTTTCTTACATTATTACCGAAGGTATTGATCGACAGGCTAATCAGCAACAAAAGTTAGACTGGATTTCTGATGCATCTGATTTATTGCAACTACCGATATATTTTGTAGATGCAGATAAAATTAGCTTAACTCGAACAGAGAAAAAGCGAATAGATGAGCAAAAAGCAGTTGTCCGTTATGATGCGAGTAATGCTGTTACTTATGTCATATTAGGTGTTAAAGATAATCCAAATCATTATATTTATATCCGTATAGATAGTTTTAATGAGCGCCAAATGAAAGCTTTACCTGTTTTCATTATGGATTATCTTGTGTATTACCCTGGACAAGAAAAAGAATATCTACAAAAGCTTCAAACTAGATTTTCATATCCTGTAAGTATTGAAAATATTCAAAACTTGCCTCTAGATTCTGAACAGATTGGGCGTTTACGTTTAGATCATAGTATTGTGCTGTATCGTGATAATGCGAGTACGCGTGGTACCAATGTTTCAATTGTATCGCCTATGACTAACTCGCATTCACAAGTTTTAGTTTTAGGACCTATTCCGCTGTTTAACTGGATGCCATTCCAATTGGCGGCTGGTATTACCTTGCTAAGTTTGTTTGTTTTAAGTCTGGGTGTTTATGGCTTACTTATACCTATGCAGCGTAAAGTGAGACAGGTAAATCAGGCTTTAAATGGAATGAAAGCAGGGGATATGAGTATTCGACTTCCTGTGGAAGGTTCAGATGAAATGGCAAGTTTGGCTTCTAGCTATAACAATATGTCAGATCATATTCAGCGCTTAATTGAATCACAACGTGAATTGATGCGTGCTGTATCACATGAGTTAAGAACGCCCGTTGCTCGAATTCGTTTTGGTCTAGAAATGCTTGCAGAAGATGATGATTATAATAGTCGTCTGCAACAAGTAGACATGATTGATAAAGACATTGAAGCACTCAATAATCTTATTGATGAAATTATGACCTATGCCAAATTGGAGCAGGGTACACCATCATTTGATTTTGAAAAGATTGTTCTGCTTGAAGTTTTAGAGCAAGTGGTGACAGAAACAGAAGCATTAAAAACGAAAAAAGAAATTGTGTTACAAGCACCAGCTGAGTCTTTAGTGGTAGATGCAGAGCATCGCTATTTACATCGTGTAGTACAAAATTTAGTGGGCAATGCTGTTCGTTATTGTGACGATAAGGTTGTGCTAAGCGGTGGTATTAATAGTGATGGTAAGGCGTATATTTGTGTTGAAGATGATGGTGCGGGTATTGCTGAGCAAGATCGAGCACGAGTTTTCGAAGCATTTTCGCGTTTAGATGACAGCCGTACACGTGCATCGGGTGGATATGGTTTGGGACTTTCAATTGTCAGCCGTATTGCATATTGGTTTGGTGGAGAGGTTAAGGTAGATTCAAGCCCATCACTAGGTGGTGCAAGGTTTATTATGACATGGCCTGCAAGACGCTTTAAGAAAGCCAGAAAAAATTATTTAAAAGGTATGATAGAACATAAATCTGAATAGTTTAAATTTAAGCGTTTACCTATTGAGGCATGTGATAGAGTGCATTTGAATAGAGTATAAAAAAGCCAGTTTTAAAACTGGCTTTTTTATGTCTGAATAATGGATGCTGAATTATTTCATTGCATCAGTATATAACTGATCAGCTTCATTGAAGCGATCTGTAATATCTTGGCTAGGTTCTTTATCTAATAAACTCACGACAATAATGGCAATGAATGAGAAGATAAAGCCTGGAATAATTTCGTAAAGACCCGTGTCTCCGAAGAAGTTTTTCCAGATAATAACAATAGCAGCACCTGATACCATACCAACTAAAGCACCATTTAAAGTCATGCGTTTCCAGAACAACGATAAAATAATGAGTGGACCAAATGCAGCACCAAAACCAGCCCAAGCATAAGCAACTAAACCAAGTACTTTAGATTCAGGGTTACCTGCTAACCAAATTGCAAGAATAGCAATAAGTAGAACCATTAAACGGCCCACCCAAACTAATTCTTTTTGAGATGCCGTTTTACGAATAAAGGTTTTGTAGAAGTCTTCGGTTAAGGTACTTGAACATACAAGTAATTGGCAACTTAAAGTACTCATAACAGCTGCTAAAATTGCAGCTAACACAACACCTGCAATCCATGGATTAAATAAAATTTTTGTTAATTCCATGAATACAGTTTCAGGGTTTGCATTTACAACTGCTGCCAATTCAGGGTTTTGTTGGAAGTAAGCAATACCAATGAAACCTGCAGCAACTGCACCACCTAAACATAAAATCATCCATGTCATACCAATACGACGTGCATTTGGAATAGATTTTACAGAGTCAGCTGCCATAAAGCGGACAAGAATATGTGGTTGACCGAAGTAGCCTAAACCCCAAGCAAGTAATGAAATAATAGCGACAAAGCTTAAATCACCCATAATGTTCATTGCTTGTGGGCGCGCAGCTTCAAGCGCTAAAGTCACTTGAGAAAGGTCGGAGAATGTTAATAATGCAACAATTGGAGTAAGTAATAGTGCAAAAATCATTAAGCCTGCTTGAATCGTATCAGTCCAGCTTACTGCTAAGAAGCCTCCAATAAATACATAACTAATGGTTGCAATTGCACTGATCCATAAAGCTGTACTATAAGACATGTCAAACATGCTTTCGAATAAGCGAGCACCTGCTACCATGCCAGAAGCACAATAAATAGCAAAGAAAATAAGAATGATGATTGCTGATGCAATACGTAAAATTTTCTTATTGTCATTAAAACGGTTGGCAAAGTAATCTGGCAACGTTAAAGCGTTATATTGTACTTCGGTATGTACGCGTAAGCGTCCTGCAACTAAGTACCAGTTGATCCAAGCACCAATAATTAGACCAATAGCAATCCAAGCTTCTGAAAGACCTGAAAGGTAAATAGCACCTGGTAAACCCATAAGTAGCCAGCCACTCATGTCAGATGCACCTGCTGAAAGCGCGGTAACAAAACTACCTAAACGTCTACCACCAAGAATATAGTCAGAGAAGTTGCTTGTTGCGCGGTATGCCATTAAGCCAATGAAAACCATGGCGACAATGTAAAATAAGAAGGTAATAACTGTGGGATTTAAATTCATAACTATGTCCATGTCAGGATGAATTGAAACATTGCTTTAAGATGAATTTTGTAAGGCTTTTAGTTAAGTTCACTTAAAACTTGCTTCTTAGTCATATATAAAACAAAAAATAAAGTGTTATTTTATACGTAATTTATTAATAATTGCTGCTTTATCGTAAGTAAAAAAAATATGGGTAGCAAATTTGCTACCCATATTGTGTGAAAAATCTTTGAATTTAGTTACTACGACCCATAATTCCACGAATCGTATTTAATACATCGGCAGGAAGAACAACAGTTTTAGCATTGTTTGACTTCGCCATGTCTTGCATTGCTTTCACATATTGTTCACCTAAAAGGTAAGCAACAGGAATTTCTTTATCACCCACAGCTGAAGACACCATTTCAATTGCACGTTGTGATGATTCTGCTAATACAACTTGAGCTTCTGCATCACGACGAGATGCTTCTAAACGACCATCTGCTTCAAGAATTGCTGCTTGTTTTTCACCGTCTGCTTTGGTTACTGTTGCACGACGCTGACGTTCTGCAGCCGCTTGTTCTTCCATGGCAGATTGCATAGTATGAGATGGTTTAATATCTTGAATTTCTACAGTTTTAAGCGTAATACCCCAGTCTGCAATATCATCTGAAATAGCAGCTTTTAGTTTCGCTTTAATATGATCACGTGAAGATAGGGCATCATCTAAGTCCATTTCACCTACAATTGAACGTAGTGACGTTTGAACCATGTTTTGAATTGCCCATGTGTAGTTTTCAATACCATAAACCGCTTTTTCAGGTGTGGTTAAGTTGATATATGCTACGGCATTCATTAATAAAACAGCATTATCACGTGTAATCACTTCTTGTGATGGAATATCAAGTACGATGTCTTTTGTTGTTACTTTATATGCAACTTCATCAATATAAGGAATAACAAAGTTTAGACCAGGACCAAGTGTTGTGTGGTATTTACCTAAACGCTGTACAATCCATTTATAACCTTGCGGAACAATGCGAACACCTTTAAAAATTGTTACTGCAACAAAGGCTAAAAATGCTAAAACAATAATAGAACCAGCTGCCATTTTATTTACTCACTTTTTCATTTTCATAATTGCTAGTGTGTGCTTGAACAACTAAATCGTTACCCAAAATATCGATCACACGAACACGGTCACCCACTTGTACATAAGATTGAGTGCGGCAATTCCACTCATCTGCACCTAAAATAGGCATAGGGAATCGGACTTTAATTTGGTCATGCTCTAAATTAGTCTGAATAACCATTCCAACTTGACCAATGGTGGCTTCACGAGATAACCCAGCTTTAGTTTTATCTGTAGAAAGAGGTTTGATGTATTTAAACCAAAACACGGTTGCAAGAACAGAAAGGATAATCCATGTAATTAGTTGAGCAACTTGCCCCATAGATGGAAATAGCCAAAGCAAGATACCAACTAAAACTGCACCAATGCCAAACCAAAGTGCAGCAAATGCTGGAAGCAATAATTCAGAGAGAATTAAAGCTACACCTAATACGAACCAATGCCACGGTTCCAAGATAAATTCCATACATTTTCTCTTTGTATTAGTAATGAATAAGGAAATGTTTGATATAGATGAAAAATCATCTATATCAATTTAACAGATGAAAATCTATGTGGATATAACAAATTTCTTGATTTTAAAATTTCGCTTTAGGTGCAGGTTTTAATGCAGCAGGTGACTTTTTAAAATCTGCAATGGCTTTATTAATTGCATGAATTTTAAATTGAGTCGCTTTCTCTCCAGCCAAAATGGTTTCATGACTTGCTTTTAGGTCGAGTGTACCTATATGTCCAACTTTGGGTTGAATAACAATGTTGGCTTGTTTGAGTTCTTCATTAATACTTTGTTGCCCCATAATATTGATGGTTTGATCAAGTAAACCAAACATACTTGTGGCTTTACCCCCTTCAGGGCGTGCAGAAATATCGACTGCAATAATAATATCGGCACCCATATCGCGAGCTGTTTTTACAGGGATCGGGCTAACCAATCCACCATCAACATACTTTACGCCTGCAATAGTGGCAGGTACAAATACGTTTGGAATACTGCAAGATGCGCGAACAGCTTGCCCTGTATTACCTTTAATAAACTCAACTTTTTTACCATTATCTAAACGTGTAGCCACGGCAGCAAAGCGAATTGGAAATTGTTGCATAGGTTTGTTGGCAACATTTTTATTGACATAGTCTTGCAGCTTTTGACCTAATAAAATGCCTTGTCGATTCAGTGTTAAGTCACGAATATCAGATTCTTTGAAGTTTAATGCGATTTGCTGTAATTGATATGGAGATTTTCCACTTGCATATAAGCTACCAACAAAGCTACCTGCACTGGTACCCGTTACAATTTTGGCTTTAATACCATGAGATTCAAGTACTTTTATGACACCAATATGAGCAAAGCCTTTTGCACCACCACCGCCAAGCGCAAGTGCAATAACGGGTTCACGAGCTTTGATTGCTGTGGTTTGAGTTGGTGTTTTTGTTGCTTTATCACAACCTAATAGGCTTAAGCCAAGTACAGCAAGGAGAGGGAGATGTAATAACTTCATAAATTGAATATAAAATAAATTAAACAAATAATGAGCACATATCACCAAAAAGTAGACTATTTTGCTAGTCTTTTTTCCAATGCTTTTGTAACGGCTTTGCTAACCATTTTTCATGTTTAGGTGAAAAATTACCTTCGTAAGCGTTTAATATGCTTTCTAAGTCTTTTTCATATTCGCCTGTTGTTTCAAATGTGCCTAAAATTTTAATTATTTTATTTTGATAATCAAATGCAAACATAACAATTGGAATTTGCGCTGCATGAGCAATATGATAAAAACCACTCCGAATTTTTTCAGCTTCTTTACGAGTCCCTTCAGGCGCCATGCCGATCCATATTTGCTCTTTAGCTGCAATAATATCGGCAATTTGTTGCGTTTGTCCCTGAGGAGAGTTTCGTACAACGGGAATAACCCCAATCCATTTTAAAATTGGCTTGAGGGGTGTTTTAAAAAGTGTATTTTTCCCGAAAATTGTAATTTTTATATTTAATCCTAATAAAGCTAAAAAACCATGCCATGCATCAACATTCGATGTATGAGGAGAGATGATTGCAACAGCTTTGGCTAAGTTTGGAAACTCACCATGCATTTCCCAGCCTTGAGCAAGAAAGACTTTTTTAAAGAAACTCTGTGTATAAGTGCTTGAATTTCTGTGTGGCACTAAAGGCGGTAAAGTTGGAAATTTTTTCATATTATTTTTGTCTAGAATAGAAAATGAATGTTAATAAAAAATATTAAGCTTTAATATCAGGATGATCATTGGCAAAATAATATATGTCATACGGATATAAGTACAAAAATATCATTTACTTAGGAAGTTTATGTCTAATTTACGTAATGTTTATCTTATTTTGTTTTCATTATATTGGGCACAAGGCTTACCTGTAGGTTTTATGACACATGCTTTACCTGTTATTTTAAGAGCACAAGGTGTGTCACTCGCTCATATTGGTGGTTTTGGATTATTGATGTTGCCATGGTCAATTAAAATATTTTGGGCACCTTTGGTCGATAAATTTGGATATCAAAAATTTGGGCATTACAAAACGTGGATTATTCCAACACAGCTACTTACTGTTTTTGTACTCATTGCACTTTCATTTATTCCAATAGAGTCTTTAAATCAGCCTACATATTTATTGGCATTTTTTGTTGTTTTGCTCAGTATGAATTTAATTGGAGCAACACAAGATATCGCAACCGATGGCTTGGCAGTCAATGTTTTAAAAAATGAACAGCAACATTGGGGGAATACATTTCAAGTTGTGGGTTCTAGATTGGGCTTTATTGTCGGTGGTGGGACTATTTTGTGGGCTTTGGATTGGCTGAATTGGCAAATGACATTTTGGGTTTTGGCGGGTTTAGTGGCTTTAAATACGCTCCCTATTTTATTCACCAAAGAATCAAAGCATTTAGATAAGTTAACTCAAAATAATAAAACCAAATTTGAATGGGGCAATATAAAAGTATATTTATCATATTTTACAAAAACGCCAGTGTTGATGTCATGGCTGATTGTTTTAATTACTTTTAAAATTGCAGATGGACTGTCAGGACCATTATTAAAACCATTAATGGTTGATATCGGTTTAAGTTTTTCACAAATTGGTATTTATGTCACGATGCTAGGTGCTTGCGCTGCGTTGATGGGTGCAGGATTAGCAGGACTATGTTTAAAGTATATTTCTAGGGTGCAGGCATTACTGGGCTTTTCGGTTTTAAAGGTATTTAGTTTATTGGCATACGTATGGTTAGCGCACTTATTTGAAGCAAATATAAATATTCCTCCATGGGTAATTTATAGTGTGAATGCGATAGAAGATATGGCGTCTTCCATGCTTTTAGTGGTGATGCTGACGCTGATTATGCAATATAGTCGTAAAGAGTTTGCAGGGACTGACTTCACCTTCCAAGTTGCTATTATGGCAACTGTCAGTGGCGCTCTATATAGTTTGAGTGGTTTATTGGGGGATGAATTAGGTTATAAGTTATATCTATGTATAATATGTGGTATTGCAGTATTTGCAATAATTCCTATTATAAAATGGTCAAAATTAGAAAAATTATATGATTAATAATTTAATTCTGTGATTGTAAATTTTATAAAAATAATATTTATCAATAATTTAAACTTAAAAATACGATTAATGACTTAAATAAGAATAAATATATTTCAAATTTAAGTGTTTTTTAAGTTTCAACTTTTACTTTAAAGGCATTGGGTTTCCCCGTGATTGAATTTTTATGCAAAATTTAAAGTCAAAATTATGTCAGCTAAGAAATAAAATTAAACCTATAAGCTTAGGTACTTTCAATTTATTGGTTGCATTATGGCTAGGTATTGTTCTCAATACTGGCTTTTATGAAAAAATCAGCGAGCTTACGCCGTATAGCGGTTTTAAAGCAGTTTTGTTTATGGCTGCAACAGTTTGTATTGTGATTGCATTTTATAGCTTAATCATGCAAATTTTTTCTTGGAAATGGACAGCCAAGATATTTGCAATTATTTTGATTGTGATTGGTGGATTTAGTTCATATTTTGTGAATAGTCTGGGCGTTATTATTACTTCAGATCAAGTCCAAAACATGATGCAGACCGATGTAAAAGAAGTGAGGGATTTATTGTCACTTCACCTTTTAACATGGGTTATTGGTGTAATTGTTTTCCCTATTTTTGTGATCTGTTTTATTCGATTAAAGAAAGAAGCGACCAACTTTAAAGTACTTCTAAAAAAGCTCATATACAGCATTGCATCTTTGGCTGTTGTTGGTGGATTAGTATTTAGTTTTTATATCGACTTTGCATCTATATTCCGTGAAAATCGTGACTTAAAAGGAATGATTTCACCTCAGAATGCTATCGCATCAACGACATCATATTTTCATAAAAAGGCACCTAAAAAGAATTTACCATTGGTGACTTATGGTGAAGATGCACATTTGACAGAAAAAGTAGGTGGTACCAAACAACCAAAATTGATGGTTCTTGTTGTAGGTGAAACAGCACGTGCAGAAAGCTTTTCACTTAATGGTTATTCAAAAAATACCAATCCAAATTTATCTAAACAAGATATTGTTAATTTTAGTCAAGTGAGTTCATGTGGTACAGCAACAGCAGTTTCGGTGCCTTGTATGTTCTCTGGTATGCCAAGAGAATCGTATGATGAGGAATTGGCAAGTCATCGTGAAGGATTATTGGATATTGCTAAACGCGCAGGATATAAAGTGACATGGATTGATAATAATTCGGGGTGTAAAGGTGCGTGTGATCGGGTTGAACAATATGAAATTCCAAAAGAATTGAAACAAAAATGGTGTGATGATTCTGGTGAATGTTTAGATGGAATATTAGTTGATAGCTTGAATCAGTTTATAGCTCAAATTCCTGCGGATGATAAAACACCACGCTTGATCGTGTTACATCAAATGGGAAGCCATGGTCCAGCATATTTTAAACGTACGACAGATGAGTTTAAAAAATTTACACCAACGTGTGAAACGAATGCGATTCAAGGGTGTAAGCCTGAGGCTTTAGTTAACTCTTATGACAATACAATTTTATATACAGATCATGTGTTAAGTGAATTAATTGATACACTTAAACAAAATGATAAATATGAAACTGGTTTTTGGTATTTATCTGATCATGGTGAATCTACAGGTGAAAAAGGGTTGTATTTGCATGGTGCTCCATATGCGATTGCACCAAGTCAACAGACACATATTCCGATGTTAATGTGGTTTTCACCGCAATGGAAAAAATCAATTTTTGGTGAGTTGAATTGTTTAAATCAGCAAAAAGATCAACCATTTAGTCAAGATAATTTATTCCCAACAATGTTATCTTTACTTGGAATTAATACAAAAGTATTAAACTCTAATCTAAATATGTTTAATGAATGTAATGCAAAACCTAGAGCATAAATTATGAGCAAGATTCTCATCATTGAAGATGATTTTATGATTGCAGAATCCACTCAAACTTTATTGAGATATCATCAACATGAAGTGGAGTGGGTAAATAATGGTATTGATGGATTAAAATATCTGCAACAGCGCAAATTTGATATTGTTTTGCTTGATCTGGGTTTACCAATGATGGATGGAATGCAGGTTTTAAAACAAATACGACAAAACTTTGCTCAATTGCCTGTGCTCATTATCTCTGCAAGAGATCAACTACATAATCGGGTAGAGGGTTTAAATCAAGGAGCAGATGATTATTTGATTAAACCGTATGAGTTTGATGAGTTACTTGCTCGAATTTCTGCATTATTACGTCGAGCTGGTAGTTTAAATTCTACTTTAGAAAATAGTCATATTCTAAAATATGGCGATTTAGTTTTAGATGTTGAACAGCATTTGGTGAAGTTTAAAGGAGAGTATCTTGAACTCTCAAATCGTGAGTGGGCGATTCTTTTACCTTTGGTGACTCATCCGAATAAAATTTTTTCTAAAAGTAATTTAGAAGATAAGTTATATGATTTTGATACGGAAATTAGTAGTAATACTATAGAAGTTTATATTCATCATTTGCGTAATAAGTTGGGTAAGGATTTTATTCGTACAATTCGTGGTTTAGGTTATAGATTGGGACAACTTTAGGAATCATAAATGCAAGGTCATTACTCTTTAAAAAAGCGCCTAATCGTTTATGTATCTGTATTTAGTGTAGTTCTCGGATGCTTGTTAATTTACTCTGCTTATCGAATTGCACTTGAAGAAATTGATGAAATTATAGATGCCCAAATGCAAAATTTGGCTGAGCGTGTGGCAGATCATGAGCCTCAACCAATACGAAGCGATTTTGATGTACATAAGCATTATCATGAGGAAGATTTATTTGTTGATGTGTGGGCTTATGACCAACAAGACAACGTGAATGATAAGCTTAATTTATTGGTAGGACCTGTTAAAGAAAAAGGGTTTTATTCACATAATACGGAACAAGATGAATGGCATACTTATATTTTGCCATTGGATAAGCTTCAAATTCAGGTGAGTCAGCAAAATTCTGTACGTCAAAGTTTGGCTTTTGAGCTTGCGCTGAGTATGTTTATTCCTTACGTATTATTTTTACCCTTTGCTTTATGGGGATTAATTTGGCTCATTCGTAGAAATCTTAAACCTTTAGATGACTTTAAGGATGAATTAATTAAGCGGGGAGCTTATGAATTAACGCCTATTCAAGCAACTCAATATCCTGTAGAAATTACGCCCACTATTCAAGAAATGAATCATCTTTTTGAGCGAATTTTATTATCACAACAAGAGCAAAAGCAGTTTACGGCCGATGCCGCACATGAGTTAAGAACACCTATTACTGCGTTAAATTTGCAGACAGAAATTTTATTGCAACAATTTCCTCATGATCCATCCATTAAAAACTTAAGTAAGGGTCTTATTCGAGTACAGCATTTAGTCAGTCAGTTGTTGAGTTTAGCAAGGCAAGATGCGTCTGTTTATAATGTAGATGAATCACGATTATTTGATCTAAATGAGCTTGTTGTTAGTTGTGTTGAGCAACTCATTCAGTTTGCGTTGCAAAAAGAAATTGATTTAGGCATGGATGAACAACAGAAAATTGAAATTTTTGCACAAGAGCATGCGGTACATTCAATTGTTTATAATTTAATTGATAATGCGATTAAATATACCCCTCCAAAAGGCATTATTAATGTCTCGGTTTCAATAGCTGGAGATAACGCTGTCATTATTGTTGAAGATAGTGGAGCAGGGATTGATCCATCAAAATTCAATGATATAAAGAAAAGGTTTTACAGAATTCATAATCATGCTGAAATTGGAAGTGGTTTAGGTTTATCTATTGTTGATAAAGCCATTCAGCATTTGCGCGGTCATTTAGATTTTTGTAGAAGTGAAACTTTGGGTGGGCTTAAAGTTGTGGTTGTATTACCAATCAAGCGATAAAAAAACGGGTATTTTGCCCGTTTTAAAATTTAAACATATATTTGTAAATTATTTAAATTAGTGCTTTTTATTGAGTATTTTTAGTAGATAAATACATTTTTTTAGACGTTTACCATCGTTGCCCAATTTTTCTGGTTTTATTGCCAATAGCCATATCAGTTTACGTCCAACACGACAAATATCTTGGAAAGCTTGCGGATGTAATCTTAAAGCATCTACCAGTAATTCCGCTGCTTGATCTAATTCATGCTCTTCAAAGCGATGAGAGGTAGAAAAAATAAAGCACAGCCAATCGCGTGTATGGCAGTCCTCTAAGCTCAAATATTGTCCAGGATCTGTTTCAAAATCGATAAAAGAAAAGTTTTGTTCACTGTCTACTAAAATATTTCGTGCGAATGCTTCACTTAAATAACTTTTTTGTAGGTGGATATCTTCAAGTGCATCAATTGCTTTATGAAATAAGGCTAAGCGTTGCTCTGTGGTTGGTTGAATGGAAAGAGCACTTTCAAGCTGAATGACTGCTTTGCCATTTGGTGAAGCATCTTTTAATAAAAATGCATTGTTTTGAGATGCAAGAAGATCAGGTACGGCTACCCCTAGCTTTTTTAAAGTTTGAATGCGGTTTATTTCACATGCGATTGCATCCTCTCCACCTTTGTTGGGTACAGGTGCGAGCATACTGAGACCAAGTAATTTAGAGAACCATTGTAAAGGGAGATAAATCCAAGTTGAATGGCGTTGAGCTGCTTTTTTTAACCAAACTTTTTGATTATTAATATTATAAGATTGGACAGGTTCTACTTGTTTTAAAGCATTTTCCTGCAAAAAATCAGCATAAATATCAGACACTATTTCGCTCTATGTATATTCAATTAAATTGTATTCTAACTAAAATATGCGTATAGGTCACAGAAATATACATAAGCTCATGATTTGAGTGAATAGCATTCCTCTATATATTTGAAGCCATACTTTTTTGTTTAAGCGTGTAATAGCACTGAATGAACATGTAGACTATACAATTAATAAACCAAGTAATCCAAGCGGTCCATAAGTTGTGGCTAAGGAAATGTGCACCACGCATCATTTGAGCCCACCCCATAGCAAAACCAAGAATAAGTCCTGAAATTAGAAAAAAATATGCACGTTTAGTATTTGATTTTAAATAGACAAAATAGCCTGTCATTAAAGCAAAACCTGTTGATGCGTGACCACCAGGAAAACAATGACCATCTGTTGCCGTAAAATACCATGTAAAACCTGAGGTTGTGGGCGTTGTCATATCCCAAGGGCAGGCATGTGCTGAATGTGCTTTTATTAAGCCAATTAAAATAGTACATAACATAGATGCAAAGAAGAAGTAGGCATATTCATAGCGTAGAGGCTTTAATTTTTGAAATTTGAAAGATGTAATCCACGTAAAAAAGTAGAAGCAGTAGATTAAGATAATAATATTTTTAACATAGCGATGATTGAGGGTTGCTAAAGACCAAGAATCTTTAAAAGGGAATTGTCCCGTTGAGTCAATCCACGGTGAAATAAGTGTTAAATCTAAAGTGCCACCTACAGGTATATAAAGGCATAGAATGAAAAAGCTTGTAATTAAAATAGCACTTTGTAATAAAGAAAATTGTCTCAGATTTTTCATAACATCAATGAAAATAAATAAGATGTATTAAATAAAAACAGCCTTAAAGAATACTTAAAAAGGTGAATTAAAAAACATAAAGCAATAGATAAATTTAAGAGTGAAAAAAAGCAGATCATTTGATCTGCTTTTTTTTGCTTAGATTCAATTAGTGAAGAATTTTATCTAGGAACTGTTGAGCACGATCACTACGTTTTGTGGTGAAAAACTCATCTTTTGTACAGTCTTCTACAATTTTTCCTTGATCCATGAAAATGACACGATTTGCAACTTGACGAGCAAAGCCCATTTCATGAGTTACACACATCATAGTCATGCCTTCTTTAGCAAGCTCGACCATTACATCAAGTACTTCATTGATCATTTCAGGATCTAGAGCAGACGTTGGTTCATCGAACAACATGGCAATAGGGTCCATACTTAAAGCACGTGCAATAGCAACACGCTGTTGTTGACCACCTGAAAGTTGAGAAGGAAATTTATGGGCATGTGCACTTAAACCAACGCGGTCTAAGTAAGCTAAGCCCTTTTTCTTTGCTTCATCTTCAGAGCGACCAAGTACTTTAATTTGAGCAATGGTTAAGTTTTCCGTAATGCTAAGGTGAGGGAACAACTCGAAGTGTTGGAACACCATGCCTACGCGACTACGCAATTTAGTTAAGTCTGTTTTAGGGTCATTGATGGCAACACCATCGACCAAAATTTGACCTTGTTGAAATGGTTCTAAGCCATTTACTGTTTTAATGAGTGTCGATTTACCTGAGCCAGATGGACCACAAACAACGACAACCTCACCTTGGTGAATTTGAGTCGTGCAATCAGACAATACCTGAAAGTCTTTGTTGTACCATTTGCTCACATTTTGGAGGTCAATCATTACTTTACTATCTGTCATACACTTAACCTCCTTTGTAATTTTTTAACGGCATAAGTTGCGATCATACTTACAGTGAAATAAACCAAGCCCGCAAATAAAATGTATTGCGTAAGAAGTGCCATAAGGTCACCACGGACATAGTTTGTACGGAAGAAATCAAGCAAGCCAATGGCATAAACCATCGTTGAATCTTGGAATAAAATGATGGTTTGCTGTAATAGCAAAGGAGTCATTTTACGGAATGCTTGAGGGAGGATAATTAATCGCATAGATTGACCATAAGTCATTCCTAATGCTTGAGCTGCGGCTGTTTGTCCACGTGGGATAGATTGGATACCTGCACGAACAATTTCAGAAAAATATGCAGCTTCAAAGAGCATGAATGCGACAATACTTGATACCAAAGCAGTATCGATTGCTAAATAATTTCCTGTAATTGCAGTATAGAAAAACGGTACTGCAAAATAGAACCACATCAATACTAAAAGTAGAGGAATGGAACGGAATAAATTTACATAACTTTGGGCAATGAAATTTAATACTTTATTTGAAGATAGTCGCATTAACGCAAGGATTGTACCAATAGCGATACCCCCCACAGTTGCAATAACAACAACTTTTAAAGTAATTGAAAAACCATGCCACAACGCTGGTGCTGATAATTGAAGGTCAGTTAAAAATGCAGTGAGCCATTCCATTATTTATCTCCTGCAATTAAACCTGGAACACGCAAGCGTTTTTCAAGTATTAACATTCCTTTTAATAGGCAAACGTTAACGACAATGAAAATGAGGGTGATGAAGGTGTAAATTTCGATGGTATTTTGAGTATATTCACTGATTGTTTTCATTTGAGAAATAATTTCAGATACACCCACCAAAGAAGCAACCGAAGTATTTTTTACGCAGTTAGTTAGTTCAGAACTTAAAGGCGGTAAAATAGTACGAAACGATTGAGGGAGAATAACGTAACGGTACAACTGGAATGTGCTAAAGCCCATCGCATAACCCGCATTAATCTGACCTTGAGGTAATGCTTCAATACCTGTACGAACTTGCTCACATACACGAGCAGCCGTAAACAAACCAAGACCAATACTTGCAGAAATAAGGGCAGTAGTATTTGCACCTAAGTCACTGACCCACCAAGTGTGGATTGGACCTGGTAAAAAATTTGGCACAACATAGAACCAAATAAATAATTGTATTAACAATGGTACGTTACGAAAAAGCGTAACATACGCCGCACCAATGTTTCGTGCAGTTTTATTGGGTAAAGTACGCATAATCCCTAGGATGCTACCAAGCACCATAGCAATAGACCATGCAACAATGGCAATTACAACTAACCAACCAAGTCCTGTAAGAACCCAATCTAAGTAGGTTGTACTACCAATGCCAGTGGACTGAAATAAAACTCCCCAGTTCCAACTATAATTCATAATGACTCCGCAAATAGTCAGGCAAAAATTACTTTTTGCCTGATGTATTTATTCATTTATTATTTTAAAACTTATTCGTCTCGGTCATGTGGATTGCTAATCAATGATTTTAATTGATCAGACATTTGGAAATTCAAGTTGATATTTTTTGGTGGAACAGCTGACTGGAACCATTTTTTGTACATATCGTTGATTTCGCCAGATTTGTAAGTTTCAGTGATTGCACCATCTACAATTTTCTTGAAGCCTGTATCGCCTTTACGCAGCATACAACCATAAATTTCTTGAATTGGAGCAGTACCTACAATTTCCCATTTTTCAGGATTAATTGCTTTAGATTTTTCACCAGCAAGCAAGATATCATCCATCATGAATGCAGCAGCACGACCGTTTTGAAGCATTAAGAATGATTCTGCATGGTCTTTAGCAGAAATAATTTCGCCAATGCCTAATTCTTTTTCATGTTGACGGATATAGCGTTCAGATGTAGTACCTGCAGTTGTTACAAGCTTTTTACCTTTAAGATCTGAGAAATCTTTAATGCCTGAATCTTTAGCTGTAAGTAAGCGTGAACCTACTTGGAAGAAACCTACAGAGAAGTCAACTTGTTGTTGGCGTTCTTTATTGTTTGTAGTCGAACCACATTCTAAGTCAACAGTACCATTTGAAACCAATGGAATACGGTTTTGACTTGTTACCAAGTTATAGCGAACTTTAAGATCTGGCATGTTTAGATCTTTTTTAAGCGCTTCTACAACTTTTAATTGTAAGTCATGTGCATAACCAACAGGTTGTGTTGGGTTGTCTGCGATATAAGAGAATGGGATAGATGAGTCACGGTAGCCAAGAACAACTGTTCCTGATTTTTTAATTTTTTCTAATGTGCCTGAAGTAGCAGTAGCATCTGAAGAAGCAGATTCTGTTGATGCAGGAGCTTTGTCATTGCTACATGCGCTTAAACCAAGCATTAATGCGCCTGTACAAAGAACCGATAGGGTAGTGTGTTTGAACTTCATGTATAAACTCCGTTTCTATAATTATTGCTATTTTGGTTTTGCTTTATTAAATACACAGTTTGTATTAAATATGTATTTAATATTGTCAAAAAGTAACCCGTATTTATCTTATGCGAGATTCACTACTTTGCTCAAGAAAAATAATTTCAAGGATTTTTGGGGGCTAAATAGTGATCAAGTTATCATTTTTTTTGCAATAACCCTTAACTTATATGCCTTCCATGACAATTATTTTTCAAAGATCATTGTTTGAATATACATAAAATTGTGTACAAATACACCATTACAGAGGGGTTGTTACATTTTGTAACCATTATATTTGGGCTAAAATTCAGTCAAAATAGGTGCGAATTTGTAGATTTTGACTTTAAATGAACAACATAGTTTGAATTAGATAAATATTCTTATCGTTTTTTTGTATTAATAAATTATTTGGAAGTATAGAAAATCTTCACTATTTTTACTAATTCTGTCAATTTTGTCTGTTTTATTTAGCTGGATTACCATTGATAGCCCATTGATACAGCTCCACCTGAGTTTCGGTTACTATCGAAAGATGCACCTATTTTCCAGATTATTTTGTCATTTTCACTTACTGAACTAAACCCAAATGCTGCCGCTGAATGTCCTTTATATGTCCCCATACCACCACTAATCATATTTTTTCCAGGTGACGAAGGTTGTGGTAGATTCCCAACAGCAAGTGCACCAGCAATACCAGCATATGCGCCTTCTTTTAGATCATTCATGTTTTGATTAATTTGTTTTATTTCCGAATCGTACCCAGCCATTTGTCTTTGGTACATAGAGTTAATTGCATCGTAGGCTGCATAAAGTTGAGAGCCATTAACAGCATCTGTAGATGTTGCTGAAACTTGACCTGCTGCAACAGATTGAATAATACGTTCTTTACCCGACTCACCGACAGCAACAGCACTCGTTGGATTGTTGCCAGCATGATTATAAGTATTTCCTGCAACTGTCGAAGATGCTGTTGCTACTACGGCAGTGGTTTTCGAATTATTACCTAATGCAACATCATTTGAATTTAATGTTTGTGAGTTTTTGCCAAGAACAATTGAATCGCTAGCCGCATTATTGATAGCTGTATCTAATTTGGTTGAATCTGGATAACCATTTGATTCTGCAGTATTCATGATAATAAAAGCATTATTGTTGGTAGCGATTATGCAATTATAATTTTTTGATGTAGTCGATGTAGTCGATCTCCCCGTGTTAAGTGTGCAAATAGTACCATCGCCTGAAGTTGTCATTTGACTAGAACCACCGATTAAAGATCCTGCGATAGCAATGGAAAAAAAGTGTGTGTATATAATTAATGGAATAATTATTTTTAAGATGTAGTTGATCATAATTCACCGTATTTTAATTTTATGTGATGTATTTATTGTTTTATTAGTACTATGAAATATATAACACATGCAATAGTTAAAATGAAAAATATTTAACTGATTTGTAAAATGAAAAATCAAATATTGTAAAAATTAATCGGTATAAATATTTTCGACAAATTGAATTAATTTTGAACTGATGAGCTGAATGTTCTGACTATTTTTGAGTAACTGATCTTGATGAGTGACTAATTTTAGATCTTGTGGTAGCAATAAATGTTGTTCCAAAATTTCTTCTGAATGAAAAAGTTCAAAAGCCAATTGATTGAGATTTGCATCATAAATTTGGCTATGAACAAATAAATGCAGTTCTTGAGAGAACACAGGAATTAGTTCTAGATATTCTGTTTCTAATGTGTGGAGTATATTTTTACTATTTTCAGGATGTTGCTGAATTTGCTTGCTGAATTCTTCGCTATAGCGTTGCATGCGATACAAGCTTGGTAATAAAGTGACAAAGTATTTTTGTTTTTGTTGATTTTGCTGAGTTTTACTTTGCTTTTGTTCTAGGTGTTTTAGATAAAGGGGAATACTAATCGCTACAAAAATGGCAAATACCGATCCAACAGCTTGAACCCATGCGGCCAGTTCTTGATTAAAAATTAAGTCAGACTGTGTCAGCATTTTAGAAATTCCAAGTATTATTATTAGACTAGTCTAGTGTGAATAATGGTCAAATTGAAGTGTAAATCGTAAATTTTAATATAAAAATAATACAAGTATTAGCATGAATTGAAACGGTTTTATTATAATTATTTTATATACATTTTATGTTGTGCATTCTTATGTCTTTTGCTTTAAAACCAGCTACTCAAACTGTGCTTGAAGTGTCGCCACAGCATAAAAAGCTAAACTGTTTGATTGATGAAATTGAACAACAAAAGTTATTGTTAAATGCTTGGCAAAATGCAAAAGATGAAATTCGTGCATATAGTCAAAAGGCACTCATGCCTGCATACCGTGATTTATACAACACGTTGTATGAACAGATGCAGACCTTATGGAATAGCTTAAATCTCTATCATTTTAGTAAAACAGATGCAGCAACGATTGAAGATAAGGTTCAAAACTTAGCTCGCTTACTACAAGGCTCGCATTTACTCACTCAAAAGCAGATAGATGAAGTCGAGAAAATGCATGCGTACTATATGCAGGCAGTAGAACATAAAAAGAAAAAAACTAAGAAGAAAATTGTAGACACTTTTGATGAATCTGAACATGAAACTGTTCAAGCTGACGATGAATTTGAAGACTGGAATAGCGATCCATACCAACAAGTACGCGAAGAAGCCAAGTTAAAACGTCAGCAAGATAAACAAGCACAAGCCGAAAAGTTAGTGAATCAATCGTTAAAAACCGTGTATCTAAAAATTGCTTCTATCATTCACCCAGACCGTGAGCCTGATGAATCTAAAAAGGCGGGAAAAACCGAGCTATTACAACGTGCCAATGAAGCCTATGAACAGGAAGATTTATTCTTTTTATTGAAACTACAACTTGAAGTAGAACAAAGTAAAAATGGTTCAAATAAAGGTTTAAGCACAGAGCAAGTGAAGTTTTACCAACAGGCTTTAGAAGTGCAAAGCCAGTCGTTAAAGAAGCAAATTCAGGAATTGATTGATTCATTGGTTTGGTCAAATAAAGCCAAAATTGCGGTACAAAAGTCGAAAGGGCAATTGAATATTGAGCAGTTGTATAAGCAGATTGATGCGGATGTATCAGCGGTGAAGCAACAGTTGAAAGCTGAAAAGCAACGTTTGATGTATATGGTGAAAGAGAGTGGGCTGGAGATGTTATTGGAGCATCAAGTTTTGTGATCTTCTAAAAGCACCTCTCCCTTGCGCAGCAGTGCTGCTCATCTCCTGAAAGGAGAGGGAAAAATCCATTACATAACAGATTTAACTTGTAAATTTGGTAATGGTAACTGGTATAAAATTTAATAATCACAATTAGATTCGCAATGAACGTTCCCTCTCCCTATGGGAGAGGGCTAGGGAGAGGGAAATAACAAAAATGAAAATAGATTCCCAACTATTAGAATTCGCCAAATCCATGCGCCACACTGCCACAGATGCAGAAGCACTCATGTGGCAAATACTTCGCGCCAAGCGTTTTATGAATCTTAAATTTCGTCGTCAGCATGTGATCAAGCCTTATATTGTGGATTTTTACTGTCATGAAATTGGGTTAGTGATTGAGTTGGATGGCAGTCAACATAGAACAGATGATGCAATTGAATATGATGCTGAACGGACGAGGTATTTAGAGGCGTTGGGTGTAACGGTGGTTCGGTATTGGAATCATGATGTGTTGGGGCGGACGGATGTGGTTTTGGAGGATTTGTGGCGAGTGTGTTTTGAATTAAAAAATACCTCTCCCTAACCCTCTCCTAAGAGGAGAGGGAACTTCATTGCGAAATTCATGCAGGTATCAAATCAAATGAAACTCCCTCTCCCTATGGGAGAGGGCTGGGGTGAGGGTAGAATAAGAAGATTAAACTTACTTTTACAAGGGGTAAAAATGTCTTATTTGAATTTAGCTACTCACCAAGTTTTGTTACGCAGTTATGAGCAACTTGCTCTTTTGCATAAGAGAAAAAATACACCAAAGAAAATTGATAGCTCTCAGGATGTAATTAACGCTAGTTTTATGCCAACTTTTGAGAAAGAAGAAAAAATAATAGATAACTATGTATATAACTTCCCTTTACTTTCGTTGAATGCTGCAATAATTGAGGGAGCTTTAAGGTACGTATTATCTCAAAATTTAAGAAATGAGATTAATAGGCATATTGAAGAAAACTCAAAAAAAGGAGCTACTGGAAAATCATCATATGAAAATATTTTAGATAGTTTTCTTATTCGTTTAGAAAGTGAGGGTGGTATTGAAAAATTATTCTCTTTTTATACAGGTTTTTTAAAATTTGATATAAGTAAAGAAATTAATAAAGATCTTTATAGAAAGATAAAAATTTTATTTAGTTTAAGAAATATTTTAGCACATGGAACAACGTTAGTTGAAACCGATCCTGAAACAATTGATGAGAATAATGAGGCATTCTTTAAGCAACAAAAGACTCTTGAAGAAGCAAGAAAATTACTTCATCAATTATACGGTGAAGATGATTTTTTAAAAAATTTAAGCCATTTTGAATTGCCAAAATATTTTATGACTATCACGCAAGAATTTCTAAAAGAATTTAAGGATAAATTTGGTGCAAAATATTGTTTATCCGATGATGATAGTCGTTTTCTAGATAAAATAATAAAATATTCTTGGGGATATATGTTGGTATAGTGAATTTAAAATAAAGGGCTGAATAATCAGCCCTTTATACTACAAATTTGGTTGAATTAACAACACATTACAGCGCCGCAATTTGCTCCATATTCGCTTTAATTTTCGCTAACTGGTCAGCAAACTCAGCAAGTTTCACTTTCTCGCCTTCAACCACAGCAGCAGGTGCTTTTGCTACAAAACCTTCATTACCAAGTTTAGTTGCAATTTGGTCATGCTGTTTTTGAACCTTGTCTAAGTCTTTTTGTAGACGACCCAATTCCGCTTTAGGGTCAATTAAACCCTTCATTGGAACGAATACCGAGACATGACCTACAACACTTGAAGAAGACAATGGCGGTTGTTCAGCATCTGCAAGGAAAGTAATACTTTCAACTTTAGCCAAGGCTTTAAACAATGGTTCAATACGTGCGATCTGTGCTTTTTCCGCATCAGTCGTGTTTTGAAGTAGAACAGGCAACAAACGAGCATTACCTAGACCCATCTCACCACGGATGTTACGTACCGCGCCAATCAAACCTTGAAGCCATTGCATATCTGCTTCAGCTTGGTCATTGATGAGCGCTTGGTCAGCAACAGGGTATGGCGCAAGCATAATCGTTTCGCCAACAATGTTCAGTTTCGGCGCAAGTGTTTGCCAGATTTCTTCTGTTAGGTATGGCATCAATGGATGAGCCAAACGTAAAGACGCTTCCATCACAGAAAGAAGTACACGACGCACTTCAGCTTTACGCTCAACCGATACATTTTCGTCATTTAGAACAGGCTTGGTTAGCTCAACATACCAGTCACAGTATTCATTCCAAATAAACTCGTAAATCGCTTGTGCAGCCAAGTCTAAACGATAGGTTGCAAATGCGGTTTGCACTGCTTGTTCCGCTTTTTGTAGACGGCTCACGATCCACTGTTCAGGCAACTCCCAAAGGTCTTGGCGAACTTCTTGACCAATCACTTGTTCTTCGCAGTTCATCATCACGAAACGCGTTGCGTTCCAGATTTTGTTAGCAAAGTTACGGTAACCTTCAACACGTTTCATATCGAACTTAATGTCACGACCTGTGTTTGCAAGCGCACAGAATGTGAAACGAACCGCATCTGTACCGTAAGATTGAATACCTTCAGGGAATTCTTTACGGGTTGATTTTTCAATCTTCGCCGCTTGTTTCGGGTTCATCAAACCTGTTGTACGTTTTTGTACTAGAGTTTCAAGGTCAACACCGTCAATCAAGTCTAATGGGTCAAGCACGTTACCCTTAGATTTAGACATCTTCTGACCTTCGCCATCACGTACCAAACCGTGTACATACACAGTTTTAAACGGCACTTGCGGTGTGCCATCTTCATTTTTCATGAAGTGCATGGTCATCATGATCATGCGGGCAACCCAGAAGAAGATGATGTCGAAACCAGTCACAAGCACATCAGTCGGGTGGAAAGTATTTAAGAAATAGTTTTCTTTATCTTTCGCAGCGTCGCCAGTCCAACCTAAAGTCGAGAATGTCCAAAGACCTGATGAGAACCATGTATCGAGTACATCTTCATCTTGATCTAATTGAACATCGGCAGGGATGTTGTTTTTCGCACGAACTTCGTCTTCATTACGTCCAACGTAAACATTGCCTTCCGCATCGTACCAAGCAGGAATACGGTGCCCCCACCACAATTGACGAGAGATACACCAGTCTTGAATGTTGTTCATCCAAGCCATGTACATGTTGCTGTATTGCTCAGGTACAAATTTGATGTCGCCATCTTTCACCGCTTTGATTGCAGGTTCAGCAAGCGGTGCAATTTTTACATACCATTGGTCTGTAAGAAGTGGCTCAACGATCACACCTGAACGGTCACCGCGAGGTGGCTTAAGCGTATACGGTTGAATTTGGTCTAACCAACCTTCAGCTTCAGCTTGTTCTACTAATTTTTTACGTGCTTCAAAACGCTCTAAACCAACATAGTCCGCAGGTGCAGGAATCGTTTTAGAAATTTGCTCGCCCGCTTTTGCGATGTATTCAAATTCAGCAAGAACTTCAGCATTTTTGTTGAAGATGTTGATGATTGGCAATTCGCAACGTTTACCCACTTCATAGTCATTGAAGTCATGCGCAGGGGTAATTTTTACACAGCCTGTACCAAATTCTTTGTCTACATATTCATCTTTAACGATAGGAACAGCACGACCTGTAATTGGCAGGATAATGTTCTTACCAACTAAATCAGCATAACGCTCATCATCAAGGGCAACAGCAACTGCTGTATCACCAAGTAATGTTTCAGGACGAGTTGTCGCAACTACGATGTGATCTTTACCATCGTGCGTGCGAAGTGACTTATCTTCAAAGAAATATTTGAAGTGCCACAATGAACCTGCTTCTTCTTTATCAGACTCAACTTCTAAATCAGAAAGTGCCGTTTGTAATTTTGGATCCCAGTTTACAAGGCGTTTACCACGGTAGATCAAACCATCTTCGTGTAGTTTTACAAACACTTCTTTTACAGCATTTGATAAACCTTCATCCATGGTGAAGCGTTCACGTGACCAATCTACAGATGAACCTAAACGACGGATTTGACGGGTGATTGTACCGCCTGATTGTTCTTTCCATTCCCAAATTTTGTCGATGAACTTTTCACGACCTAAATCATGACGGCTAATACCTTGTGCACCCAACTGACGCTCTACAACCATTTGCGTTGCAATACCTGCGTGGTCAGTACCCGGTTGCCAAAGCGTGTTAAAACCAGACATACGTTTATGGCGAGTCAACGCATCCATAATGGCATTGTTAAAACCATGACCCATGTGCAAGCTACCAGTGACGTTTGGTGGCGGAATCATGATACAGAAAGACTCGCCTTTTTCAGACGGTTTGAAGTAACCACGCTCTTCCCAAGTTTGGTACCATTTTTTCTCGATCTCAGTCGGATCGTAGGTTGTCGCGATATTTTGCGCTGAATCAGTCATAGTTCGAACAGTTCAAAAGTGGATAAAAAATTGCGTCTATTGTAGCAAAAAAAAATGCAACTGAGGGGGCTTAACCAAATGCAAACTGTATGCAATTGGAATAGTGTTGTAATCAGTACAAGATGTTGTACATTCTATAAGTGAAGGGACATCATAATTATTAAGAAATGAAGGGAAAGTTTTATGCAGAATGTGGTTTTTCTAGGTGTGGAAAACAGTACGTTTGCTCAGTTTGAAAATATTGCTCACCGCTTGAAACAAGGCGATTCAGCAAGTGTTGCTCAAGAATTAGGTCAAGTTCTTGCAGATATGTCTTGTTATGTGGTTGATCAGGTTTTTGGGGAAATAGCAAAAATACGTGCACATTCAGATCTTGAGTCGGAAAATACGTTGCAACAAATAAAAGAAAATTTAAAAAAATATATGCCTTGGGCAATCGCCTTTTTTAGTAACGAGCGCTTAGTGGCTTTAGTGAAATATTTACAAAATAATATGTGTCGCATTAATAGCAGGCATTTCTTAACGTATAGCGTAAGTCCTGAACTGGTGTCACAGGCAAAGCATATAATGAGTCGCATTGAATCTGGTGATACTTTTAGTGTTGCTGTTGCATTTGAAATTTTTATCCAGATTGTTGATTTGGGAATTGATCAACTTATTTTTACACCGAAAAAACTACTTAAATTTAATTTTGTGGTCGATAAAACTTTAACGGGTGTTATTCGGTTAACTAGTCAGTTAGGGTATAAGCGAATCGAAAAAATTTCGACACAGTTCGATTTTGACAATGCACAAAAATCGTTAAGACATTTTTTTAGTTTTTTAGAACATCCCGATCAGCCATCTATATAAGATAAGGAGAATTGATGATGACAATTTCACAAGAATTAGAGCAAAAAGTTGTTTGGATTACAGGTGCATCTTCAGGTTTAGGGCAAGCTCTTGCTATTGAGTGCGCGAATCGTGGTGCGCAGGTTATTTTATCTGCACGTCGCTTAGCAGAATTAGAAAAAGTACGTTTAACACTTACAGAGCCAAATCGACATTTATCTGTTGTGATGGATGTGACCGATGATGCTCAAGTGAAAACTGCGTATGACATGGTATTAAAAGAAAAAGGGAAAATTGATTGGCTTATTAATAATGCGGGCTTGAGTCAGCGTGCGTTAATTGCGGATACAACTATGGAAACTGAGCGAAAAATCATGGAAATTGATTATTTTTCGCAAGTCAATTTAACCAAGACTGTTCTTCCTACATTTTTAACGCAAAAAGTAGGTCGAATTGTATTTGTTTCGAGTGTTGCAGGTTTATTGGGTACGCAATATCGTGCAACTTATTCAGCTGCAAAAGCTGCAATTCATATGTGGGCAAATAGCTTACGTGCGGAAGTTGCAGATGAAGGGGTTGATGTTTCTGTTATTTTCCCAGGTTTTGTCAAAACGAATGTGTCATTTAATGCCTTAAATGGAGCAGGGCAGCCGCAACAACATCAAGATGAAGTCATCGAAAATGGGTTAGAGCCAGATCATTTTGCTAAAATTGCTGTGAATGCTTTGTTAAAAGGACAAGAATATATTGTGATTGGTGGGCAAAAAGAAGTGCTAGGAACATGGGTATCACGTTTATCACCAAGCACACTTTATAAAATGATTCGTAAAACCAAAGTGAAATAAAACAATAAAAATCCTCTCCTTGTAGGAGAGGATTTGGTGAGCTTAAGCTTTACTTTTTACCGCTGTCCCATAAGCAAAGACTTCGACCATACCGCCTTGCATGCCAAGTTCAGTCGTACTTAAACGAAGTCCTAAAATTGTCGTTGCACCCATTTTTTCTGCTTCAAGTTTAAGACGGACAATGGCTTCACGCCGTGCTCGTTCAACAATGCTTTCATAACTTGTAAGTCTGCCACCAAAGAAATTTTGGATATTTGCAATCACATATTTAAAATAATCATGTGAGATCACAGCATTGCTACTGATGAGTTGCCCCATAGCATCGCAAGTTTTAAAGCGACTATTTTCCATAAGAATGTATGATAAACGTGCTTCTTGCTGCTCAAGTTCTCTAAAATGTTTGCGTTCTATATGACGACCAACGCCCCAACCAATTGAAAATAAAACAACAAAGATCGCAATTTTTAAGAAAATAGCATCCATGTCAATTTAACCTTGTGTTGGAAATGGGTTAGGTATAGCAGGGGTATCTGTTTGAACCACAACAGCTGTACCATATACAAAAAGTTCAGATGCACCTTGTGCAATATTAGACGTGGAAAAACGAATACCAACAACCGCATTTGCACCTAAAGATTGTGCTTTGTCTATCATGCGTTGCATTGCTTCTTGGCGTGATTCTTCCAAAAGTTCTGTGTAACCTTTAAGTTCGCCACCCACAATATTTTTTAAGCCAGCCATTAAATCACGACCAACATGTTTACTACGAACGGTACTGCCATATACAACATCTATTTGGCGAATAATCTGATGACCTGGAACGGATTCTAAATTGCTTAACAACATAATAATTCTGTTAGAATAATGAAAAATAAGTATGCGTAACTTTATATACTAAAAATTAGTGAAAACAAAATTTCTAAAAATATATAGATAAATGAAACGAGTTTAATATGAATAATGGTGTTCCAATAGAACAATTAGAGACGCTTAACAAAGTTCTACTAGATTACTCTCATCAAGCAAGATCAGCATTTGATCGACATGATTATGTACAAGCAACTCATTTGGTTAGAGAGGTGTTAAATATAGTACCTAATCATCCTATAGCCTTAAGTGATCTTGCGATTGCAGTGTTACGGTTGGGCGATTATGAAAGTGCTTATCAATATTTCATGCAAGCATTAGAGGCGAGCGGCAACAATGTAAGCATTAATTTATATGATGGTTTGACTGAAGTCTGTTTCTATTTGAAGAAAGTTCGTGATCAAAAAAAATATGGTCGTTTAGCGGTAGAAGGACGTAAGAAAGAAGTGCTTAATGAGCCTTTTTTAGCTTTACCTAAAAAGAAAGCACCTGCTTTTAATTCAAATAACCCTAAAGAAAATATAATTAGTTATTCCTTATTTGGTAGTCAAGTTCGTTACTGTGAATATGCAGTTTTAAATGCTCAACGTGCTTTAAAAATTTTCCCAGAGTGGCGTTGCCGTTTTTATGTGGATGAGACCGTTCCTAGACATGTGATTAATCGTTTAATAGACCTAAATGCACAAGTTATTTTTGTAACAGAAAGCATGAAGCAATTGCCAGGTCGGTTTTGGCGTTTTTATGTGATGGATGATCCGAATGTAACGTATTTCTTGATACGAGATGCTGACTCTATTCTATCGTATCGAGAAAAGATGGCAGTTGAAGAGTGGATTGATTCTGGAAAGTGGTTTCATACTATGCACGACTCGAAAGATCATGTGGAATTAATACTTGCAGGTATGTGGGGTGGCTGTACGGGTGTTATTCAAAATATTGAACAGCGTATTTTGGAATTTATAAGATCTAAACGGTATATGTCACTTAATGTTATCGATCAGCATTTTTTACGTTTTTGTATCTGGTCAACAGTAAAATAAAGTGTCTTGATACACGATAGCCAAGGTTATGATGCAATAGGTAAAAAGTTTAATACACAAGCAAGTATATTAGATCGTGATTTAGATAAAGATTTTTATGTTGGACGTGTTGAAATTAAACGTCAATTGCTTGTACGTATACAAGATAAAGATGCTCAAATTGATGTTGTGACTTGGGTGCTGACAGATGAAAAGGGAAATGAAATCTGTAATTATGATCAGGTGATAGCAGGTTCATCTGAATTTAATGTGTTATTACCAGATACTTATGTTGAAAATGTTTTACAAGGTAAATGGTCCTTAATCACATTAGCAAAAAAGTATAGTTAATAAAAAGCCCACCGAAGTGGGCTTTTTTATAAGATCAAAAAATTATTTTTGATCTGCTTTGTTGTATTTAAGATCTGAAGAAGAGGGTTGTTTAACCACTTGATCAGATGTATTCGCTTTTACACCGCCACCCAGTGTTTTATACAATTCAACTTGGTTGTTTAGGTTAGCTTGTTCTAATAACAATAAACCTTGTTCTGCGGAATAAGACGAGCGCTGAGCATCTAACACACTTAAATAGCTATCGATACCAGCACGGAAGCGAGCATCAGAAAGTTTATATGTGATGTTTGTTGCATCAACTAAGCGACGTTGAGCATTTAAACGATCGTTAATGTTCTGACGTACAGCCAAAGCATCATTCACTTCACGGAAAGCAGATTGAATTGATTTTTCATAATCAGATAAAGCAATTTCTTGATCTGTTTGTGAAATTTTAATATTTGCTTTACGTGTACCCCAGTCAAAGATTGGAATATCAAGACTTGGACCAATAGACCATGCAAAATTACCAGATTTAAATAAATCACTTAAATCTGTAGATGCATAACCTGCTGTACCTGTAAGGGTAATTGTTGGGAATAAACGAGCTTTAGCAGCACCAATATTTGCACCCGCAGCAGAAAGTTTATATTCCGCAGCACGAACATCAGGACGGTTATTCAATAAATCACTTGGTAAACCTGAGCCAATTGAGCTTGAATTCGTAACGCGAGTTATACGCTGAGTTGGCAACAAGTTTGCTGGAACCGTTTCACCTACAAGTAGGTTTAGTAAGTTCTGCGCTTGAGTAATTTGAGTTTTATAATTTGCAACATCGTTACGTGCAATTTCAACAGAAATCTGAGCCTGACGAACAGGAATTTCACTGTCGATACCAACATCGAAACGTTTTTTGTTGAGATTATAAGACTCTAATTGAGTTTTTAGCGTTTGGTTAGCAAGTTGTAAATTTGCATTGGCAAATGAATAGCTTAACCACGCTTGAGACACTTGACTGATGAGCGCAATTTGAGTTGCATCACGTGCACTTGCTGTAGCAAGGTAAGTATCTAAAGCATTGTCTTTTAAGCTACGAACACGACCCCAAAAATCTAACTCATAGGCAGTAACACCTAAACCCACGTTATATGATGAGTATGGATTGTTTGGGTCACGTGTAGGTGTTACTTGACGTAAAACACTACCACTTGCACCAATGGTTGGAAGCTGGTTGTTTTCAGTAATTTGATACTGTTGTTGCGCACGTTGAATGTTCAATGCAGCAGTACGTAAATCACGGTTATTTGCTAAAGCTAAGTCCAATACTTGTAATAAGCGTTGATCTGAGAAGAAGTTTTTATAACCTTGTTCAGCAACCGAAGTACCAGAAGCATTTGTGTAGCTACTTGGAATATCTGCTTTGACTACGGGTTCTGGGCCACGCATGCTTTGACAAGCAGTCAAAGCAAGCGCAAGTGCAGATACCGCAATGCTACGACCTGTAATAGACCATACATTTTGCATCACGATGATTGCTCCTGATTATTTTGTGGTTTTGGTTTGTACTTAAAGATACTTCGTACCCATACGTAGAATACAGGAATGAAGAAAATACCTAGAAGTGTTGAGCTAATTACCCCACCAAGTACACCGTAACCTACAGAGTGTTGGCTACCAGCACCAGCGCCACTAGAAAGAGCGAGTGGAAGTACACCAAAACCGAAAGCTAAGGTTGTCATAATGATTGGGCGTAAACGCATTTTTGCAGCATGAAGTGTTGCAGCAAAAAGCTCTTCACCTTTTTCTTGGAGTTCTTTTGCAAACTCTACAATCAAGATGGCATTTTTCGCAGATAGACCAATTACGGCAACCATAGCAACTTGGAAGTAGATGTTATTGGATAGGTTTGGATTTTTGAAAACAACCATACCAAGGAAAGTTAAAGCCACAGCACCCAAAATACCTAAAGGAACAACTAAAAGTACAGAGAATGGAATTGACCAACTTTCATAAAGTGCAGCAAGACACAAGAATACAATTAACAATGAAAGAGCATATAAGAATGGAGCTTGAGCACCAGACTCACGTTCTTCTAAAGATAAACCAGTCCACTCATAATCAAAGCCCGATAGTCCCATAGATGGAAGTTTTGCAACAATTTCTTCCATTGCAGCCATAGCATCACCAGAGCTGACACCAGGAGCAGGAGTACCTTGAATGTTCATGGATGCAATACCGTTATAACGCTCAAGACGTGGAGAACCATACGTCCATTTCCCAGAAGAGAATGCAGAGAATGGAACCATCGTACCTTGGTTATTACGTACATACCATTTATCTAAGTCTTCAGGCATCATGCGTGAATCTGCTTCGCCTTGAACATATACTTTTTTCACACGACCACGATCAACGAAGTCATTAATATATGAACCACCCCATGCCATACCCATAGTCGTGTTGATTTCGGCAATACTTACGCCCATTGCACCAGCAGCAGCTTGGTCAACAATGATTTGGTATTGAGGTGTATCTTCTTGACCGTTAGGACGCACACCAACGAGGCGTTTATCTTGGGCAGCCATACCTAAAATTGCATTACGCGCATTTAATAATTGTTGATGACCTTTACCACTTGCATCTTTAAGCTGTAAGTTAAAGCCAGCAGATACACCAAGTTCAGGCATTGCAGGAAGCTGTAATGGCATGATGTAAGATGCATCTTTTACAATCATATTAAGTGCCATACCACGTTGGATAATTGCACCCACCTGAGCTTCTGGAGATTTACGATCGCTCCAATCTTTTAGTTTAATAAATGCTAAACCAGCATTTTGACCAACACCTGTAAAAGAGAAACCAGATACGCTGAATACAGATTCCACGTAGTCTTTTTCTTTATTTAGGAAGTAATCGGTCATTGCACCAATGGTTTTGTCTGTACGCTGCAAGGTAGCATTTGGTGGTAATTGAACCAAAGTCATTACAACACCCTGATCTTCCTCTGGTAAGAAAGAAGATGGAAGTTTTGTAAATAACAGACCAAGCACACCTAAAACAACAACATAAAGCACGCCAGAAAAAGCTTTCTTGTGCGTCATGATGTTGACGCCACCTTGGTATTTTTCTGCGAGTTTGTCGAAGCTTGTATTAAACCAACGGAAGAAACGAGCTGGTAAGCTATTGCTTGGCGCAGCATTTTTCTCATGTTGCTTAAGAAGCGTTGCACAAAGGGCAGGCGTAAAGGTTAGTGCTACAATCAATGAAAGAATCATTGCTGTTACAAGTGTAATTGAGAACTGACGATAAATTACACCTGTTGTACCACTCATAAATGCCATTGGTACGAATACGGCTGTAAGTACAGAAGTAATACCAATTAAGGCACCAGAAATCTGTTTCATTGAAACTTCTGTAGCAGTAACAGGATCAAGGTGTTCTTCTACCATGACACGTTCAACGTTTTCGACTACAACAATCGCATCATCTACCAATAGACCAATGGCAAGTACCATTGCGAACATTGTAAGCGTGTTGATTGAGAAGCCAAATAAGTTAATAACCGCAAATGTACCTAATACAACAACAGGAACTGCCATTGTAGGAATAATAGTTGCACGCCAGTTTTGAAGGAATAAGAACATCACAAAGAATACAAGGATGATCGCTTCAATAAGCGTGTGAACTACAGATTCAATAGAGAGTTTAATAAATGGCGTGGTATCGAATGCAAGTTGGTCTTTCATACCAGTAGGGTAGTTTGGACGTAACTCTGCAAGACGCGCTTCAACTGCTTTTGCTGTATCTAAAGCATTTGCACCTGTTGCAAGTTTAATTGCAACACCACCAGCGGCTTTACCATTAAATTTAGAGTCGAACTGATAGTTGTCTGCACCTAATTCAATACGAGCAACATCACCTAAACGAACTTGAGCGCCGTTCGTGGTGTTTTTAAGGAAGATGTCTTTGAATTGTTCAGGTGTTTGTAAAAGGCTTTGAGCATTGACTGTTGCGTTTAGTACTTGACCTTCAACTGAAGGAGCACCACCTAATTGACCTACAGCAACTTGCGCATTTTGTGTGCGTAAAGCTGTTGCAACATCACTAGGTGTGACTTGCAAACTTGTCATTTTAGATGGATCCATCCAAATACGCATTGCATAAGAACCACCAAATACCTGTACTTCACCAACACCAGATACACGGCTAAGTGGCTCTGAAATGTTCGAATTTACATAGTCTTTAATGTCATCTGCAGATAGTGATGGATCTTCTGAGAAGAATGCCAGTACTTGTAGGAAGCTAGCACCAGACTTTGTTACTTTTATACCTTGACGTTGAACGTCTTCAGGTAGAAGAGCAGTAGCAGATTGAAGTTTGTTTTGAACTTGAACTTGTGCAATATCAGGATCGACACCTTGTTCAAAGTTCAATGCGATAGATGCTTGACCATTACCAGCACTGTTAGAAGAAATATAACGTAAACCATCTAGACCATTCATTTGTTGTTCAATGATCTGAGTTACGGTGTTTTCTACAGTTTCAGCAGACGCACCAGGGTATGTCGCAGAAATAGTGACAGTTGGGGGTGCAATGGTTGGATACTGTGCAATAGGCATTTTTGTTAGCGTGATAATACCCGCCAACATAATGACTAATGAAATCACCCAAGCAAAAATTGGGCGATGGATAAAGAATTGAGCCATTCAGTCTACCCCTTATTTGTTTGAAGTAGCTTTTTGTTCAGTTTGAGCTTTTGCTTGAGGTTGCGCACCTTGCGGAGCAGTCGCTTGAGGCTGATATGGTTTAGCAACAACTTGTTGTTCCGGTTTTACTTTCGCAATACCATCAACAATAACTTTTTCACCCGTTTTCAGGCCTTCAGTAACAATCCAATCTTTACCTTGCGTTCCTGCAGTAGTTACTGGACGTGATTCAACTTGTCCTTTTGCATTTACTAACATTGCAATAGCTTGACCTGTTGGGGTGCGAGTAATAGCAACTTGTGGAATCAGGTAAGCATTTGGAACGATACCTTGTACAATTTGTGCGTTAACAAACATACCTGGAAGTAACAAATGATTTGGGTTTGGGAATACAGCACGTAAAGTAACGGTACCTGTATCTGGATTTACGCTTGCATTAGAAAATGCTAAACGTCCTTCAACGCCGTACTCACTGCCATCTTCAAGTTTTAACTTCACTTTTGTGTTGTTACTACTATCGAGGCTACCTTTGCTTAACTGTTGGCGTAAGCGTAACAGCTCTGCACTAGATTGGTTGATGTCTACATAAATTGGATCTAGACGTTGTACTGTAACCAAAGGTTCAGCTTGGCTTGCTGTTACTAAAGCACCAACAGTAACAGTTGAACGGTTTGTCTGACCTGAAATAGGTGAGCGAACAGTTGAATAGCCTAAATTGATTTCAGCATTTTGAACTTCTGCACGAGATGCAGCAACATCTGCTTCAGCCAATTTTACTTGAGCAACAATGTCATCATATTCTTGTTTAGAAACAGCATTACTGCCTACAAGTTGACGGTAACGACCTTCTTTAACACGCAAAACACCTAAGTTGGCTTGTTGACGAGTTAATGCAGCACGAGCGCTATCCGCATTTGCACGGTTAGTACGTGGGTCAATTTCATAGAGTGCTTGACCTTCACGGACATAGCTACCTTCAGTAAATAGACGTTTCAGAATAACGCCACTTGTTTGTGGGCGAACTTCTGAAATTTCAAACGCATTTGTACGACCTGAGAGTTCTACGGACTGTTCTACGCTTTGAGGTTGTGCAACGATAACACCAACTTCAGTAGGTGGCATTTGTTGAGCTGCAGCAGCTTGCTGAGCATCCTTGGGATCTTTGCTACAACCAACAAGTGCAATACTTGTTGCTAATGCGCAAGCAGACAGGGCGGGTGCCCAAAGCTTTGCCGACATCATTATTCCACCTCAATTAGATTTTCTATCTAAATTATAAATTTTTTGCACCACTATATTTGATGAAAATCAGATAAAGCAGTAACTTCCAAATCAATTTTGTTCCAATCGAATTAGATTTTCGAAGGGAAGAGCACACCTAAATGCAGCCTATATACACCAATTATCGGTATCTATAATAAAGTAAATAAAATAAATACTTTATATTTTGGATGTTGCAAATAGATGTATGTCATAAGTAGTCAATTGCCTATGTGCTTAGGTAAGAACATCAAAGCTTTTAACCATATTTAAATGTACAAAAAGTGTGAAATAGAAATGATGTATTTCAGAGTCACATAAAGACATTGCTACCCATAATATTGAGTAGCAATGACATTGTTTGTTTGAGAACAAACAATGTATATAACATATAATATGGTTATAAATAACACAGAAATTGTATTGCTTATAACGAAAAAACCAACAGAAATCATGTTTAGGAACGCTACTCTTGAATTAACTAAACATTTGTTGTAGTTGGGGATTAAAGAGCTTGCGATTTTATTATTTAAAAGTAAGGTACTGATAAGTAATAATAAACAGATCTATTTGTTTAGTTTTTTATGAGTATAAATCCTTCATACATTAAAAAAATTAATGCGCAATTAATAAGAAAAACAAAGTGTACTCGTCAGTACACTTTTTTTCAAGTGCATAGACTTTGTGCATATTTCATTGAATTTTTAGACATATTAAAAACCAAAGCCATAAATAAAGAGAGATTACTTTTTGTGCCCCTCGTGTTTGTCTTCAATTTCTAAATTATTTTTAGATGGCCAGAAGAAATCTATAGGACGTGTTAGAAAGTGAGTGAGTACAAGTTTTGCTAAAGGTTTCCATTGCTCAAAATGAACACGACGAGCACGTAAAGCTACAATAATAGTTAGTGTAAAGCTTACAAATAAGTTGGTTAAGCCAATTAATAACACGCCAAGAAAAGACACAATAATTAAGCCTATATCGGGTGTGCCATTAATTAGCATTAAGCCTTGAATAAAGTTTGCAGAGGCAAAGGCAATATGACGAATATCTAAAGGTAGCCCTAAAATATAGCCTAGGGTTCCCATACTTCCTAGCATAATACCAAATAGGAAATTACCAGCTAAAGCACCTAAGTTACGTTCTATGTATTGAGCAAACTTATCTAAGCGCTCTTGTTTTATGTATTTACGAAGTTGAGGGTGTGCTTGAATGCGAGGTCCAATTTTACGATAGACCGCCATATTGTCGAAATAACCAGCCAGTAAACCAGATAAGAAAAGACAAACTCCCGCAATTGCTGCATGAAGAATAGCTAAAGAAGTGAATGGATTTAAATCATGCAATGTTTTTGCAGCTTTGTAGTGATTCATTAATGGCTCATGTAGGGTGACATCCCAAAGCATGACAATTAGTGCTGCAACAGGAATTGCAATAGAAATGTTACCTAAAATGGCTACAAATTGAGTTCGAATAATATTGATAATAAGTGCAGCTAGTTCAGCAATTTGAGCTGTTCTAGAACCTTTTTGCTGTTGAACTGTAGATGCAAGTGCAGCAGCTGTCATAGCAGGTTGTTTTGTTGCGACCGTAAAATGCAAAACATGAATGAGCATAAAGCCAAGAGAGTAGTTCATGCTATATGAAAATGCCTGCATTAACGGAGCTAAAGAGGCACGTGCCATTAGTACTTTTAATGTTGCCATGATCGCAATGATCACACCTGCACCAGCAGCAGACTTATACATTCCGAAAAAGCCTGCTTTATCTGTACTTACATAGTGCTCACCAGTTTTACTAGCATTTTCCGTTACTTGTAAGGCAATAAGTTCACTATTGGTGACGAGCAATGAACGAACACTGCGTTCACTATAAATAGCTGTAGTGACATCATTCAGAAGCCAGCCTAAAGAGTTATAGCGAACTTCATTTTTTTCAACAATGAGGTTAATTAAAATTTCTATACGTTCTAAGCATTGCTCTAGTAAAGAAAGTAGATAAGTTAAACTAATACTCACGCCAATGCGTTTGGTTGATCTACGGATTTTTGTAGCTACATTTTTACATTGCTCAAGCATGACCAATGCTTGAGCTGCATCGGGTGGGGTGATGGCAACTAGATTATTATCATCTAAATGTAAGTGCTTGTATTGCTGTATAAAATCATTTACTTCACGGTTTTGAACGAGAAAAGGTGATTCATATTCCGTTAACTCTGGGTGAGCATTAATAAATTCAGGATATAAACCAATACCACTCACGCGGTAAGATAAAACGGTAATAGCTTTAATGATTTCGCTACGAATAAGACGTTTTTCTTCTTGGTTGCTGTGTCCTTGGTTGAGCAATCTGAAAAGCTGTTGCCATTGTTTATCTTGAATGCTGTCTAACCAATATTGGTCTGAATACTGATGAAAGACCTTACGAACAAGTTCTTGAAGCTGACTCTCATCATTAATTAATGGAAGAAAGTGTGAACCTAGACGTTGAAAAATTTGGTTCCAAAAACCTTCTAAAGACAGAATGCCCGTATCGGCATAAAGACTAGTTTGTTTGTATTGACTAATTAATTTTAAAACAAAGCTTTGTAAGATTGATGCTGCATCAGGCGTAATTAAAATTGCTTGAATAAAAGCGTTAAATTTTGCGTGAACTTCATCTTGATTGCGAGTGTCGTTGGGGCGAATGCGGTTTACTAATTCAATGAGCAAACTATCATTTAAAACAGCTTGATCAAGATCAAGCTGTTCTTGCATTTTTAGGAATAAGTCATTGAGTTTTATGTACATAAGCAAGTAATAAATCTTTCTTTAATGTGTAAGATTTGGCAATGCTTTATTGAATGCGGTTTAAAGCGAGTTTAGCCAAGTTTTCAAGTGCTTGACGATATTGTGTATCTGGTAATATCGCTAAAGCTTTAATTGCTGCTTCAGTTTCTTCGGTTGCACGTTGACGGCAATAATCTAATGCACCAGAAGACTGAACAATAGAAATGACACGTTCTAAGTTGTCTGTTCCACCTGTTGCAATGCTTTTTCTCACAATTTCACGTTCTTCACCAGAAGTGTTCGCTAATGCTGAGATTAAAGGTAAAGTCGGTTTACCTTCCATTAAATCATCACCAATATTTTTACCTAATGTTTCGGCATCTGAAGTGTAATCCAAAATATCATCAATAATTTGGAAGGCATTACCAAAGTGACCTGCGTATTGACGTAGTGGTTCACGGAATTGGTTTTGCCCACTCAAAATGGCAGAGCCTTCGGTTGCAAGTTCAAATAAGCGTGAAGTTTTGCCGTGGATAATACTTAAATATGTTTCTTCTGTTGTATCTGGTTGGTGTTGTGATTGTAACTGTAGAACTTCACCTTCAGCAATTTCACATGTTCCTGTAGAGAAATCCTTTAATAAGGTCATGTTGTTTAAATCGACTAAAAGATCAAATGAACGTGAAATAAGAAAATCACCAACAAGTACAGCTGTTTGGTTGTTCCATGTTGCATTTGCAGTAGGGCGTCCGCGACGTAAGCCTGATTCATCAACGACATCATCATGTACTAAAGTTGCGGTATGAAGCATTTCAATAATAGCGGCAAGTTTTCTATGTTGTTCTAAATTTTCTTCACCACATGCTTTTGCTGCAAGTAAACACATAATTGGACGCATGCGTTTGCCGCCAGCTTCCACAACATGTTTACTAACAGCCATCACTAATGCAACTTTTGAAGTAATCCCTTCGTTAATAAACTTGTCCATCGCGGCAAAATCAGAAGCAACAGGAGCGAGAATGTCTTGCTTAAAATCGATGGTCATGTGAAGAGAAACCTCATTTTTGAAATTGGATCTTAGTTTAACAAATATCTTGTTGTTTAAAGTTATCATTGCAGCTTAACTAAGCTAAATCATACAATTTTTAATGATAACTTGAGAATAGTAACAGGTGTTGTCAGGGGAATTAAGTCTCTCAACATGAAACACTGTATTTCTTCTGTTTTTTATAACAAAATTAACGTAATTGTAGTGTGTTTAATTTGAGTAAAATACAGACAAAACCAAATAAAAATAGGTGTTTATAAAATAAACAGTAAACTTGGGTATTATTTACAGCAAATTGCTTGTTGTTTAGCTCAATATCTATTAAAATGCTTGCCCTTGTATAACCCCCAGTGGCGGTCGTATTAAGATCGGTATATTCCTTTATCGGCACGACGACACGGGCATGTTGGAGTACATTATGTACGCAGTAATCCAAAGCGGTGGTAAACAGCACCGTGTAGTTGAGGGTGAAACCCTTAAAGTAGAATTATTGAAAGCTGAAACTGGCGCTACAATTACGTTTGATGACGTATTAATGTTAGTGAACGGCGAAAGCATTCAAATCGGTGCTCCAGTTGTTGCTGGTGCTACTGTAACTGCTGAAGTAGTTAGTCATGGTCGTCACGACAAAATCCGTATTGTTAAAATGCGTCGTCGTAAACACTATCGTAAACAACAAGGTCACCGTCAATGGTTCACTGAGTTGAAAATTACAGCTATTTCAGGCTAATTACGAGGAGTAAATAGACATGGCAACTAAAAAAGCCGGTGGTTCGACTAAAAACGGTCGTGACTCGAATCCTAAAATGTTAGGTGTTAAAATGTACGGTGGTCAATCTGTGACTGCTGGTAACATTATCGTTCGTCAACGTGGTACAGAATTCCACGCTGGTCAAAACGTAGGTATGGGCCGTGACCATACTTTGTTCGCGACTGCTGACGGCGTGATCAAATTCGAAGTGAAAGGCCAATTCGGTCGTCGCTACGTATCTGTTGAAGCGTAAGTTTTAATAGAAAAAGACCCGCTTTATTGCGGGTTTTTTTATGCTTTAAATTTGTAAAAAGTAACCTTTTATCTTCATCATGATGGATAAAATGCAGGTTTTAATATTAATAACAATACAAAACTTCTTATTATCTCTAAATTTAGCGATATGTTTTGGTTTAAGATAAAAGTAATAAATGAATTGCGTTTCGCAAATATAAAGGTGAATGTATGAACATGCTTCGTAAAACAATCTGTGCTGCAACTATTGGGGTTGCGACTTTAGCACCTGTTATGAGTACAGCAGTTTTTGCTGCAACACCTGTGGCAGCATCGGAGCAACAAGCAGCAGCAAGTTTGGTTAAACAGTTAGAAAGCTTAAAAAATATTTCAGCTAATTTTGAACAAAAAACAACTGTCGATAATGCAAAGGCTGTAAAAAATAGAGGTCTTTCATCTCAACACATGAATCAAACCTTTAAGGGGGTTATGAAAGTTGCAACCCCAGGTAAATTCTATTGGGAAATTACATCACCTGTAAAACAAACGATTGTGACTTCGGGTAAAACGATTTGGATTTATGATCCTGACCTGCAACAGGCTGTGCGTCAAAGCTTAGATGAACAAGTTTCGAATACGCCTGCGTTGTTGTTATCTGGAAATACCAGTCAAATTATGAAAACTTACCGTGTTACTCAACCCAATAAGGCAAAAACGTATTACACGTTATATCCAAAACAAAAAGATGGTGCATTTCAAAGCTTAACCATTAGTTTTGGTGCTAAAAGCGCTCCAACACTAATGATTTTGCAAGATTCGTTGGGACAAACGACTTATGTTCGTTTTAGTGATGTGAAAGTGAATGCTGGGGTTCCATCATCTATATTTAATTTCACTCCGCCAAAAGGCACAGATATTATTGATCAATAAGTATTTTTGAGTAAAAAAGGCAACGGAAACGTTGCTTTTTTTATGTGGTTTGTTAAAGCGCTGTTTATTAATGCAAACAATCCTATTTCGTTATTCCATGTGAGGCATTGAGTTTGTATAGTGTAGTAAATAACGAATGAAATAAAAGTTGGGGGAAAAATGCTGAATTCGCAATTTAAAGTAATTGGACTTATAACGGCGATGATGCTTGTTGGTGGTATTTATGGCTGTAAGCCAGTAAATGAACCAGTAGTAGATGAGTCTGTACAAAAGACTGAAAGTGTTGATACAGCCATCCCAACAATTCTTTCTAAAGTTGTTGTTATGCCGCTGCCTAGTGCTGAAGTATGTCATCCGGAAGGCTGTACGCAATATAATATTCAGACTGTTGAAACCAATGTTGCATGGATTAATGATTATTTTGCAGACCGAATTCGTAAAGCAGACCCTGTTGCTTTTGAGGAGAAACCTGCGGAGAAAGTTGTATTTAATGATCCTGAAAATGTAGGCTTAAGTCAAAGTACTACAACGGTTCGTTTTATTAGTCAATTTGGTCATATCGCAACATTCACTATAGATAGTTATATTTATAATGCAGGTGCGGCACATGGCATGTCACATACAGAATATGTGAATTTTGATTTAAAAACAAAAAAACGCTTAGCTCTTGAAGATATTGTGATGAAAGATGCACAGCCTAAAATTTTGAATGCTTTATATGATGCAAATTCAATTTGGTTGGAAAATCATATGATTGAACGCTCAAAGCTTCAATTGAGTGATAATTTTTATTATGGCGTTCACGGTATTGTGTTTGTTTATCCGTTATATGAATTAGCAAGTTATGCTGAGGGAATGAGTGAGCTCACACTACCTTATCGATCTGCCAAGGCTTTATTTAAACCTGAATTTATGCCAAGTTTGCCAAAGTACGCAAATTGATATGATTTGAAGTGGATCTGTAGTTTATTGTTCTAATAAGGTGCATGTGTAAGCTCTTTCACTATATTTTTAAGCATGAAAAGCTTACACTATAGGCAGTTTTTTTCTTTCAAAAAGATTGGCTATGATCGACCCGAAATTACTCAGAAATAATATTGAGGCTGTAAATTTAGCCTTAGCTAAACGTGGTGTCCAACTCAATGTAGAAGAGTGGGCATCTTTAGAAGCTCGTCGTAAAGAAATTCAATCGAAGACAGAATCATTACAAGCAGAACGTAATGCGGGTGCAAAACAAGTCGGTCAAATTAAAAAATCCGGTGGTGATGCCTCTGAAATTATGGTGCGCATGTCTGCAATTGGTGATGAAATCAAAGCAGCAGAAGTTGCATTGAATGAATTACAAGCAGAAATTGAAGCTAAATCACTTTCTATTCCTAACTTACCGCATGAGTCTGTTCCTGAAGGTAAAGATGAAAACGATAACGTTGAAGTCTTGAAATGGGGCACACCACGTCAATTCGATTTTGATGTAAAAGATCATACTGATCTTGGCGAAATGATGGGTGGCTTGGAATTTGAAACAGCAACTAAACTTACAGGTTCACGTTTCAGTGTTTTAAAAGGTCCATTGGCTCGTTTGCAACGTGCATTGACTCAATTTATGTTAGATACACATACGCTGAAAAATGGTTATACAGAAGCTTATGTACCATACCTTGTAAATGCAGATTCTTTGCGTGGCACAGGTCAATTACCTAAATTTGAAGAAGATTTATTCAAATTACAAGGCGAAAAAGAATTCTATTTAATTCCAACTGCTGAAGTGCCTGTAACAAACTTTGTGCGTGATGAAATTATTGATGCAGATCGTTTACCGTTAAAATATGCAGCACATACTCCATGTTTCCGTAGTGAAGCAGGTTCTTATGGTCGTGATACGCGTGGTTTGATCCGTCAGCACCAATTCGATAAAGTTGAAATGGTTCAAATTGTGAAACCTGAAACTTCAATGGAAGCTTTAGAGCAATTGACAGGTCATGCTGAAGGTATTTTGCAAGCGTTAGGTTTACCATATCGTAAAGTTGTACTTTGTGGTGGTGATATGGGCTTTGGTGCAATCAAAACTTATGATTTAGAAGTTTGGGTACCAAGTCAAAATACTTACCGTGAAATTTCATCTTGTTCATGCATGGGTGATTTCCAAGCACGTCGAATGAAAGCTCGTTACCGTGTAGACCAAAAGAAAACTGAGTTTATTCATACATTGAATGGTTCAGGTTTGGCTGTTGGTCGTACATTGCTTGCGGTAATGGAAAACTACCAACGTGCAGATGGTTCAATTGAAATTCCTGAAGTGTTGCGTCCTTACATGGGCGGTTTAACATTTATCGACTAAGTTAAGTCGTTCGAAAAAGTGCACAATTATGTGCACTTTTGTTTTTACAGTCAGATAAAGATTTGAGGTCATTCGTGGATATTTTTCCAATCTCTTTAAAGTTGCAAGAGCAGTCTTGTCTGATTGTTGGTGGTGGGCATATTGCTTACCGCAAAGCTGTTTTACTTGCGAAAGCTGGGGCAGTAATTGATGTTGTTGCACCTGAAATTGATGATGCTTTATTGGATTTGCTGCAGCAAACACAAGGTCATTATGTTCAAGCGCCATTCAATTTAGATATTCCATTAAGAAATTACCGACTTGTTATTGCTGCTACAAATGATAAAGCTGTAAATATTGCAGTTTTTGAAGCATGTGAGGCTGAAAACATTCTGGTAAATAGTGTGGATGATCCGCCGCATTGTCGTTTTATGGTTCCTGCAATTGTAGATCGTTCACCTTTGATCGTTTCTATTGCAACGAATGGAACATCACCTGTATTGTCTCGTCAAATTCGAACTCAATTAGAAAGTACAATTCCACATGGAATGGGCAAGCTCGCTGAGTTTTCAGGTAAATGGCGTAATGCTGTAAAAGCAAAAATTATAAATCCTGATGAACGCCGTATTTTTTGGGAAGACTTATATGCTAGTCCACTCAAAGAGAATGTGTTTAATGACAATATTGCAGAAGCAGATCATTTAATTGAGCAAGCTTTAATTGAATGGAAAAAGCCTAAGGGTGAAGTGTATTTAGTCGGTGCAGGGCCGGGTGATCCTGAATTGTTAACCTTAAAAGCTTTACGCTTAATGCAACAAGCGGATGTTGTGATTTACGACCGTTTAGTGTCGCAACCGATTATGGATTTATGTCGCCGTGATGCGGATAAAATCTATGTGGGTAAAGCGCGATCAAATCATGCCGTACCTCAAGAAGGTATTAATGCACTATTGGTTAAATATGCGAGTGAAGGTAAACGTGTTTGTCGCTTAAAGGGTGGTGATCCATTTATTTTTGGTCGCGGTGGTGAAGAGATTCAAGAATTATTTGATGCTGGTGTTGCATTCCAAGTAGTTCCGGGAATTACTGCAGCATCGGGTTGTTCTGCGTATGCAGGTATTCCACTGACACATCGTGATTATGCACAAAGTGTTCGTTTCTTAACAGGTCATTTAAAAGAAGGTTCTCCGGAACTACCTTGGAAAGAGCTGGTTTATGAAAATCAAACACTTGTGCTGTATATGGGATTGGTTGGATTGGAAAAAATATGTGAAAAGCTAATATCACATGGTCAACGCTCGAACATGCCAGTTGCATTAATTTCTAAAGGTACGACACCTGAACAAAAAGTAGTGGTTGGCACTTTGGCAGATATTGCGTCTAAAGTTGCTGAACATCAAATTCAAGCACCTACACTCACTATTATTGGTGAAGTAGTGAGCTTGCGTGAACAATTACAGTGGCAAGGCTAAAAGCTAAACCACATTGAAAAGAGTAGAGAAAGCCTGTGATTCATGTAGTGTTATACGAGCCTGAAATTCCGAGTAATACAGGGAATATCATTCGTTTATGTGCGAATACAGGTGCGCAATTGCATTTGGTTAAGCCTTTGGGTTTTGAGCTAGATGACAAAAAATTAAAACGTGCAGGTTTGGATTATCACGAATATGCTCGTATGCAAATTTGGGAAAATTTTGATGAATGTCTTGCAAACTTAAAGTCACAAGGCATTGATGCGGATGCTATTTATCCTTTAACAACGAAGGGTTTTGAAACACCACATACGTCAAATTTAAACCGTCCTGTAGCATTGTTGATGGGGCCTGAAACTCGCGGTTTACCTGAAAATGTTCGAATGATGTTTCCAGAAAAACATTGGATTCGTTTACCAATGGCGGCGAATTCACGTAGTTTAAACTTGTCTAATGCAACCGCTGTGATTTTATATGAAGCATGGCGTCAGCAAGAGTTTAAAGCATTAATTTAAATAATATTGAGTAAAATGAAGCTATCGTAAGATAGCTTTTTTTATATTTAAAAATTAAGATTTATGTAACGCTTTTTAAAAATTTCATAAAAACAAGTAGATTTAGTGTATAAGGACGCAAGTTCGTGCATGAATGGAGGGTGTTAACGTGATAAAAAAATTAAAAAAACTAAATATGGCTTTGTGTGTGGTTTTAGGTTTATTTGCGATGTCAGCAAATGCAAATGAATCTGAGGTTACACCATTGACGAAAGAAGAAGTACAGCAAGGTATTGCAAATATGAAACAGAGTTTGCATACCCGTATTGAAGCATGGGGAGCCACATTGGGACCCAATGATTTTGAAAAAAGTTTTTTTTCGGGGCGTCAGTTAAATAAGCAAAAACGCCAAGAGGTTTGTGCAATATTTCAAAGTGTAGTTGATGATACATATAAACTTGCAGTAGAGAATAGAGCTCGTTTAAAAGTAAGTGATCAGCCTATTGTGGGTGATCGTAATACCTTTATTGAACATTTAGGTTATCCAAATAATATTGTAGATACGCAGATGGGTTTTAATTGTCGTTTGCGTTAAAGTTATTGTAAATGTAAAAAAAGGCGCATGAAGCGCCTTTTTTAATGAGTCATTTCGGAAGAAATTACTCAAATTCGTTATGTTGTGGAGCAGGGTGTTTGAAACCTTTAGTTTTATAACCAAGGTATAAAATACCGAACATTGCCCACCATAAACCGTATTTCAATGCAGTTTCTTCAATCTCAAGCCACATCGCGAAAATACTGATGAAGCCTAGAAGAGGAATAATGACGAAGCTAATAATATCCTTCGCATTTTTAGTACGACCATCACGTAAAGCATAACGTGAAATTACAGACAAGTTCACGAATGTGAATGCTGTTAACGCACCAAAACTAATCATTGAAATTACAATATCTAGATCCATGAAGCCTGCTGTTAAAGCAACTGCACCAACAATCATAATGTTATATGACGGTGTGAAGTTTTTAGGGCTAATATGACCAAAGATTTTTTTGTTAATAACGCCATCACGACCCATTACATACATTAAGCGTGATACGCCTGCATGCGCTGAAATACCAGATGCCATTACAGTAACAATAGCAAATGCAAGAACATAAGATTGGAATAATGATCCACCTACCAATAATAAGATTTCTGGTTGGGTTTCAGCAATATTTGTAAAGTATGTTCCTGGTGCATTCGGGAAGAACACCTGCATAAAGTAAGTGCTGACAATGAAAATAATACCTGCAATTAAAGCTGTTAAGAAAATTGCTTTTGGTAAAGTTTTTTCGGTGTCTTTTGTTTCTTCAGCAAGCGAACTTAAAGAGTCAAAGCCTGTAAATGAGAAACACAGTAGTGTTGCACCTGTAATAAGTGGGGCAACAGCAGTAAGCTCATTCCAGAAAGGATCTAGACTCCATAGCTGATAACGTGTTTCTGATGTAATAGGACCATCAGCGTTAAAGCCGGCCTGCAATTTAGTGTATACAAGATATACAAATGCAGCGATTACAATGAGCTGAATTAGTACAATTAAGCTGTTAAAGTTTGCAACAAAACGAGCACCACGAAGGTTAATCCCTGTCATAAATGCTGTAAGTACAATTACCCATACCCAGTGGTTAACGTCTGGGAATAAAGCTTCAAGGTAAATTACCGCAAGGATAATATTGACCATTGGAGAGAGTAGATAATCTAACCAAGACGACCAACCCACCATAAAACCAACATTAGGGTGAATTGATTTTTGTGCATAGGTATATGCCGAACCTGACGATGGGTAACGGCGAATCATATGACCGTAACTAATCGAGGTAAATAGAATTGCAATAAGTGCAACAATGTATGAAGTTGGCACATGGAAGTGACTTTCTTCAGATACTAAACCAAACGTATCAAACAACGTCATTGGTTGGATATATGCCAAACCAATAATGATGATGTGCCAAAGACCCAAAGTCTTTTGCAACTTAACTGTCGATTGAGTCCCAGAGATATTTGTCAACGGCGTTATCCTCTTAATCGTTGATCAAGGATCAGTCATGTTTATAAGGATCGTTTGAGACGAACGATCCCCCCTACATTTAAAACAAAAGTGCGCCAATTTACTCTAAATTGATGCAGTTTCCTAGTAACTTTTTAAGTTTTTTAGCAATTTTTTTGCCAATTATTCTTAAAAATATTAAATATTTGATAACATAATGAAAAGCCTGATGTTTAAAAAATCATCAGGCTAATTTTTCGTTATATTGTCTTATTTTTTTGAAATTACCAAGCGTTTTTTAGAATAGTTTTGAGCTCTTCTAAGTTTGCTTCTTTAGGGTTGTAAATAATTGATCCATCATTGAGTGCTTTTTCAGCGACTTCATCTAATTGTGCTTCAGACACTTTAGCGGTTTCACTTAAGGTGCGTGGAAGTTTTGTAAGTGCATAAAGTCTGTCTCGAATAGCAAGAATACTCGAAATAGTTTTTTCGGCACGTAAGTGAGCAGGCGTTTGTGCATAAATATCAGCACCAGCAAGTGGTAATAATAAATCTGCAATTTTATCGCCATTAATGTCTTTATTATATTCAAGCACGTAAGGTAAGAATAAGTTCATGCATAAGCCATGTGGTAAGTGCGCAACAGCACCTAAAGCATGACCAAGTGAATGTATAAGCCCAACCATTGAATTTGAAAATGCAATGCCAGCCATAGTCGATGCTTGTGCAAGCTCAAGACGTCCTTCAGCATCTGATGGATTATCTAAAACATTAAATAAGTTTTTACTAATTTTTTGAATGGCTGCTGTTGCATAAGCATCTGAAATTGGATTGGCTGCCATACATGTATAGGCCTCAATAGCATGAGTCATTGCATCCATAGCCGTCATTGCTGTTAAATGTGCAGGTAATGTTTGTGTCATGCGTGGGTCTAAAATGGCAGCGTGTGGCATGAGGTAATATGAAGCAAATGCAAGTTTTACATTTTTTTCAGGATCAGATACAACTGCAACCATAGTAACTTCAGAACCAGTGCCTGAAGTTGTAGGTATAACAAAAAATGGTTTTAATGGTTTTGGTAAATTATGAGCACCAGAATATTTAAGTAAATCATCACCACCTTCGGAAACTAAAATATTCGTTGCTTTAGATGTGTCAATTACAGATCCTCCGCCAACGGCAATAATCGCATCACAATTGTTGTCACGATAAAATTGTGCGGCTTGACGTACTGTTTCAAGGCTTGAGTCTGGTGGTACATCATCAAAAATATAGCCAATACGTGTATCTGTAGACTCAAAAGCAGTTTCGATAGGTGTAAGTAAATGATTACTACGGACGCCTTTGTCGGTAATAATCATTGGGCGTTTTGCACCCAATGTAGAAAGCTCAAAAGGGATGTGCTCTAGTGCTGCATGACCAGCAATGACTTTTACAGGACAGAAAAACTCATAATAAGATTTGGTCACGATTAAGCACTCCGTTTAAAATATGATTGAGCAACTTTGAGGTAAATATTGGCTGCGCCTGTTAATTTATCTTTTAAAGTTAAGTTTGTTGGATATTCTTTTACTGCAAGTTCAGCAAGAAGTTTTGGTAAAATAAGAGATTCCATTTTATTTAGACAACGAACTAAACGAATGGCATAAGATAAATCGCCATCGGCAATCATTCGGTCATTGGCAAAAGCTTGTGCTGTACTTTCTTGAAATGAAAAAACAAGATAGGCATGGCTTAAGTGCTTAAATGTGATCGTAAGGTCTGGCTTAGTTTCACTAGAAGAAAGTAAGATAAGTTGTTGGTTATCTGTGACTTTTGCGATAAAAGCAGGGCCATGCGGAAAAACATTCATTGAAAGCACAAAGTTCGCAGGAAATTTTGCGACTTCTTGTTTTATTTCTTGATCAACTTGACTGGCCATAACTAAGCCACGTCCAATCACATCCATCATGAGTTTGACATAGGCTTGTTGAAAAGCGGGCTTTACGGATTTTGTAGAAATCACAACTGCATCCCATTTAACAATAATTATTTATTTAGAGTAAATACTCTAATTTATTTTTAGGCGAAATGCAAAGCCATTCAATCAATATTGAATGATTTCTACGTCACTAAAGTAACCACTGTTCTGGAAAGTTTCAATTACATCTGTACTTAATTGTGTAAAGCTTGGGTAATCTTGCATTAAGTCCATCATGCGAACCATTTCTAAGCCCGCATAACCGCAAGGGTTAATGGTATGAAAGCCCATTAAATCACAATCAATATTGAGTGCTAAACCATGATAACTACGACCTTTACGAATTTTAAATCCTAAAGAACCAATTTTTTGATCATTAACATAAACGCCGGGAGCATCTGGTTTAGCGTATGCAGTAATGTTGTATTTTTTTGCGAGATCAATCATCAGGTTTTCTGCATAAGATACGAGTGTTCTTACATTCCAACCTAAACGATTTAAATCGAACATAAAGTAAATAACCATTTGTCCTGGGCCATGCCATGTGACTTGACCACCTCGGTCTGTTTGCACAACAGGAATATTGGATGGAACTAGAATATGTTCTGGTTTTCCTGCTTGACCTTGAGTAAGAACATCATGGTGTTGCAAAATCCATAATTCATCAGGAGTTGATTCATCACGATTTTCAGTCAAGCTTTTCATTTCATGAAAGCGAGCTTCATAATCTGTTAAGTCATTGTACTGACGTATAACAAGATTGGGTTTTGAAACAGCATTCAATGTTAATGTGTCCTTAGTATGCAAAATACGTTTCTATTATAATAAATTCATTGTCCCAAGAGGGCATATTCTTTGTTTTTTAGAGATAAAAAAACACGCTCTTTGGCGTGTTTTTTTATTAAAGTGCAGTTCTAATAAGTGGACAAGCAGCTAAATCTGCATAAAGCTGATGTACTTGTTCTAACTCTTCAAAGCGTAATTGTGCTGTGATTGAGTGGTATTTACCTGTGCGTGATGGTTGTGTATTAAGACTATTTGCATCGAAATCAGGGAAGTGCTTAACCAAAATTTCGAGAACAGCAGTACGTAAATCATCACCTGCCAAACCAATGAGTTTGATAGGGTAGTCCATTGGAAAAACCCAAAGATGCTCTTGTAATTCGCGAGATGGTGTGCGGTCTAACATTGTAGTCCCCCTTAATATCAAACGCCTGCAAGAGTGCAGGCGTTGTGTTTCTCTTCACTACATAATGGAGATGAAAATATAACTTTTCAAGTCTCCATGATGTAATTATAAATTAGTCATTTTCTAAGAATGAGCGAAGGTGCTCAGAACGAGAAGGGTGACGTAATTTACGTAAAGCTTTTGCTTCAATCTGACGAATACGTTCACGTGTTACATCAAACTGTTTACCTACTTCTTCCAAAGTATGGTCGGTTGGCATATCAATACCAAATCGCATTTTTAAGACTTTCGCTTCACGCTCAGTTAAGTTTTCAAGAACTTCGCGAGTTGCTTCTTTTAAGCCTTCAGAAGTTGCGGCATCAATTGGAGATGTGATGTTACCATCTTCAATGAAGTCACCAAGATGCGAATCTTCATCATCACCAATTGGTGTTTCCATTGAAATAGGTTCTTTCGCAATTTTCAGTACTTTACGAACCTTAACTTCATCCATTTCCAGACGTTCGCCTAATTCTTCAGGAGTAGGTTCACGCCCCATTTCTTGAAGGAGTTGACGAGATACACGGTTGATCTTGTTGATTGTTTCGATCATGTGTACTGGAATACGAATAGTACGCGCTTGGTCGGCAATAGAACGTGTAATTGCTTGACGAATCCACCAAGTTGCATAAGTTGAGAACTTATAACCACGACGGTATTCAAACTTGTCTACAGCTTTCATCAAGCCGATGTTACCTTCTTGAATTAAGTCGAGGAACTGTAAACCACGGTTGGTATATTTTTTCGCAATCGAAATTACCAAACGTAAGTTAGCTTCAACCATTTCTTTCTTAGCGCGACGAGCTTTCGCTTCACCTACAGCCATGCGTTTAGAAATTTCTTTAATTTCTTTAACGCTTAAATTTAAGTCTTTTTCAATATCAGCAATCTTTTGTTGGAAAGCTAATACATCAGGACGAACTTTTTCTAAGTAAGGGCGCAATTCAGCAGGTGTTTTTGCGATTTGCTCATCTAACCAAGCAGGGTTCGACTCTTGACCTGGGAATGATGTACGGAATTGAGTACGATCCATACGACCACGACGAACTGCATAACGCATTGTTTCACGTTCTGAAGTACGAATGCTTTCGTGAGTACCACGAATCATTTCTGAAATAATGTCAAATAAACGAGGTGTGAATTTAAACATCATGAATACACTTGCAAGTGATTCAAGTGCTTCAGCACCTTCTTTACTGTTGCGACCATGTTTTTCAAAAACAGTACGTGTGTTTTTCCAAACGGTTTCTAATTCAGTAAAACGTGCTTTTGCAATTTCAGGATCTGGACCAGATTCACCTTCAGACTCATCATCACTTTCAGATTCTTCGTCTTCGTCTTCATCATCAAGTTTTGCAGCTTTAGAAGATTTAGAAGTTGTTTCCTCTTCTTTTTCAAGGTCAGCTTCTTCTTCTAGAACTTCAGGAATTTCTTCGTCACTTTCAGGGTCTAAATAACCTGAAAGAATATCGGCAAGACGACGTTCGCCTGTTTCGTAATCTTTGTATTCTTGAAGTACAACTTCAACAGCGTTTGGCCAGTAAGCGATTGAATGAAGGACATCTCGAATACCTTCTTCAATACGTTTAGCAATACTAATTTCGCCTTCACGTGTTAAAAGTTCAACAGTACCCATTTCGCGCATATACATGCGAACAGGGTCAGTTGTACGACCTGGCTCATTTTCTACAGAGGCAAGTACTGCAGCAGCTTCTTCTTCAGCAACTTCATCGGTAGCTTCGCTGTTGCCTTCAAACATCGTATCATCAGATTCAGGCGCGCGCTCATGTACAGGAATACCAACGTCTTGAAGCATTTGAATAATGTCTTCAATCTGCTCGCTCTCTGTAATTGAGTCGGGTAGATGATCGTTAACCTCAGCATAAGTTAAGTAACCTTGCTCTTTGCCTCGGCTAATCAGAGCCGCTACTTGCGAAGTAGGGGAAGTCATATCGCTCATCTTTGCTTACTCTTCGTTGAATCTGTGGCGTGGAAAAACCGTGCATAATAGCACAATTTGCTTTAAATAGCTTTCGAATTGATCGGTCAAACTAAATTTTGTGAAAGTGTTTGAATTACCAGTTGTATATAAATATGGGGCTAGACTGAAATTTTTCAAGTCTTTGCTCCTTTTAAGCTAAAAATATTTTTGTAATTTTACCATATCAATAATAGCAAACTAACTCGCTAATAAATACACGAATTTACGAAATTATTACAAGTATAAACTCGTGAATAAGAGAGGAAAATATAAATAAAACTTGACAAGATTTCGAAAGGACGATAAATAGCGCCTAGACCCATTCACTTTTTTCATTCAGAGGTAGTTTTAGTGTCTTCTACAGATTTTGAACTAGATGATAGCTACAGTAATGATGATGATGTTAATTTTGATGAATCATCAAGTAAAATTAGTGCAAAAGAGTCATTAGAGAAACGTCGTTTAATTGATGAACTACTTGCACAACGTCGCTTAGAGCGAGAATTAAAAGATTTTGATTACGACTTCGACGACGATGACGATTTAGATGACTAAAATCTACAGTAAAGCAAAAGTTAAATGCTATGCTATACATCTTGAATATCTAAGTTTGGATTTGAAATGAGTGCTTTAGATTTAGACCTGTTGAGTGAATATCTAGATGGTGACCAAAACGAACATGGTCTAGATTTCGCAGCAACTCATGGTTTTTTGTGTGCTGTTGCCGTTGGTCCTCAATTTAGCAAATGGCTAGATGAGCTTTTTGATAACAATCAAAAGAAAGTACCTGCAGAAATTATTGCGCAAGTAAAAGCTTGGTTGGAATCACTTCGTCAAAATTTGGCAAATGAAGAGGGGATTGAATTTCCTTTTGAAATTGAAGAAGCAGACGTTGAATCGAGCCTTGGTGATTGGAGCGTAGGTTTTGTTGATGCAATGTTCTTGAATGAGGATGCATGGTTTACTCCTGAATTTGAAGAGCAGTTAATCGATTTAACATTGCCGATGATGGTCTTTAGTGGTGTAGATGAAGAAGATCCACAAATGGAATCTTTCCGTCGCAATGGTCAGTTAATGGATGAAATTGCAGAAGAAATTCCTGACAATTTAAATGAATTGTATTTGATGTATCACACACCAGCTTAATGTTGCATTTTTCGTTGTAATAATAGTGATACATGTATTTTTGAGTGTATTGTTAGATTTAAAAAAGCACCTGTAAAGGTGCTTTTTTATGATATGTATTATTTTAAATTTCGATAAGTGTGTTGTGCATACCAACCATATGCAATATGAAAAATTGCACCATGTAGAGCAACTAGACACAACATAACAACAGCTGCTAGCGCTAAACCTGAATGATCTGCCGATTTTAAAATTTCTTCTGCATTTGGGTTCATTAAGATTAAAAAGAAAACAAAGAAACTACCAATAATTAAGCCAACTGCACTTGAACCCCAAACGAGTTGAACTTTTTCTTCAGGTAAAGGAAGTCGCATTTCTTTTTTTACAAAATACCTTGCACTAATGAATGCGGATGCAACTAATGCAGGAAGGAGAGTAATTCCACCAAGATTAAGCATAAAAATAAGGATAGTGGTGACAAGTACTAGAGCAATGCTATAAACAGCAGCAAAGTACTTTAAATAATGTGCCATAAGTTCCCCAAGCAGTGTTTTAAAAGTTCTAAATTTTATACAACATGCGATTTACGCTTATTACGACGATACCATATCCACAGAAAAATAATGAGGACGATGCCAATAATAAGATATCCAACTTGGCTAAATATTTGATGCATAAGTGCTTTATTTGCGCCAAAATAGAAGCCGACATAAGCGAGAAATGTTGTCCAAATAATAGTTCCTAGACTGCTATAAAACATAAACTTCCAGAAGGGCATTCTACTCATTCCTGCTGGTATACTAATGAGTGATCGAACAGCGGGAATCATTCGACCAAAAAATACAATTCTATGTCCGTATTTTTCAAACCAAATCAGTGATTTTTTTACATCTTGAGATTTAATAAATAAAAACTTTCCGTAGCGATCTACAAAATTGAATATTGTTTCGTGTTTGAATTTATAGCCAATCCAATAAAGCAGTGCAGCTGCAAGTAAAGAACCTATACAGCCGGAAATAATTACACCTAAGAGCATAAGCTGATGTTGTGAGGCTGCATAACCGGCTGAAGGCATAATGATTTCAGAGGGAATCGGGGGGAAGACATTATCGAGGAACATAAGAATGGCTATTCCTAAATAGCCAAGTTGTTCCATAATAGAAAGTACCCATTCATTTAAAGTCATCATGTTTTATAAATATTGAGAATTGATTTAATTCCTAATATTTTAATCAATTTTGAGAATTGTGTTGATATAAACTTTTCGTAAAATGTAAGCAAAACAAATGGGGGAAATACTCAAAAATACAAAAAATAGAGTGGTTGTATTAAGCTGATAGGAGATAAATAAAGATAATATTCCACCAATTAACGCACCTAGAAAAACAATAAATAGATGTGATTTTTGTTCAAGAATATTTTTTAATTCAACGTCTAAATTTGAAAGTTCATAATTTGAGTGTGCGATAGGATGAGATGAATTTTTAATTGAATTTGACATTTCGAGCACCTATTTTTATTAGATATTTAAGCGATTGAATGTGGTTCAAAATTAAATTAGCAAACTAGAACAGGCGAAATGGTATATTTTTGTGTGATTTCAATCACATCTTTGTTGTTAAGAAGCACAATTTGTTATTTTTAGTTAAGTTATTGATTGAGTATTGATGTGGTTTATGTTTGGTTTGGTATTTTTATACGATTTTAAAATTGTGTTAATGAAAAAAAGGGTCAAAATTTTGACCCTTTTTATATTTAATTAAAGACGCTTACGTTTTGCTGCCAAAATTTGAGATTGGCGCATACGGAAACCATCTTTTTGTTTTTCAGTAGTTTTATCAATACAATAAACACAAGAAACACCATGTTCATAGCTAGGAAGTTCAACTTCTTCAGGAAGTAAAGGCCATCCGCAAGCGTGGCACTTAATATTTGCACCTTCTTCCATACCGTGAGTTACGGCAGTACGACCATCAAATACGAAGCATTCACCTTCCCACATGCTTTCCTCAGCAGGTGTTTCTTCTAGGTATTTGAGAACGCCACCTTTAAGGTGATAAACCTCATTAAAGCCTTCTTGTAAAAGTAGTGAAGTTGATTTTTCACAACGAATACCACCAGTACAGAACATCGCAATTTTTTTGTCTTTATGCTGTTCTAGGTTTTGCTTAACATATTCAGGAAACTCACGGAAAGTTTCAGTTTTTGGGTCAATTGCACCCTTAAATGTACCTGCTTTATATTCGTAGTCATTACGTGTATCAATAAGAATTACATCATCGCGGGCAATGAGTTCATTCCATTCTTTAGGATCTAAGTAATGGCCTACTAAATCACGTGGTTTAACTTCAACGCCTAAAGTTACAATTTCTTTTTTTAGTTTGATTTTCATTTTGCGGAATGGTTTTTCAGAGCTGATAGACTCTTTATATTCCATTGTCACAAATCCTTCATTTAGAAGGAATTGATGAATTGTATCAACTGCTTGACGGTCACCAGCAACAGTACCGTTAATGCCTTCACCTGCAACAATTAGAGTACCGCAAAGATTGATTGTTTTTACCAAATCTAATAAACGTTGTTGAAGATCGGCAGGATCTTGAACTTCTTTAAATTGGTAAAGTGCTGCAACAACCCAATCAGTGGTCGCTTGCTGTTCTACAGGTGCAAGCTGTTCTACAGTAGCGTTCATGGAATACTCCAAAATATGTAGGATAAAAAATAAGGCGCATATTCTAACCTGAAAAGTTGGAATTGGCGAGAAAACCCATTCGTATTTATGGTTTTTAAATCTGCATTCAACAGGTATGATGCATAATTAAAATCATTCAAACATTAGTGTATTTGTATTGGAGTAAATTTTGAGTACTGATCGTCGAATCGCATCATTAACACCTTGTGCGGGGCGTTGCTCTACGGTATTTGGGGATTCGGTATGTCGTGGTTGTCGTCGCTTTAACCATGAAGTAATTAAATGGAATACGTACTCATTAGAGCAACAAAGTTCAGTTTGGCATCGCTTAGATGCTCAACTTGATCAGATTTTAGTACCCATGTTGCCTTTGGCAAATGTAGAGCAAGCTGAAAAATTTGTATTGTCTAAGCGCGTGCGTTTACGTGAAGATGCATCTAAAGGTCGTAAGCTTTATCATGCTTTAAAGATTTGTGAAAAAAATAAAAATTTTGCCGATGAAAGTGGTTTGGGTATTCAAGAGAAGCAAGTTAAATCTGTCTGGCAGGAGTTTGAACGACGTGTTTTAGCTTTGGCTACAGCAAGTTTTGAGATGGCATTTTTACGAGCAGATGTTATAAGTTTAAGTTTATTAAAAGATATGGAAGAGAGCGATTAAGCTCTCTTTTTTATTTTTATGATTAAAAGCTAAAAGAGGAGGGAAGTGTGAATTGGACTGAATATTTTCTATATTGTTTTGCTGTTGTTGTGATGATTGCAACACCTGGCCCAGTTATGTTGCTCGTCGCAAGTGCAGGGTTAAAAGGTGGATATAGAAAAGCCTTACAAACGATTTTTGGAACAAATTTAGCATCTTTAATTTTAATTGCATTATCCGTACTTATTTTCAAAGGTTTATTAGATGTCAGTGAATTTTGGTTTAATACAGTCAAAATTTTAGGATGTTTGTATATTGCCTACTTAGGTATTAGTATTATTCGAGAAGCTTTTGCTGAAAAGGCTTAAATGCTGAGGTGAAACTAGAATCATCGGCAGGTGGTTTTAAGCAAGGTTTTTTGGTGGGTATTTCAAATCCGAAAGATATTATTTTCTTTGCATCCTTTTTCCCTCAATTTGTCGGTATTACATCGAACTTAGACTTGAGTTTAATCGTACTAACGCTAAGTTGGATTGTTTTAGATTTTGCAACATTAAGTTTGGTGTATTTAGGATTCAATAAACTCTCTAAGTCTAAGATTTATCATCATATATTGATGCTATGTGGTCTTGTTTTAGTCTTTGTTGCACTCTACGGAATACTCAGTATTTTTATTTAAATTATTAAAAATAGAGTGTCAAAAAAGCTCCCTTTGTTGGGAGCTTTTACTTTAAATATTATGCGTTAAGCGATATTGCACAATTTCATCAATGGTGATCACTGTTAAGTGGTGTGTTTGAGCATAAGCTAAAACTTGAATACCTGATGCCATTGTTCCATCTGGGTTAGTAAGTTCACATAACACACCAGACGGTTTTAAGCCTGCTAAACGTGCTAAATCGATAGTACCTTCTGTATGTCCACGGCGCTCAAGTACACCACCTTTACGTGCACGTAAGGGGAATACATGTCCTGGACGGTTTAAGTCAGAAGCGATAGCACCATCTTTAATGGCAGCTTTTACTGTTGTTGTGCGGTCTTTAGCCGACACACCTGTAGTCACGCCTTCAGCTGCTTCTATAGTGATTGTAAAAGCGGTTTTAAATTGACTTGAGTTATCTGCAACCATTGGTGGTAGTTCTAAATGATCTGCTAATTCATCTGTTAAGCATAAACATACAATTCCTGAACCATCACGAATCATACGTGCCATTGTTTCAGTGGTGAGTGTTTCGGCAGCAACAATTAAATCAGCTTCATTTTCACGATCAAAATCATCCATTACCAAAACAGGTTTGCCTTGGCGGATGTCTTCAAGTGCTTGTTGAATGCGCTCTTCTGCTGGAGTTAAAGCGGAAAAGAAAATTTCGGGTTGAATTAAACTAGACATTGAAACGCTCTCGTAAATTTTAAGTACGGTTGAACATTCCAGGACATGTGAAAATAGGCTCGTAGCGAATTCACCTCTCAATTTATAAAAGAGAGAAAGTGAATATGTGAATGCTGTCGTCTTCTTTCATCCGGACTATACCGTCGGCTTTGGAGTTTCACCAAATCTGCGAATTGTGATTTCACAATAAGCTCGTGGGCTGTTTTAGTTATATATGCGGTATACCCTAAAATTACCACCGGTGGGGAATTACACCCCGCCCTGAAGCGATAAAATCTATTATAGACCTCTTTCAGGTAATGAAGGAGTTCTTTTTATAGAACGATCAGTGCTATCCATAGAATAAAAAATGAGAAGAAAAATTTATGGCAATAAAAAAGCCCGCATTTTGCGAGCTTTTTATATTTGTGAGTTGCGTATTAAGCAACTTGAACTGGAATACAGTTCGCTGTGTGGTTCACAGTATTATTTGGGTTGGCATAAACTAAGCGTGGTTTATGTGCATCTGCTTCAGCTTCGGTAAAATCACCAAATGTTGCAATAATCATTAAATCGCCAACATCTGCTTGAAGGGCAGCACCACCGTTTACAGAGATAATTCCTGAACCTTCTTCACCACGAATTGCATAGGTTGTAAAACGTTTACCATTTGTTACGTTCCACATATGAATTTCTTCATATTCACGGATACCAGCTAAATCTAATAATATACCGTCAATTGCGCATGAACCTTCATAATGTAATTCTGCTTGAGTCACTACGCAACGGTGGATTTTGGCTTTTAATAAACGAGATAGCATAGCTAGCGTCCCCTTAGTCGACCTAAGATTTTATCGGATGGTTAATCAAATATGTATGGCTTACTGAATTAATCATCAGTTGAGGCGCATTTTGCTCTTAAAAAGGCAACAAGGCAAGCAGCATTGATTAACAATTTGTGGATTTATCAGTTCGGTTTATACGCATTAATTTGGTTCATAGCTTGTTGTACATCGCCATCTACCAAAAGTTTAATACGTGATAATGCATGTGAAATTGCATCATCCATTAAATTTTGCTCACTACTTGGTGCTTTACCAAGAACATGACCAGATACACGCTCTTTAGAACCCGGATGACCAACACCAATTCTTAAACGATGGAAGTTGGGACCTGTATGCGGAACAATGTCACGTAAACCATTATGACCACCATGACCACCGCCTGTTTTTAAGCGAATGACACCTGGGTTCATATCGAGTTCATCGTGTGCAATGAGCATTGATTCAGGAGCAATATTGTAGAATTTTGCGAAAGGAACAACACTTTTACCTGAAAGGTTCATGAATGTTGTGGGTAAAAGTAGACGAACGTCTTGACCTTCGATATTACCACGACCACTAATTCCGTGGAATTTAGGATCAGTTTTGAGGGAAATGCCATATTGATCTGCAAGGCGTTCAACGAACCAAAAACCTGCATTATGGCGGGTTTGGGCATACTCTTTACCAGGGTTGCCCAAACCTACAATCAGTGAAATATTAGACACTAATTTACACCATTAACACTTATGCGCGTTTGAAGTCAGCGTGCATTGGAGTGTTTTTAGCTGGGTGACGTTGTAAAGCTTGGATTTTAACGCTTTCAACTTTACCGTCGATGTTGATTTCAACAACTTCTTCAAAGAAAGCGTTGTTTTCAAGCGCTTTAACAAGTTCACGAAGCTCTAAAGTAACTGTTACAGGAGCTGCTTCGCCACCGTAGATGATAGCTGGAACTTTAGCTTGAAGACGAAGGCGGCGGCTCGCACCTTTCCCTTGTACTGCTTCTTCACGTGCTGCTGCGTTTAATACGAAGTTTGCCATGATAGACATCCTATTTAAGTTTAATTGGACTAAATCTGCGACCGATTTAGTACTAGAAAAGCCCTGCAAAAAGCAGGGCTTTGAAATTTTAGCGCTCTATTATAGATAAGAATCGAACATTGCGCTAATAGATTCTTCGTTATTAATACGACGAATTGTTTCAGCAACCATACTTGCTACTGAAACTTGGCGAATCTTACCAAGTGCTAAAGCTTCTTCTGAAAGAGGAATAGTGTCTGTAACAACTAATTCATCAATAACAGAGTTCTTTAAGTTTTCAATCGCTTTACCAGATAAAACTGGGTGAGTTGCATAAGCGACAACTTTGCGAGCACCAAAAGTTTTTAATGCATCAGCGGCTTTACAAAGAGTACCTGCAGTATCCACCATGTCATCAACAATGACACAGTCACGATCTTTAACATCACCAATCAAATGCATCACTTGTGATTCATTTGCTTTTTGACGACGTTTATCAATGATCGCAAGATCGATATCACCCATTTGTTTAGCAACAGCACGAGCACGTACTACACCACCAACGTCAGGCGAAACAACCATCAGATTGTGATGCGACTGTTGGCGTAAGTCAGCTAAAAGCGCTGGCGTACCGTAAATGTTGTCAACAGGAATGTCGAAGAAACCTTGGATTTGGTCGGCGTGAAGGTCGATCATAACAACACGGTCAACACCTACAGTTGTAAGCATATCTGCTACAACTTTTGCAGTAATTGGAACACGAGCTGAACGAGGACGACGATCTTGACGAGCATAACCGAAGTAAGGAATAACTGCAGTAATACGACCAGCACTTGCACGGCGTAACGCGTCAGCCATAACTAAGATTTCCATAAGGTTATCATTAGTTGGTGCACAAGTTGGTTGTACGATGAATACGTCTTTACCACGAACATTTTCAGTAATTTCGACAGCAATTTCGCCATCAGAGAACTGACCTACAGAGGCAGCGCCTAGAGGAATATGTAAGTGACTTACGACTTTTTGAGCGAATTGTGGATGCGCGGTTCCACTAAAAACGACAAGATTGGGCATGAAGCACCCTTGGCGGTTGGAATATATGGAAATAGATGGCAGGGGTAGCTGGATTCGAACCAACGGATGCCGAGATCAAAACCCGGTGCCTTACCACTTGGCGATACCCCTAATGCGGCAGAACTTTAATATTTTTACAGCGTCATGTCAAGGTTAATTAACATTTGAACAGTAAACTATTGCTCTGTCTTTTTTGAGAAAATGGCAGGGGTAGCTGGATTCGAACCAACGGATGCCGAGATCAAAACCCGGTGCCTTACCACTTGGCGATACCCCTAAATTCGATGACTGTAAGATGGCAGGGGTAGCTGGATTCGAACCAACGGATGCCGAGATCAAAACCCGGTGCCTTACCACTTGGCGATACCCCTAATACAGTACATCTACAGGTGAGTTAAATGGCAGGGGTAGCTGGATTCGAACCAACGGATGCCGAGATCAAAACCCGGTGCCTTACCACTTGGCGATACCCCTAACAAACTTCAAAATGGCGTAATGGAGATTCTTTTAAACTACAAACCAAGTAAGATTTACATGGTGAATTTTCAAGAATGTCATTAACATTCATTTCTTTAGTTACCTCAATAAACACACAAGCACCTGTACCTGTAAGTTTTGCTTTACCGAACTGATCTAAGTATTGCATTGCTTCATTTACTTCTGGATATAAACTTCTTGCCAAAGGCTCAAAATTATTTCCAAAATTAGATGGCGTTAACTGATAGGCGCAAAATTTAGTGGGCTTTGTGTCTCTTGTCAATGATTTTTGCGAAAAAAGCAGTTGAGTGCTGATAAAACAATCAGGTTTTAAGACAATGAATTTTTTTTGATCTAAGTCTATGAATGTTAAGTGTTCGCCAATGCCTTCTGCCCAAGCATTTAAACCATGTACAAAAATAGGAACATCTGCTCCTAGCTTTACACCTAAATCTGCAAGTTGCTCAATAGATAAACCACATTTCCATAGTTGATTAACCACAATGAGTGTTGTTGCTGCGTTGGATGATCCTCCGCCTAAACCAGCACCCATTGGAATATTTTTTTCAATAGAAATATTTAAACCTGTTAGCTTTTTCGCATAAGGTTTTAGAATTTCTGTGGCTTTGAAAATTAAATTTTGCTGCAAATCTACGTTATTTAAACCATCAATTTGAATTTTATGAGATTCATTGGGGTTAAATTCCAACCAATCATATAAATCAATGAGTTGGAAGATACTTTGCAATTCATGGTAGCCATTTTCACGGCGTCCAGTAATGTGCAAAAACAGGTTAAGTTTGGCAGGTGAGGGAACACGAATCATAGACATACAAAATTAACGGTTTTGAATAATCATTGTAATACGATTTTCTTGCCCAGACTCAAGTGCTTGCTTCAAAATTAGTTTATTTGGAAGTGTTGCTTGGTCGTTGTAAGTTAAATCGACAGTCCAATCGTCTTCAATAAATTGAATTGGACGATTATTCTCATCTTTGTGAATTTTTGCAGTTGATGAAGCTGGTCGTGCTTGAATCCAACTGACTAAATTTGTGATGGGTGCTTTCCATCCTGTTGCTTGTTCTAGAAGCTCTTCTGGGCTACTGGCTGTTACTAAACCAGTATTTGAGCTGTTTAGTGTCACATGTCCTGGTTTGCCTGAAATTTGTGTTTTTCCTATACCCAACATACCACTGAGTTCAATATCAAACTCTTGCTGTTCTTGAACCCATCGAAAGAATGCACTTCCAGATTGTTGTGGTGTTCGTACACCAATTTTTCCTTGTAAATTAAATTGATTATTGGCTTCTACCAATTGTGTTGGAGCACTACCAAGGGGTTGAGTGAATTGCTGACAACCTGTTAAGCAAATTGTGCTTGTGATAAGACTTAAACTTAACTTTTTAAAAGTTCCCATGGTGTGTTTAGCTCTTTTTTGTAGACTGCGGTAATAGTAAGGAATTCAGTGGTTCCAATTGAGGATCATTTTGGTGATTTGCTTGTAATTCTTGTAACACGTGTTCAAATTGCGGCATTTTTCCTTGCATATAAAGCGCCATTGCGTAGCGCACCCCAATTTTTACGCTTGCACTAAGCTCATACGCTTTTTTGAGTGCTTTTGCAGATGCAGCAAAGTCATTTTGCAAGTACGTGATATAGCCCAATGTGTCTAAAATTGATGCTTGTTCTGGTGCCAGATCTGCTGCGTGTTCAGCAATTTCACGCGCTTCTTTAAGATTTCGATTTTGCAATGCAAGCGTATATGCGTATGCGTTTAAATATGCAGGATTGTTTGGTTCTAACTCTAATAAGTCTTTGAGTAACTTATCTAATTTTTCTTTATCAATATGTGCATTAAGTAAAAGAACTTCTGCATAAATAAGCTCTGGATCATCTGGAATGTTTTTAATGGCTTCATCAAGTAGGCGTAAAGCCGCCTTTTTGTTATTCATCATAATTAGAATTTCAGCTTGAGCTTGGTACAAAAAGCTTGATTGATGTGGATAGTTCACACGTTCTTGAGTTAAGAATCTGAGAGCATCATTAAGCTGATTTTGTTTTGCAAAAATAGAGATCATGCTACGACGAGAAATAGAGTACAAACTGCCATCTACTAAACGGTAATATGCCTTTGCGGTTTCATAATGTTCTTTGCGTTCGGCATTAACCGCCAAATAATAATAAGCTTCGTTCTGATATTGATTGGAAGACCGTAATTCAACTAAATATTTTTCAGCTTTTTCATATTCATGCAAATCAATACTGGTTAGACCTGCGATAAATAGAGCTTCTTCTTGTGTGGGCCATTTTTTAATGATGTGCTCAAGTTTATTTAATGCGTCTACATTTCTATTTTGTTTGACTAAAAATTTTGCTTCGGCAATATGAATATCATAGTTATTTTTGTGTTTTTTGCTTGATTTTTCATACCAGTCTAAAGTTGCTTTTTGGTCGCCAAGTGCATTTAATAGATTGGCTTTCATTAAGATATAACTTGTTGCCTTTGAACGTTTTTTTAAAGCTTGGTTGATTGTATTTAAGGCAGCTTCTAGTTGATTATTTTGTGCTTGAAGACCAGCAATAAGGACCAAAATGGATGGATTGGCTTTTTCATTGCTAGATTGCAAGGCTTGAATAAGATTTTCCCGATCGGAAACTAGTTCTGGAGAAATACTTGCTAGAATTTCTTCAAGTTCAGCATTGGGATCAATTTTTAAAATTTTATCGAGTGTTTCTGCAGCAAGCTCATATTCATGTGATTTGAGTGCAATATGAGATAAATAGAATAAAGCAGGGACATCTTTAGGTTCTTGTACAACCCAATGTGTTGCAATTTCTAGAGCTGCACTTAAATCTTCTTGTTCAATCGCAATATTTAAAGCGCGTTGCTTAACGGCAGTAGAGTTACCTTTAATTGCAAGCACTGTATAATTATGTAAAGCTGTTGGAATATCGTGGTATGCCATAGCAAATTCCGCAATCATACTTTGTTGTATTGCGTTGTATTTTGAATTTGCATGGTATATTTCTCCAGCTGCATGAAGTTGTGCAACAGAGAACATGCTACCAACGAGTAAGATTGTGGTAGAATATTGTTTGATTCTTATGCCGTTTATTCGGCTATTTATTTGACGAATTTTTCTTAACCCAAGTAATGTTTTTATGACACCAATATTGCACAATAGCATAAATTTAAGGAAATGATGACCTGATATGTCTTTCTTTGCATTGGGTGTCAACCATCAAACCGCCTCTGTAGAGTTGCGAGAGAAAGTTGCATTTAATCCTGAAAAGTTAAGTGCTTTACTTGAAAGTCAAAGCCAACATCAAGATCTTAATGAAATGGTGGTGGTTTCGACATGTAATCGTACTGAAGTTTACGCTATGTCGGATAATGTTGACATGGTGTTGAATTGGCTCGCTCAAGTAAATGGTATTGATGTAAAGCAACTTGCAAATCATGTCTATCGTTATGAAGATACTCAGGCTGTTACACACTTAATGCGTGTAGCAAGTGGGCTTGATTCTTTAATGCTTGGTGAGCCTCAAATTTTAGGGCAAGTTAAAACTGCACTAGCTTTAGCAAAAGATTCCGAAACCGTCTCTCCTGAACTCAATCAAATTTTTGAATATGCTTTTTATGCGGCTAAACGCGTGCGTTCAGAAACAGCTGTGGGTAGCCATGCTGTTTCTATGGGCTATGCTGTAGCACAATTGGCATTACAAGTTTTTAGCAAACCTGAAGAATTAACTGTCATGGTGGTTGCAGCAGGTGAAATGAATAGTTTAGTTGCTAAACATTTGGCTGAAATGGGGGTGGGGAAAGTCATTATATGCAATAGAACGCGTGCTAGAGCAGAGAGTTTGGCACAGGAAATTGCACATCGTGTACAAGTGGAAATTATAGAGTTTGATCAGCTTGCAGAGAATTTACATCGAGCTGATGTAATTTCAAGTTGTACTGGTAGTTTGCATCAAGTTATTCATTTTAATGATGTAAAAAGGGCATTGAAAAAGCGTCGCTATCAACAAATGTTATTGGTCGATTTAGCAGTGCCTCGCGATATCGATGCGAAAGTTGAAACACTTGATGGTGTTTATTTGTATGGTGTAGATGACCTACAAAGTGTGATTGAGGAAAATTTATCACAGCGTAGACAAGCTGCGGTTGAAGCTGAAGTTATGGTGAATCAGCTTGCGACAGAATTAATTACACAGCAAAAAATTAAAGGTGCTGGTAGTACCATTCAGAAGTATCGTGAGCATGGTGATGTTTTGCGTCAAGAAGAATTAGCACATGCGTTGTTCTTGTTGCAAAAAGGTGAGAGTGCTGAAAAAGTTTTAGAAGATTTTTCTGTGCGTTTAACACAAAAGCTATTACATCCCACATCAATTTTATTGCGTGAAGCGGCTAAGGCAGAAGATCCTGAAGGATTGGAAGTGTTGCAAAATAGTTTAAATGATGTGATTGAAAAGCGACGTAAGCCAAAACACTAAAATTAAGCTGATAAATTAAGTTAGAAAATTAAGGATCGTTTATTCATCAATAAGAGTAAGCGATCTTTTTTTATCAATCATATAAATTTGATGTTTTAAGTTTTTCATTTCGGCAATGCTTGTAAATTTTTTCGAGCGAATTTTTTGTTGCAAATATTGATGCTGTAATTTTGTTGAAAAATCGGCAGCAAGTTTATCTGCTTGTTCTGGAGATGTGGTGTAATCACTGACATTTGCTTGTTGTAAAATTCGTTGTAAATCAAAGTGATGATTTGCACATGAGCCTAATACATAATATTTTGCTTGTTCGGTATCATCAGGTAACTCATCAAAAATAATATTAAATATATTCAATATCTTATAAAGCAATTGATCTTGCGGAATCAGTGCACGTAAAGGTTCAAAATGAATATATAAATATGGATGATTCATTAAAATGGCAGCAACATATTCTTCAGCATCAATTTTGGTGCTAAAGCTTAGAGCGGCATCGTTATTAACTTGTGGCTGCCATTTACGATTGAAGCCTAGCTTTTCACGAAAATATTGTTGCAATAAATAACGATATGAACCAACTTTAGGCAGTAGTTCTGTGAGTTGTTTGAGTTCTGCCATCACCTGACTTTTACCCTCAGGTGTTGTGACATTATGGTTTTGAGATAAATGACTAAAAATAAACTCAGACATGAGTGGTGAGTGTTCAAGCAAGCGCTTGAAGTTTTCAACACCTTCACGTCGAATTAATGAATCTGGGTCGTGATCGTTCGGTAATACGAAGAACTTAAGTTCACGACCATCATTTAAGAGAGGAAGTGCTATTTCTAAGGTTCTACGTGCTGCTTTTTGACCTGCGGCATCACCATCAAAAGCAATGGTAATGCGGTTATTTTGCTTAAATAAAATATTTAAGTGTTCTGTATTACTTGCTGTACCTAATGTCGCAACTGCGCCATGAATGCCGCATTGCTGTAAAGCAATAACATCCATATAACCTTCAACCATTAAATAGTCATGGGCTTTTTCTTTCCGTCCTTCATATAAACCATACAAGAGTTGGTTTTTATGAAAGACCTCAGAATCGGGCGAGTTGATATATTTGGGCTTTATTTCATCATTGAGTGCACGACCACCAAAACCGACAACACGACCTTTTGTATCGCGAATAGGGAAAATAACGCGATCACGTAAGAGATCAAAATCGCGTCCGCTATCGCTAGTACGAATAAGACCTAAAAGTTTTAATCCTTCAATATCTTGAGGAAATGCTTTTTCTAAATGTTGCCAATCTTCAGGTGCATAACCTAAACGCCAAAATTGAAGCGTTTTTTCAGTTAAACCACGTTTTTTGAAATATTGTTGTGCCGATTGGCTGTTGGGGAGTTGGCGTTCGTAAAACTGCGCGATATTTTCCAATAAATCGAAAAGATTACCTTCTTGCGCGGGTGCTTCATCTTCAATGTGAAACTGTTCAAAGTCTGCAAAAGGGTCGCTTGGTGTTTGAAAGTCCTCGAAAGGGTCGAAGGCAACAGGAGTGCTGTTTTCTGCAGTATTAGGTGTTGTTTGTTGTTCCGCTGTTTTGGGTGGTGTTGGCTTTTTCGTTTCTCGTTTATAGAGAATTTTTTTAGATTCTTGATTATCTTTTGGAAGATCAATGCCTGTTTGGCTAGATAGATCTTTCATGACCTCAACAAAGTTACGTCCATCAATATCCATTAAGAAGCGAATAGCATTGCCATTGGCTTGGCAACCAAAGCAGTGGTAATACTGTTTGTCTGCATATACGTGGAAAGATGGTGATTTTTCTTGATGGAAAGGGCAACAGCCTGAATATGTACGACCAGACTTTTTTAATTTCACACGTTGACCAATTAAATCGACAATATCTGTGCGATCTAAAATTTGATCTATCGTGTGCTGAGGAATTGCCATAAGTCTTCTATCGTTTCTGTGTCGGTCTAAATAGGTTTTGTGTCGATACGAATATTTTCAGTATGTGATTCATCTATAATCACAATTTAGCGACTGAACTTAAATTTGTCTAGCTTTTAATCATGTCTAAAATGTTGATACATGCAAAAGCAAAAGGGCAAGTATGATAACTTGCCCTTGCTGAAAATGCGATGCTTAATCAGGCTTATTTGCGATGACTATCGTATAAGCTTTCACCTACTGGTGTGTAACCTTCGGGTGTTTTACGAGTATCAGGACGATCTAATAAACCAAAACTTGCACGGTTTAATAAGCTAGGTTTGTTTTCGTCTTGAGGTGCTTGAATTTCAGTTTCAGCAGATGTTGTTGCTTCACGACCAAATAACCCTAGAGTTGCACGGTTTAGTAAGCTACCTTGATTGCGCGCAGCACGCATATTTACCGTACCATCAGCTTTAACAAGCTTTGGTGAGTTAAGTTTTAGAACATCTGCATATTGCTGAGCAAGTTGTTTGTCACCAAGTTGTGCATAACCATTTGAGATCATTGCAAGCGCTTCAGGAACTTGAGGTGTGTTTGGATAGTGTTCTACCACCCATTGTGCACGTTCAATAGAAGCAACCCAAGCTTTACGTTTTTCGTTAAAACGAGCGGCATTCATTTCTGATTCAGCAAGTTCATTACCAATAAACTTCATACGTTGTGCAGCATCTACTGCATAAGTGCTAGAAGGGTAACGACGAATAAAGTCAACAAAGTTTTGATAAGAAACTTTTAAATAGCTTACATCACGATGCGATTGCTTGAGCGAAGTAAAACGAATAAGACCATCGTAGTTTTGCTCCATGTTCGCTACACCACGAACATAGTAGGCATAATCAACATTTGGGTGTTGTGGATTCATTTTAATAAAACGTTCAGCGAGAGCAATTGTACCTTCGTAATCTTTTTGCTGAAATTTTGCATAAATTGATTCTAGTTGCGCTTGTTCTGCATATTCACCTGTTGGATAATATGTTTCAATCGCTTCTAAGCTTTTTAATGCATCAGAATATTGACCACGTTCAAGTGCTTTTTCTGCTTTTTGAATATAAACTTGTTCGCTAGACTGCGGACCTGTATCGACCACTTCTTTTTTTGGATTACTGCTACAGCCTACGATTGACGCAGTTAAACCAATCGTTAAAGCAAGCATTGTAATTTTATAACGTGGTAGCGACATAAAAATTCCTCTGTTATTCCGGGCAATGAGCTACAATTGCACAATTAAACCACTTTTTTCTGAATGATCCAATGAGCCAAGCACAATCTTCCAATTCAAATGCCCCTGAAACTGACTTCCATATATTTGATGATTCTGAGGAAGCAGATAACCATACTTCCGAAGTAACTGCAACACGTTTATCGTTGCAATTTCAACTGGATGAAAGCTATTTAGGGCAACGTATCGACCAAGTTGCAGCCTTGATTTGGAATGATTATTCCAGAGAAAGATTAAAACAGTGGCTGAAAGATGGTCATTTATTGGTTAATGGTAACAGTGTTAAGCCAAAGTACAAGTGTGAAGGTGATGAAGTTTTAACATTAAATGTTGAGCTTGAAGCCCAAACTCGCAGCTTACCAGAAGATATTCCTTTGAATATTGTGTATGAAGATGACGATATATTGGTGATTAATAAACCTGTTGGCATGGTTGTTCATCCTGGTGCGGGTAATTCAACAGGAACTTTGGTAAATGCATTGCTTCATCATTATCCAAGATCTTCTGAACTTGCACGTGCAGGTTTAGTGCATCGTATCGATAAAGATACAAGTGGTTTATTGGTTGTTGCTAAAAATCTTGAAGCTCAATTTTCTTTAAGTAAGCAATTGGCTAAAAAATCTGTTTATCGTATTTATGATGTTATTGTATATGGCAACATTATTGCGGGTGGCACGATTGATGAACCTATTAAACGTCATCCTGTAGACCGTGTAAAAATGACTGTTCTACCTGGTGGTAAAGATGCTGTTACGCATTACAACGTAAAGGAGCGTTTCCAGCACTTTACGCGTGTTCAAGCACGTTTAGAAACAGGTCGTACGCATCAAATTCGTGTACATTTTAGCTATATTGGTTATGGCTTAATTGGCGACCCTGTTTATATGCCTCGTGTGCGTTTACCTGCGGGTTCATCAGAGCTTCTTGCAGAGACTTTACGTGGCTTTAAACGCCAAGCGCTACATGCAGCAAAATTAGGTTTGGTACATCCTAAAACAGGTGAAGACATGATGTTTGAAGCGCCATGGCCTGAAGATTTTGCACAATTGGTTGAAGTACTTCGTACGGAAAATAAAGCGTACTAATTTTTAAGTATTAACGATTCTATAAGGATATTGACATGCAATTTGTTCAAGGCTTACCACAAGGTGTTTTTGTGGGGCAAACAAGAGTGCATCATGACAAAACATTAAGTGCTGATCAGCCTGAATTGGCGGGTTTTAATGTTGCATTGCATGTCAATGATCAAGCTGATCGCGTTCAGCAGCATCGCATGATGTTATTGGAAGACTTTGCCCAATTGGGTGTGAATAAAATTACATGGATGACGCAAACTCATAGCACTATTTGCCACACTGTAAATGATCAAATAACCTTTGATGCCTTGGTTGGAGATGGATTGGTGACTCAATCTAAGTCTCATGCATTGATGATGATGACTGCAGATTGTTTACCTGTTGTTTTAGGCAATGCTGAAGGTACAGAAGTTGCAAATTTACATGCAGGTTGGCGTGGTTTAGCAAACGGCATTATTGAAAATACAATAGTGGCTATGGAAACCAAACCAACATGGGCATGGTTAGGTGCTGCTATTAGCCAACCTTGTTTTGAAATTGGTACAGAAGTTAAAGATGCTTTTTGTTCAAAATATCCAGCATTGGATAGTGCATTCATTGCAGGAAAAGTTGATGGAAAATTCTATGCAGATTTATATGCAATTGCGCGTTATATTTTAAATTTACATGGCGTTGAAGCTGTGCTTGGTGGCGATCAATGTTCATATACGCAAGATGATGAATATTTTTCATATCGCCGCGAATCGAAAACAGGGCGTATGACAACATTCGTCTTTATCCAATGAAAATGCTAAACTTTCTCCAAATTTCTTGTTTTGATTGATATGTCTGTATCTTCTAAATCTCTCGCTATTGTTTATCACAGTCCTTATGGGCATACAGCTAAAGTTGCTCGTTATATTGAACAAGGCGCTTTAGAGGCTGGTATTTGTGTTTCTGTAATGAATGTAGAACAAATTGATTGGGATGTATTGGATACAGCAGATGCAATTATTTTCGGTTGCCCAACTTATATGGGAAGTATAAGTGCAGCCATGAAATTGTTTATGGAGCAATCATCTAAGCGATGGTTGGCACGTACTTGGCAGGGAAAATTGGCGGCGGCGTTTACCAATGGCGGTGGTTTAAGTGGCGATAAATTAGCGGTGTTACAGCAAATTAATTTATTTGCTATGCAACACGGCATGCTTTGGTCTGGTTTGCCTTTAATGGCAACAGGACGCACTGTTGAAGATGTAAATCGTATGTCGAGCTTTTTGGGTTTAATGACGCAATCGGATAATGCACCAGTCGATGTAACACCACCCAAAGGCGATTTAGATACAGCAATTTGGTTTGGAAAGCATATTGCTACACAAACTTTACGCTTAAATTAAAAATACCGTAGCCAAACATTTTGTTGGTGTATTCGATGTTTTCTAAGTTATATTGAGTTAATACATAGGCTTACTAGAATATAAGAATGAATAATAATGATCGGTTAATCGCGGCACTATATTACTCTATAGGTGGGGTTTTTCTTGGCTTAGGATTAGCACTTTTTTCATCGCTATATCTTGGACTTGAAACAAGTTCTATTAAAATTGTTATTTTTACGATTATCGCATGTGCTGTTATCGGCTATTTATTTCCTGATATGGTTGCTCATATTTTTAAGTGGGTTTGGAAAATTTTCGTAAATTAACTTTTGATTTTAAGAATAATTTTGTAGGTCTTTATATTTCTTTGAAATAAACATATTTTTTATAGATGTAAAAAAACCTCCAAGTGGAGGTTTTTTTAATGTTTTATTTATGGAAAATTCGAGCTTTATCACGTTGCCAATCGCGGTCTTTTTCAGTGGCGCGTTTGTCATGCAGCTGTTTACCTTTTACTAAGGCAATTTCCAGTTTGGCATTTCTACCTTTCCAGTAGCACGCTAAAGGTACGCAAGAGTAACCTTTTTGGTTAATTGCACCTTGTAATTTTTCAATTTCACGACGATTGAGCAAAAGCTTACGTGTACGTGTTGCTTCAGGAACAACATGTGTTGATGCACTAAGTAAAGGCTGAACCTGCGCACCAAATAGGAAAGCTTCACCATTTTTAAATGTAATATAGCTTTCTACAATGGTCATACGACCAGCACGCATAGATTTAACTTCCCAGCCTTGTAGTGAAAGACCAGCTTCAAATTTTTCTTCAATAAAATAATCGTGGCGGGCACGCTTGTTTAGTGCAATTGTTCCACTCGAATTTTTTTTAACTTCTACCTTCGCCATAATCAGTTACTTCCAAACTTATGTCTATTGTGCCCCAAACATAGGCTTAAAGACAATTGATAAATGTAAAGCTATTCAATGAATTTTAGAAGTTTGTATGAGATATTTAATAAAAATGACAGGTTTATTCACCTAAAAAATTACTTTTTGATAAAATAGCCATCTGTCATTGAAACAGAGCAAAATGGATGTCTAAAACTCGCGTAATTTATCCAGGGACTTTTGATCCAATTACCAATGGTCATATCGACTTAGTTTCACGAGCAGCTAAAATGTTCGATGAAGTGGTTGTTGCAATTGCAATTGGTCACCATAAAAACCCCGTATTCACTCTGGAAGAGCGTGTGGCATTGGCAAGAGAGTCTTTAAAACATTTGCCGAATGTTGAATTTATTGGTTTTGATGGTTTACTTGTGAATTTTTTTCGCGAGCAAAAAGCCACTGCTGTGTTGCGCGGTTTGCGTGCTGTTTCTGACTTTGAGTACGAATTTCAATTGGCAAATATGAATCGTCGTTTAGATTCTAGTTTTGAAGCTGTATTTTTAACACCATCGGAACAGTATTCATTTATTTCATCGACACTTGTACGTGAAATTGCACGTTTACAAGGTGATGTAACCCAGTTTGTACCACATGCTGTGGTAGAAGCATTTGAGCGAAAGCATAAACAAGGTTGGTAAAGTGTCTTTATATATAACTGATGAGTGCATTAACTGTGATGTGTGCGAGCCTGTATGCCCAAACGAGGCTATTTTTATGGGGGAGATCATTTATGAAATTCACCCAGATTTATGTACAGAGTGCGTGGGACATCATGATGAACCGCAGTGTCAGTTGTTCTGCCCAGTCGATTGTATTCCGCTAGATCCGAATCATGTGGAAACACAAGAACAGCTTCAAGCGAAGTATGAAAAACTAACTGATCAAAAAACATCAAGCAATTAGTCTGTATATTTGTTAATATGCGCCTCGAAGTGAGCCAGACGATCGCTGCTGTGGAAATCTCCGTGATTGAAGCAGGGGAGGAAAGTCCGGGCTTCATAGGGCAAGGTGCCAGGTAACGCCTGGGCGGTGTAAACCGACGGCAAGTGCAGCAGAGAGAAGACCGCCTTCATTATGTTTCTAAGCAATTAGAATCGAAGGTAAGGGTGAAAGGGTGCGGTAAGAGCGCACCGCATGGCTGGTAACAGTTCATGGCGAGGTAAACCCCACCGGAAGCAAGACCAAATAGGAATCCATTAGGCATGGCCCATGCTGGATTCGGGTAGGTCGCTTGAGCGCATGAGTGATTGTGCGCCTAGAGGAATGATCGTTCACGACAGAACCCGGCTTATCGGCTCACTTCACTATTTTTTGTACAATTAGCACGGTTAGTGCTTGACGTGCATATCATATCAGAAGATAATGCGCGCACAGTTTACGGCTATGTAGCTCAGTTGGTTAGAGCACCGCACTCATAATGCGGGGGTCACAAGTTCAAGTCTCGTCATAGCCACCATTTTTATAGACCACGTTCCAAAACGTGGTCTTTTTTTATCTAAAATTTATTTGTACAGTCAATTGCAGATGTGTTTAATCGAATAGTGTTTTGCAAAGCTTGGTTGTGTCTTAGTTTTTCCTGCTGTTCAGGCAAAATAAATATTTTTGAATCTACCCAGTTTAATTTTTTAGCAGATACTTTTTGTTGTGCGCAATATGTGCCAACGGCTCTTTCTTTTGCAAGCAGTTTTTGTTGTTCTTCACTTTGATATTGAGAACTTAAAATTTTCTGTTGTTCTTTGGCGTAAGCAACGAGTACTTGTCTGCTTGAAATACTCAGAAGTGAGTTTTGATTGATGGCTGTTGCCACATCACGTCTAACTCCATTGTAATCGACTACCAAAGGGGAAATGACAGAACATGCACTTAATAATGATATTGCTGTGTATGTTGTGAGTATTTTCCAAGTTTTCATATTTTTAGAAAAAATCTTAATGCATATATTGAATACCTTAATCTTATTTTTTTGGTTAAAAAAGGAAAATTAAATTAAAAATTAATAAAAAAGTATTATTTCGTATAAAGTCTGAACATTTGAGAAGATAAGTGCTTGACGGTAGACTTTGAAATCTAGATAATGCGTCCACAGTTTACGGCTATGTAGCTCAGTTGGTTAGAGCACCGCACTCATAATGCGGGGGTCACAAGTTCAAGTCTCGTCATAGCCACCATTTTTATAGACCACGTTCCAAAACGTGGTCTTTTTTTATTTGTAATTTAAGTTATTTAAAAGTGTTGATATAAAAAAAGCCCAAACTTTTGTTTGGGCCTTTTTTTATTGGAAAATTAAATTCCAGGTTTCCAACCATTCACAATTGGGTATCTGCGTTCACGTGAAAATGCACGTGAGGTAATACGTGGGCCAATTGCACCTTGGCGGCGTTTGTATTCGTTACGATCTACAAGTTTAATGACTTTCTCTACAACGTCTTTATCGAAGCCTTTAGCGATAATATCGTCTTGACTTACATCTTCTTCAATGTAGGCATAAAGAATAGCATCTAGAACATCGTAAGCAGGTAAAGAGTCTTGATCTTTTTGATCTGGACGCAATTCTGCTGATGGTGGGCGAGTAATTACACGTTCAGGAATAACAGGTGTTTCTGAAAGGCTGTTACGGTATTTCGCAAGTTCAAATACAATTGTTTTGTACACGTCTTTAAGGACAGCAAAACCGCCAACCATATCGCCGTAAAGCGTGCAGTAGCCAACAGCAAGTTCAGATTTGTTGCCTGTAGAAAGGACAAGATTACCAAACTTGTTTGAAAGCCCCATAAGCAATGTACCACGTGCACGTGCTTGTAAGTTTTCTTCCGTAGCATCTGCAGGACTGTTACCAAAGAATGGGTAAAGCGTTTGCATAAAGCTATTTACGATAGGGTTGATTTCGGCAATACCGAAAGTAACACCCATATTTTTCGCTTGTTCCGCTGCATCTTCAACACTAATTTGTGCTGTGTATGTATAAGGCATCATTACAGCTTGTACTTTATCTGCACCAATTGCATCTACAGCAATAGCAAGTGTTAGTGCTGAGTCGATACCACCAGATAGACCTAGAATAACACCAGGGAAGCCTGAGCGAGTCACATAGTCACGTGTTGCTAGAACAAGGCTTTGATAAATTTCAGCCATAGTGTCTAAAGCAGGTGCAATAGAAGCTTGTTTGAAGGCTTTATTTTCAATTTCGTATTCAGCAATAAGAAGCGCTTCTTTGAATGTTTCTGCTTGAAGTGCAACTGAACCACTGTTGTTAATAACAAAGCTTGTGCCATCAAAGACTAAATCGTCTTGACCACCGACTTGGTTGGTATAAACCAAGTTAATGTTGAGCTGTTTAGCAAGCTCAGACATTGTTGCTACACGGTGTTGTGGTTTACCCACTTCGTATGGAGATGCATTGAGTACAAGTGCGGTTTCAACATTAAGTTTGGCAAGTTGTTGTACGGTTGGTAGAGACCAAACATCTTCACAAATTAATACACCAAACTTATGACCTAAGTATTCAAATACAAGATGTTGATGACCTTCGCTGAAATAGCGTTTTTCATCAAAAATACTATAGTTTGGTAGATTCTGTTTGTTGTAAATACCTAAGATTTGACCATCTTTCATAACTGCAGCTGAGTTATAACGTTGACCATCTTCAGTTTGGTTTACAAAACCAAAAACCATCACAATATTTTGAACGGCACTTAGTGCTTTAAACGCGTTTTCGGTGCGTTTTGTTAAACTTGGACGAAGTAAAAGATCTTCTGCTGGGTAACCGATTGTAGAAAGTTCTGGAAAAACGATTAAATCAGCGTTTTGTTTTTTTGCTTCATTTACTTGTTCAATCATTTTTTGAACATTAGCGTCAATGTTGCCAATTTCTGGAGAGAACTGAGCTAGGGCAATTTTAAAAGATTTCATTTAAATTTAATCCTATTCCTTATAGGTTTAAACACATTTAACCATTTAATATTTATTATATTTTTAATCTGGTGTGATGTGTTTGATGCTAAAAAAATACTGCCAAAAGGCAAAACCATAATTATTTCACTGTAAAGTATTGAATTTAGCAGTGCAAAACAGCGCTTTATCATTTTATAGTAAATTGGCAGAGAAGCTAGGGGGTAATGATGTTTATTGGTGATTAAATAAAATTGACTGATAAAATAATAAATTAGACCTCTTTTATGGTTTTTAGTTTTTTAAAATAATATTGGGAATTTTCTTTAAAAAAATATCTCGAGCGATATCACCTTGTTGTTCTATGTTATACGACCAAAAAGATTTGTCTTTAATAAGTTGGTATTTATATGGATTGTAGTTTTTAAAACTGAGGTAATAAGCACTTTGTAATATAGCACCTTGTAATAGCACATTAATTTTACGTTGGTATTGCAGAACGTGTGTCATTTCATGAATGAAAACTGCTTGAAAATTGATATTTTCTTTTGAGTAATCGTCTCTATAAATTGAATCTTTACTGTGAATATTGCCTTTGGGTGCCATAAATACATAGGTATGTTGCCACGGTAAATAGGGTTGATTCATAATTTTGACTTGTTTGTAATCAATTAAATCTCCAAAAATGGAACGACATAAAATGATTTCACCTAGGGTTAAAGATCGAACTTTAAATAGGTTTAGTTTTAGTACTTGAATCATTAAGGAGAGAAGCTTTGGGGAAAGATTCATGGGTTTAAGTGTGTTTATTGATTCTTTTACTATAAAAGCTTTGAAAAAAACATCAAGTCTAGTGAATTAAAAGCAAATATAAAAAGACCAAACCATTAGGCTTGGTCTTTTATTAAGTGATTAAGATTAATTTAAGATGTTTCAATTGTCTTTAGCATGTCGTCACATTTCTTTAAATATTACGTGTGTTGTAAATTAGCCAATCTAAAACCTCACCTGATAGATAGGGTGAAAGTGTTTCTCGAACAGTGGTGTGGTATTGATTTAACCAAGCTTTTTCTTCAATAGTTAAAAGGCTTTGATCAATAACATCCAAATGCATTGGACAGAGGGTTAATGTTTCAAACTCTAAGAAATCGCCATAAATGGTTTCCTTATTTTCTTTGAGTCGATTAACCACTAAGTTTTCAAGACGGATGCCATATTTCCCCTCATGGTATAAGCCAGGCTCATTGGAAATAATCATGCCTTCACGTAGTTTTGAGTAGGTGTGAATAGGTGCGTAGTATGATAATACTTGTGGTCCTTCATGCACATTCAGTGCAAAGCCAACTCCGTGCCCCGTACCATGTCTATAATCTAACTGATGTTGCCATAAATGTTGGCGTGCAATTGAGTCAAGTAGAGGAGCTGCTAAGCCTTCTGGGTAAACCACTTGAGCTAATGCAATATGGCATTTTAAAACAAGGGTGTAATCTCGTTTTTGAGCTTCTGATGGTGTGCCTACAGGAACAACACGCGTAATGTCTGTTGTACCATCCTGATATTGCCCACCTGAGTCAATTAGGAGTAATCCATCACCTTGAATGTCACTATAGCTTTCAGGTGTAGCTCGGTAATGAGGTAATGCACCATTGGCATTGAAGCCTGCAATAGTAGAAAAACTTAACCCAAGGAAACCATCTTGTTCAGCACGATACGCTATAATTTTTTCATCGATGGTGAGTTCATTAATTACTTCTTTATTTTTTAAAGCATTTTCTAACCAATGGAAGAAATGACAGAGCGCAACACCATCTTTTTGCATAGCATGGCGAATATGTGCAATCTCGCTTTCATGTTTTTGTGATTTAAATAGCGTACTCGGGTTAATGTCATGATGGATATGAATTTTTGGAGATAACGCACTTTGATGATAAAACGATACTTTTGCAGGATCAATTAATACACTAGGAACCTGTAATTTATTTAAGAATTTATCGCTTTCTGTGTAACCTGAAATGGTGATTTTTTCGTTTTTGAATCGATTAAGTAATACATCATCAAATTTGTTTTGATCGCAAAATAAGACAACTTGATTTTCATCAATATATAGGTGAGATAGAAATACGGGGTTGTATTCAACATCGGTACCACGGCAATTCAATATCCATGCAATATCATCTACTGCCGAAATGAAATGACCTGTAATTTTTTTACTGCTCAGAGCGTCTCTCATTTTTGCAATTTTTTCAGTGCGAGATAAGGCATTTATACCTTCTTGCATTTCATAAATTGCATGTGTTGGTAGAGCAGGACGGTCTTGCCAAATTTCAGTTATTAAGTCGATGTTTTCAACAACGGTAAATTGATTTTGAGTTGCAATATTTTGTAGTGTTTCAAATTGCTGAACAGAAATGGTTTGTGTGTTTACAGAAACACGCGCATTCTTTTTAAGATTCTGCTTTAGCCAAGCCCAATGAGTTGAATTTTCATCACTTGTTAGTTTTTGAAGACTAAATCCAGTATTTTGTAATTGAGTTTCAGCTTGTACCCAATAGCGACCATCAACCCATAATCCTGCTATATCTTGGGTAATGAGTAGCGTTCCAACGGAGCCTGTAAATCCTGTTAACCATTGTCGAATTTTCCAATAATCAGGCAGGTATTCTGACATGTGTGGATCGGCACTTAGCGCAATGAAAGCGTCAATATTGTGTTGTTGCATGTGCTCGCGTAAGCACTTAAGTTTTGTTGAAGCATTCATTATATTGTTTCCGCTGTTTTGGGTTTGTCGTCACAATCTGAAATAAGTTTAAGAATAGGTTTTTTGATAATAAGTAGAACAATAGCACCAATCATTAAAGCAACTACACAACGTATGAATAAGGTGGGTAAATCTTGTAGTGAGTCTTGAGATACATGACCACCAATTAAACCTGCCATTAAGTTGCCAAGAGCAGATGCTGTAAACCATAGTCCCATCACCTGACCACGAATAATACTTGGTGCTAACTTAGTCATAGTTGAAAGACCAACTGGACTTAAACAAAGCTCACCCATGGTTAATAAGAAGAAGGTTGAAATCAGCCACCAAGGTGAAACCAAAGTCCCACCATTTTCAATAACAGAATAGCTTGCCAAAGCCATAAGTCCAAAGCCTGAAGCAGCAAGAACTAAAGCAATAATAAATTTAGAAATATAACTAGGATCTTTGTTGGATTTACCAAGCTTTACCCAAAGCCAAGCCATAATAGGAGCACATATAATGACAAAGAGAGGATTGATTGAAACCAAACTGCTGGGATTTCATATCCAAAGACATATTTATTTGTGAAATCTTGTGCAAAAAGGTTGAAAGATGTTGGTGTTTGTTCAAATGCTGACCAAAATAAAGCAGCAATAATGAGTAAAATAAAGCAAATAACGAGTTGTTTTTTCTCTTTATTTGTAGTTTTTGAAAATAATAGAAGATAGGCGAAGTAAGTAACAATTGTAATGCATATCGTAATTGTTAAATAAGTAACAAGTAAAATAGGGTTGATTGTAATAACGCCCATTGTTGTTAATGCAATAACAACTGCACAAATAGCTAAAAAGCCCATGACAATTTTAGGTGCATGAGGATTTTTATTGGTTGCTTGTTTCCAAGAGTTATCTAGTGCTCTAGCTTTGCTGAACTCGGTAAGTTCGGGAACGGTCATTGAGCGAAATAAGAAAAGAGCAACAAGCATGCCTAATCCGCCTGCACCAAAGCCTAAATGCCAGCCATAATCCTTAACAAGGAAGCCTGTTATGAGTGGGGCAATAAAAGAGCCTAAATTAATTCCCATATAAAAAATGGAAAAGCCAGCATCTCGGCGTGAGTCTTTAGCTTCATAGAGCGTGCCTACAATGACAGAGATGCATGTTTTGAATAAACCAGACCCAAGTACAATGAGTACAAGACCGAAATAGAAAAAAAAATTGCTTGAAATAGCAGTTAGTGCAATAGATAAATGCCCTAAAGCCATAATGATTGAGCCATACCAGACAGCACGTGCTTGACCAAGCCAATTATCGGCAATCCAACCACCAAAAACCGTCATTAAATACATAGAGCCTGCAAATAAGCCAACAATTGCAGAAGCCGTTGGTAAATCTAAACCTAGACCACCTTGTGACACCATGGCAGCCATATACAGAACCAATAATGGGCGAACGCCATAAAAGGAAAAACGTTCCCAAAGTTCAGTAAAAAATAAACCTCTTAGGGGTTTTGGGTGTCCGTAAAATGCCTGATCGTAATTATTCAAATCATTTTTCATAAAAAATCCATTTTTATTTAGGGATAAAACCTACATTTGAATATATGGATTTTTTAATGGGTAATTTGATGCTGAATAGTAATGAAGTGATGTGTATTTAATACGAATTATTGCAGTTATGTTTCAAGGGGTAGAATTCATTCGACAAAGGAATGAGTTGTATAAATAAAAAGAATCAATTGTCTTGATCGTAAAAAAAACCACCCTAAAGGGTGGTTTTTTTTATCGACTCACGCCGTTCGAATTAACGAACGATATCGCGTTGAGTTTCGCCAGTGTAAAGCTGACGAGGACGACCGATTTTGTAAGGACCGCTGTGCATTTCTAACCAGTGGCTGATCCAACCAACTGTACGTGCAAGAGCGAAAATTACAGTAAACATTTCTGTTGGGATACCAATCGCTTTAAGGATGATACCTGAGTAGAAGTCTACGTTAGGGTATAAGTTACGTTTGATGAAGTATTCATCAGAAAGCGCAATGCGTTCAAGTTCCATAGCTAAAGCTAATTGAGGATCATTGATACCAAGTGCACTTAACACTTCGTCACAAGTTTCTTTCATTACTTTCGCACGTGGATCGAAGTTTTTGTAAACTCGGTGACCGAAGCCCATAAGTTTAACTTCTTTAGTTTTCACTTTTTCCATGAACTCAGCAACGTTTTCTACAGAGCCGATTTCATCAAGCATAGTAAGAACAGCTTCGTTCGCACCGCCGTGAGCAGGTCCCCATAGAGCAGCGATACCAGCAGCAATACATGCATACGGGTTAGCGCCAGTAGAACCAGCTAAACGTACTGTAGAAGTAGACGCATTTTGTTCGTGGTCAGCATGAAGCGTAAAAATACGATCCATTGCTTTAGCAAGAATAGGGTTAACTTTGTAATCACGGTCTGCAGGAGTAGCAAACATCATGTACAAGAAGTTTTCTGCGTAGTTTAAGTCGTTACGTGGGTAAACAAACGGTTGACCGATTGTGTACTTGTAAGTCCAAGCAGCTAAAGTAGGAACTTTTGCGATTAAACGGATTGCAGTGATTTCACGGTGGTCAACATTTTCAACGTCAAAACCATTGTGATAGAACGCAGAAAGCGCACCAACAACACCACACATAACAGCCATTGGGTGAGCATCACGACGGAAACCGTTGAAGAAACGGCTTACTTGGTCATGAACCATAGTGTGGCTGTGAACTTTAGAATCAAATTCTGCTTTTTGTTCAGCAGTTGGAAGCTCACCATTTAATAATAAATAGCAAGTTTCAAGGTAATCAGCTTGAGTTGCTAATTGGTCGATAGGGTAGCCACGATGTAAAAGGATACCTTTACCACCATCGATGAAAGTGATTTTAGACTCGCACGCAGCAGTAGCCATAAAACCAGGATCAAAAGTGAAGTGACCAGCGGTCAACACATCTTTAACGTCAATTACATCTGGGCCCAATGTACCACTGTAAATTGGTAACTCAATTTCTTTGCCATCAAGTTTTAAAACGGCTTTTTTGCCAGTTGCTTCAGACATTCAATTGATCTCCTGTCCTGGTGAATATTAGTCTGATTCAAAGCGTTCATCTTTTAATGTGCGAATCAGACGGATCAAAATTTGCTATAAGATTAGTAGCTACTGAAAATTTGTCAATTATACTTAGGGCTAAAAAATGACTGACAAAGACTTGTTTTGTCAAAAGCCTAATTTATAAAAAACATAATAGAATCACAGTATCGGGACGATATAATATGTCAAATAAACAAAAAAATGCAGAAAAAAATATACAGATTTATTTTAATTGTAAGTAATTATAAGTATTAAGCCATTAAAAAAATCTAGTGTTGTAAATGGCAAAACCATGTAAATGATTATATTTTTCGTAACTTACATTAAATTCCTATTCAAAAATAGAAGGTAGATCACTATAAATGAAATGATATAAGCATCCTGTTTTACTGTGCTGTTTGGTTAAAAAATAGATACTTGAATGGAGCTAAAAACATCTAAAGTATGAAAAATAATCATAAATTTAATGTATTTACTTAATATTTTGCTGAAATTACAGCGTAATGAGATAGTTGGTCGGATTAAGTTGTTATTAATATGGAAGATATTAAATATTTCTCTGGTTTTTAATTAATCAGTATTTAGTTTCGAAATAAAGGGTTGATTATATTTCTGACGTGGCTTATGGGAAAAATCAATCCTACTCTATTTACATTCATCTTTAGTCGTAGGCTAAGAATGAGACAATGCTACGGAAAAATACTGTAAAAGTTGGTTTCTTGCATATAAATGTAGGGAAATAGGTGCTTTGGGTATTTTTCATATTTTAATAGATGAATTTTATAGGATTGTTAATTTTGTTAATGATTCTTATTTAAGGTTTTTTAGTGAAAATGGGCTTGTGAGCCGTTTGTAATTTGAAACTTGACGTTTTATAATTCAGTGTCGTTTTGAATTTAGGCAAAAGCTTGCCTATATAAGCCAGCTTTCCTTCGAACTAATTCCAACAAACTCCGGATGGAGTTTTTACTTACAGGATGCCCGCTGTGAAAAGCAACAGACCTGTCAATTTGTCCATGGGTCAAGTTTTAGAAGTAAACTTAAAATCCCCTGTGGCTATTGCATCAATTCTACACCGTCTTTCAGGTGTCATCGTATTTTTACTCGTACCGGTACTTTTATGGATTTTAGACAAGTCATTGTCTTCTCCAGAAGGTTTTGCACAAGTTCAAGCCATCTTTGATAGCTTTATTGTGCGTTTCATCGTGTGGGTATTTGTAGCTGGTTTAATTTTCCACTTTATTGCTGGTGTTAAGCATTTACTTGCTGACCAAGGTATTGCAGAAGAACTGCAAAGTGGTCGTGTTGCAGCTACTATTTCATTAATCTTGTCTGCAATTGGTATTGTTGCAGCATTTGTATGGATCGTACTCTAATGAAAAGTGCTACAGGTTTTACGGGCTCAGGTTCTCGTGATTGGTTTATCCAACGCGTAAGTGCTGTTGTATTAGCTGTTTATACCGTAGTGGTATTGGGTTGGATTTTATGTAATGGTGGATTCAACTTTGAACAGTGGTACGGCTTTATGATGACAACACCAATGAAGATTTTATCTTTATTGGCAGTCTTATCTCTTGTTGCGCATGCATGGATCGGTATGTGGCAAGTATTCACTGACTATGTGACTACTCGTCAAATGGGTCCATCAGCATCAGGTTTACGCATTGTATTGACTTCAGCAGTGATTATCGCTGTATTGGCATACGCAATCTGGGCAATCCAGATTTTCTGGGCTTGATAGGAAGAGATCATGGGCGCTATAACCCCTAAAGAAGATTACACAAATATTCCACACGAAACTTTCGATGCTGTCATCGTTGGTGGTGGTGGTTCAGGTATGCGTGCATCTTACCAACTTGCTCAAGCTGGTTTAAAAGTTGCTGTACTGACTAAAGTATTCCCAACACGTTCACATACTGTGGCTGCACAGGGTGGTATTGGTGCATCTCTTGGTAATATGCAAGAAGATAACTGGCACTACCACTTCTATGACACAGTTAAAGGTTCTGACTGGTTAGGTGACCAAGACGCAATCGAGTTTATGACTCGCGAAGCGCCACAAGTTGTATATGAACTTGAACACCTAGGTATGCCATTTGACCGTAACGCTGACGGTACAATTTACCAACGTCCATTCGGTGGTCACTCTGCGAACTACGGCGAAAAAGCTGTTCCTCGTGCATGTGCTGCTGCCGACCGTACAGGTCACGCACTTCTTCATACGCTTTATCAAAGCAACGTGAAAATGGGTACTCAATTCTTCGTAGAATGGATCGCTCTTGATCTTATTCGTAACGAAGCTGGTGATGTACTTGGCGTAACAGCAATTGATCAAGAAACGGGTAAAATTGCAGTATTCCAAGCGAAAGCGACATTGTTTGCTACAGGTGGTGCGGGTCGTGTTTACCGTGCATCTACAAACGCGTATATCAACACTGGTGACGGTCTTGGTATGGCGGCGCGTGCAGGTATTCCATTACAAGATATGGAATTCTGGCAATTCCACCCAACGGGTGTTGCTGGAGCAGGCGTATTGTTAACAGAAGGTTGTCGTGGTGAAGGTGCAATCCTTCGTAACGATGCAGGTGAGCCATTCATGGAACGCTATGCACCAACTTTAAAAGACTTGGCTCCACGTGATTTCGTATCTCGTTCTATGGACCAAGAAATTAAAGAAGGTCGTGGTTGTGGTCCTAAGAAAGATTACATCTTGCTTGATATGACGCACTTGGGTGCTGAAACGATCATGAAACGTCTTCCATCTGTATTTGAAATTGGTAAGAAATTCGCGAACGTAGATATCACTAAAGAGCCAATTCCTGTAGTGCCTACAATCCATTATCAAATGGGTGGTATTCCTACGAATATTCATGGTCAAGTTGTTGTTCCTGAGTCTCGTGAAACTGAAGCGCTTGTTGCTAACTACAACAAAGACACAGATGTTTATTCTACAAATGTAGAAACTCGTAACTTCACTAAACCAGTGAAAGGCTTCTATGCAATTGGTGAGTGTTCATGTGTATCTGTACATGGTGCAAACCGTTTGGGTACGAACTCACTTCTTGACTTGGTTGTATTTGGTAAAGCAGCTGGTGAACACATCATCGATTACGTGACTAAACATCACGGTGATGAATACGCTCCGCTTCCAACTACTGTGCTTGAGCAAACTGTTGCACGTATTCGTAAATTAGATGAATCTGCTACAGGTGAAAATGCTCAAGAAGTTGCTGATGCAATTCGTGACATCGTTCAAGATCATGCTGGTGTATTCCGTACTTCAGAACTTCTTGAGAAAGGTGTTAAAGAAATTCTTGCAATTGAACCACGTGTTCGCAACATTCATTTAAAAGACAAATCTAAAGTATTCAACACAGCACGTATTGAAGCTCTAGAAGTTGAAAACTTATACGAAGTTGCTAAAGCTACATTGGTTTCTGCTGCTGCGCGTAAAGAGTGTCGTGGTGCGCATACAGTGGTTGACTTTGAGTTACCACCTGATCATGCCGACTACCCATACGGCCGTCGTGATGATGAGTGGATGAAGCATACTTTATGGTTCTCTAGTGATAACCGTCTTGAGTATAAGCCAGTGCGTTACCGTCCATTGTCGGTAGATGCTATTCCACCGAAACCACGTACATTCTAATTGGGAGAAGTAAGATGAGTAGAGGTACTCGTACATTTAATATCTACCGCTACGATCCTGATAAGGATGCAGCACCGTACATGCAAACTTTTAAGCTAGAGTTGACTGATAAGCATCGTATGTTGCTTGATGCACTTCTTGCGTTAAAAGTTCAGGATGAATCATTAACATTCCGTCGTTCATGCCGTGAAGGTATTTGTGGTTCTGATGGTGTGAATATTAATGGTAAAAATGGTTTAGCTTGTCTTTGGAATCTAAACGATTTACCAGAAGTGATTACAATTCGTCCTTTACCTGGTTTGCCAGTGGTTAAAGATTTAGTTGTGGATATGAATCAGTTCTACGAACAGTACAACAAAATTCATCCATTCCTAATCAATAATCAACCTGCGCCACCAAAAGAGCGTTTACAGTCTCCAGAAGAACGTGAACACTTAGATGGTTTGTACGAATGTATTCTTTGTGCATGTTGTTCAACTTCATGCCCATCATTCTGGTGGAACCCTGATAAATTTTTAGGTCCATCAGCATTGTTGAATGCGTACCGCTTTATTATTGATTCACGTGATACTGCAACTCAAGAGCGTTTGGCTCGTCTTGACGACCCATTCTCGTTGTTCCGTTGTAAAGGTATTATGAACTGTGTATCTGTTTGTCCTAAAGGTTTGAATCCAACTAAAGCTATTGGTCATATCCGTAGCATGATGTTTGATCAAGCGGGCTAATATATCGCACTAAAAAAAGCACACCTTAGCGTGTGCTTTTTTTATAAATAATAAAAAGATACAAAAGTTTTATTGGTCTTATAGTAATTTAGTCATGTTGTATGGATAAGATTAGATTTTTCTTTATTTGTGTATGGAAGAATGAAATTTAACATTATGCTGAAATTTTAGGTGTGAAATGTTAAGATGTACGGGTTCTAAAGAAAAAATCTAATAAAATTTATAATCAAATTTTAATAATTTAAGGCTTGATTTGCAAAACATAAAACCCCATATACTAAGAGGAATTATATGTATTGTATTTAGCCAATTTATGAAAGGTATGTGTCAAAAAAATCAATTCACTTTGAAAGTTCGTGTTAAAATAGTTTGTATCACTATATTTGAAAAAAACACACATTATTTGTTTAAAAAACAAACAAAATGTGGTTGATTAATCGTTATTAAATATAGTCGCTTTAGAAAAAGTAAGTTAAGTCGTTATTTTTTCTAAGTCGATTTGCAGAAAATTGCTCGGTACTGCCGGGTATATGTGAGTGATGATGCCGCTGAGGGCGTTATGATTCATTGCCTACATTAAGGTTTCTTAATGTAGCGATAACGCCTCAAAGGTTACGCCTAAAGGGGAGTAATGTGGTGTCCCAATTTGACATTACTAGTCATGGGTTTTGCTTTTAAAAGCATCCTGTAAATATTTTTGCAATAGGAAGTGGGTCCAAAAATGCAAGAAGTTGTTGACGCGTCGCGTCTAGACACTGAACTTTCCGCTGATAGTGCAGCGTATATTGAAGAAATTTATGAGCAGTATTTAACGGCTCCAGATTCAGTTGGAGATGATTGGCGTAAATACTTCGATAAATTTCCAAAAGGTGATCAACCACATAGTAATGTGCGTGAGCAATTTCTATTGTTAGGTCGTAATTCAAATCGTATTCAATCTGTTGTGCAAAGTGCGGTAAGTTCTGAGCATGGCCAACGTCAAGTTGGTGTATTACAGCTTATTGCAGCGTACCGTAACCGTGGTCATCAAAAAGCGAAGTTGGATCCATTAGGTTTAGCAAAACGTGAAGATGCTTATGACTTAGAGCTAAGTGCACACGGTTTAACTAAATCTGATTTAGATACAGTATTCAACACAGGTAACTTGGCGATTGATAAAGCAGAAGCTACGCTAGGTGAAATGGTTGATGCAATGGAAAACATCTATTGCAGCTCAATCGGTGCTGAATATATGCACATTGTTGACACGAAAGAAAAGCGTTGGATTCAACAACGTCTTGAAAGTGCTCGTGGGCAATATGGACTTAACGCAGAACAGAAAAAGCACGTTTTAGAGCGTTTAACTGCTGCTGAAGGTTTGGAAAAATTCCTAGGTAATAAATACGTTGGTGCTAAACGCTTTGGTGTTGAAGGTGGTGAATCTTTCATTCCAATGGTAAACGAACTTATTCAACGTGCAGGTGCTGTAGGTTGTAAAGAAGTTGTTATCGGGATGCCACACCGTGGTCGTTTGAACCTTCTTGTTAATATTATGGGTAAAAACCCAGCTGACCTATTTGGTGAGTTTGAAGGTAAATCACTTCATAAGAAAGGTTCTGGTGACGTTAAGTATCACCAAGGTTTCTCATCTAACGTAATGACTCCAGGTGGCGAAGTTCACTTAGCATTAGCGTTTAACCCATCACACTTAGAAATCGTTGGACCTGTAGTTGAAGGTTCTGTACGTGCTCGTCAAGTGCGTCGTAAAGACATTGGTGGTGATGATGTATTACCAATCATTGTTCATGGTGATGCTGCTTTTGCTGGTCAAGGCGTAAACCAAGAAACATTCCAAATGTCACAAACTCGTGGTTATACAGTTGGTGGTACAGTTCACATTGTTGTAAACAACCAAGTGGGCTTCACAACTTCTGATCCACGTGATGCACGTTCTACAGAATACTGTACTGATATTGCAAAAATGATCCAAGCGCCGATCTTCCATGTAAATGGTGATGATCCTGAAGCTGTAATTTTTGTTACTCAGTTAGCACATGATTTCCGTCATACATTCCGTAAAGATGTTGTGATTGATATGTTCTGTTACCGTCGTCGTGGTCATAACGAAGCGGATGAGCCTGCTGCAACTCAACCTATGATGTATCAAGTCATCAACAAAAAAACGACTACTCGTGCTTTGTATGCTGATCAATTGGTTCAGGAAAAAGTATTAGATCGTAAGTCTGCAGATCAAATGATCGAAGATTATCGTTCAGATCTTGAAGCAGGTCGTCATGTTGCGAATGCGTTGGTATTAGAGCCAAATACAAAAATGTTTGTAGACTGGTCTCCATACGTAGGTCATGAATACACAGACGTTTGGGATACAACTTTCCCAATCGAACGCTTAAAAGAACTTGGTAAAAAAATGCGTGAGCTTCCAGAAGGCTTCGTAATGCAACGTCAAGTATCTAAAGTGATCGATGATCGTTTGAAAATGCAAACTGGTGAAATGCCGTTGAACTGGGGTGCTGCTGAAACTCTAGCTTATGCCTCTATTTTAGATGATGGTTTCCTAGTTCGTTTAACTGGTGAAGATGTTGGTCGTGGTACGTTCTCACACCGTCATGCAAAATTGCATAACCAAGTAGATGGTTCTACTTACATCCCACTTTGTAACTTAAAAGAAAACCAACCTCGTACTGCAATTTATGACTCATTATTGTCAGAAATGGCTGTACTTGCATTTGAATATGGTTATTCAACAACTCTTCCTAAGAGCTTAGTAATTTGGGAAGCGCAGTTTGGTGACTTCGCTAACTGTGCACAAGTTGTAATTGACCAGTTCATTTCATCTGGTGAAACGAAGTGGGAGCGCGCATGTGGTTTAACAATGCTTCTTCCTCATGGTTTTGAAGGTCAAGGTCCAGAGCATTCTTCAGCACGTTTAGAGCGTTTCTTACAGCTTTGTGCAGAAGACAACATGCAAGTGATTACACCGACTACACCAGCACAGATTTATCATGCTTTACGTCGTCAAGCACTTCGTCCTATTCGTAAACCGTTGATCGTGACTTCACCTAAGTCATTACTTCGTCACAAGTTAGCAACTTCTACTTTAGATGAGCTTGCTACTGGTACATTCCAAACTGTGATTGATGAAGTCGATAACATCAACAAAGCTGACGTAACTCGTTTAGTTCTTTGTGGTGGTAAGGTTTACTACGACTTAGTTGAAAAACGTCGTGAAAAAGAATTGAACAATACGGCAATCGTTCGTATTGAACAATTATATCCATACCCAGAAGCACGTCTTGCTGAAGTTCTTGCACAATATCCAAATGTGACAGAGCTTGTTTGGGCTCAAGAAGAGCCGAAAAACCAAGGTGCTTGGTTATTCATTGCTCCACGTCTATATGATGATGTAATGAATGCTGGTAAACAAGTACGTATTAGCTATGCGGGCCGTGAAGCATCTGCTGCACCAGCGTGTGGTTCACCATATTTACATGCAAAACAACAAGCTCAGCTCGTAAATGATGCTTTAGCGATCGTAGAATAATCAGGAGATTCTAAAATCATGGCAACCGAAATTAAAGCACCTGTATTCCCAGAATCAGTTGCGGATGGAACAATCGCAACTTGGCACAAACAACCAGGTGAAGCAGTATCACGTGACGAAGTTATTTGTGATATTGAAACAGATAAAGTTGTTTTAGAAGTTGTAGCTCCTGCTGATGGCACAATCGCGTCAATTATCAAAAATGAAGGCGATACAGTTCTTTCAAATGAAGTGATTGCTCAGTTTGAAGAAGGTGCTGTTTCTGGCGCTGCTCAAACTGAAGCTGTTCAGTCTGAAACTAAAGTAGAGGCTGCTGCAGCTCAAACTCAAGCAGGTGCTGCACCTGTTGTTGAGCGTGCACAAGCTGTTACTGATCAAGCTCCAGCTGTACGTAAAGCATTAACAGAATCTGGTATTGCTGCTTCTGACGTTGCGGGTTCTGGTCGTGGTGGTCGCATCACTAAAGAAGATGTTGCAAATCATCAAGCTAAACCAGCTGTTGCACCTTTAAGTGTTGCTGTTGGTGAGCGTATCGAAAAACGTGTTCCTATGACTCGTCTTCGTAAACGTGTTGCTGAACGTCTTCTTGCGGCAACTCAAGAAACTGCAATGTTAACGACTTTCAATGAAGTTAACATGAAGCCAATTATGGAAATGCGTGCTCAGTATAAAGATGCATTCGAAAAACGTCATGGCGCTCGTTTAGGCTTCATGTCATTCTTCGTTAAGGCAGCAACTGAAGCGCTTAAACGCTACCCAGCTGTAAATGCTTCAATTGATGGTGAAGATATCGTTTATCACGGTTTCTATGACATCGGTGTAGCTGTATCTTCTGAGCGTGGTTTAGTTGTTCCTGTATTACGTGATACAGATCGTATGAACTATGCTGAAGTTGAAAATGGTATCCGTGCTTACGCTGCGAAAGCGCGTGACGGCAAATTGGGTATTGAAGATATGACTGGCGGTACTTTCACTATTACTAATGGTGGTACTTTCGGTTCATTATTATCTACTCCAATTTTGAACACACCACAAACTGCTATTTTGGGTATGCATAAAATCCAAGATCGTCCTATGGCAGTAAATGGTCAAGTAGAAATCTTGCCAATGATGTACTTAGCACTTTCTTATGATCACCGTTTAATTGATGGTAAAGAAGCTGTAGGTTTCCTTGTAGCAATTAAAGAATTGTTAGAAGAGCCAGCGCGTCTTATCCTTGATCTATAATTTTTAGTTCTTAAGAATAATCAAAACGAGTTTAAAGCGATCCTTTAAACTCGTTCTTGGAGATACAAATGTCTCAATTCGATTTAGTTGTAATCGGTGGTGGCCCAGGTGGCTACGAAGCGGCAATTCGTGCGGCTCAACTTGGTTTTAAAGTTGCATGTATTGAAAAGCGTATTCATAAAGGTAAACCGTCTTTAGGTGGTACTTGCTTAAACGTAGGTTGCATTCCATCTAAAGCTTTACTTGATTCTTCTCATCGCTATGAAGATACAGTTCATCATTTAGATGATCACGGTATTACGACTGGTGAAGTTAAGTTTGATCTTGCTAAACTTTTAGCACGTAAAGACAAAATCGTGGACCAATTAACTGGCGGTATCGATCAGTTATTAAAAGGTAACGGTATTGAGTGGTTAAAAGGTACTGGTAAATTGCTTGCTGGTAAAAAAGTTGAGTTTGTATCTCACGAAGGTGAAACTCAAATTTTAGAACCTAAATACGTGATTCTTGCGACTGGTTCTGTACCTGTAAATATTCCAGTAGCTCCTGTAGATCAAGATATTATTGTTGATTCTACTGGTGCATTAGAATTCCAAGAAGTACCTAAGCGTTTAGGTGTAATTGGTGCTGGTGTAATTGGTCTTGAACTTGGTTCAGTTTGGCGTCGTCTTGGTGCAGAAGTTGTTGTATTTGAAGCAATGGATGCATTCTTACCAATGGCTGATAAAGCTTTGGCAAAAGACTATCAAAAGCTTTTAACTAAGCAAGGTCTAGATATTCGTGTTGGCGCTAAAGTTGCTGGTACAGAAGTTAATGGTTCTGAAGTAACTGTTAAGTACACGCAAGGTGGCGAAGACAAAACTCAAACTTTCGACAAATTAATCGTATGTGTAGGCCGTCGTGCTTATGCTGAAGGTTTATTGGCGGATGATTGTGGTATTAAACTTACTGAACGTGGTTTAGTTGAAGTTAACGATTGGTGTGCAACTTCTGTTGAAGGCGTATATGCAATTGGTGACTTAGTACGTGGTCCAATGCTTGCTCATAAAGCAATGGAAGAAGGCGTAATGGCTGTTGAACGTATTCATGGCCATGCTGCACAAGTTAACTATGACACAATCATTTCTGTAATTTACACACACCCAGAAGCGGCGTGGGTAGGTTTAACGGAAGAGCAAGCGAAAGAAAAAGGTCATGAAGTTAAAACTGGTCAATTCGGTTTTGCTGTAAATGGTCGTGCTTTAGCTGCTGGTGAGGGTGCAGGTTTTGTTAAGTTTGTAGCTGATGCTAAAACTGATCGTTTACTTGGTATGCACGTAATTGGACCTGCTGCGTCTGATATCGTTCACCAAGGTATGATTGCACTTGAATTTGTTTCATCTGTTGAAGATCTTCAATTGATGACATTTGGTCATCCAACATTCTCTGAAGTAGTTCATGAAGCTGCTTTGGCTGTTGATGGTCGCGCGATTCACGCAATTCAACGTAAGCGTAAATAATTTAAAAGAGCGGCTTCGGCCGCTCTTTTAACATTTGATGGTTGTTTTTATATGAACAATCATCTAAAAATAAAAGAATAAATTTTGATAAATGCTAATGCTAACTGCATCAGCAGTATAAGTATTAGTAACCATAAAAACGTGAAAAGTAGTAAAAGGTAATAACTAGATGAATTTACATGAGTATCAAGCGAAGGCTCTTTTAAAAAAATATGGTATGCCTGTTCAAGAGGGTATCGTTGCATCTAATGCTGATGAAGCGGTGCAAGCATTTGAACAGTTAGGCGGTAAATTTGCCGTAATGAAAGCCCAAGTACATGCTGGTGGTCGTGGTAAAGCTGGTGGTGTTAAGGTTGTAAAATCTGCACAAGAAGCACGCGATTATGCAAATAGCATTATTGGCACACGCCTTGTCACTTATCAAACAGATGCAGATGGTCAGCCAGTAAACAGTGTGCTTGTTGCTGAAGATGTTTACCCTGTTGAGCGTGAGTTATATCTTGGTGCTGTAGTAGACCGCTCAAGCCGTCGCGTAACTTTTATGGCATCTACTGAGGGTGGTGTTGAAATTGAGAAAGTTGCAGAAGAAACACCTGAAAAAATTATTAAAGTAGAAGTTGATCCTTTGGTTGGTTTATTGCCATTTCAAGCGCGTGAAGTAGCATTTGCACTTAATTTAAAAGATAAGCAAATCAATCAATTTGTAAAAATAATGACTGCTGCCTACCAAGCATTTATCGAAAATGATTTTGCACTATTTGAAATTAACCCACTTTCAGTTCGTGAAAATGGTGAAATTCTATGTGTAGATGCTAAAGTGGGAATCGATTCGAACGCTCTTTATCGTTTACCTGAAGTTGCTGCATTACGTGATAAATCTCAAGAAAATGAGCGTGAGCTTAAAGCATCTGAGTTTGAACTTAACTATGTTGCTCTAGAAGGTAATATTGGTTGTATGGTGAATGGTGCTGGTCTTGCAATGGCAACCATGGACATTATTAAGCTGTATGGTGGTCAACCTGCGAACTTCCTAGATGTAGGTGGTGGTGCAACAAAAGATCGTGTAATTGAAGCATTTAAAATTATTCTTGCAGATAGCTCTGTTCAAGGCGTATTAATTAATATCTTTGGTGGTATTGTGCGTTGTGACATGATTGCTGAAGCAATTATTGCAGCGGTTCAAGAAGTAAATGTAACGGTTCCTGTTGTTGTTCGCTTGGAAGGGAATAATGCCGAACTTGGTGCTAAATTACTTGATGAATCAGGTTTAAAACTTATTTCTGCAAATGGCTTAGCCGATGCTGCAGAAAAAATTGTTGCTGCAGTAAAAGCTTAAGGAGTATCAATCATGAGCGTATTAGTTAATAAAGACACAAAAGTATTGGTACAAGGCTTTACTGGTAAAAATGGGACTTTCCATTCAGCTCAAGCTTTAGAGTATGGTACAAAAGTTGTTGGTGGTGTAACCCCAGGTAAAGGTGGTTCTATACACTTAGATCTTCCTGTATTTAATACAATGAAAGAAGCTGTACGTGAAACTAAAGCTGATGCTTCCGTTATTTATGTACCTGCACCATTTGTTTTAGACTCTATTGTTGAAGCGGTAGATTCGGGTGTTGAGTTGATTGTTGTGATCACAGAAGGTGTGCCGACACTTGATATGTTAAAAGCAAAACGTTACCTAGAAACTTGTGGTAATAACACGCGTTTAATTGGACCAAACTGTCCAGGTATTATCACACCGGGTGAATGTAAGATTGGTATTATGCCTGGTCACATTCATCAACCTGGTAAAATTGGTATTATTTCACGTTCAGGTACTTTGACTTACGAGGCTGTTGCGCAAACAACAAAACTGGGCTTAGGTCAGTCTACATGTATTGGTATTGGCGGTGATCCAATTCCAGGTATGAACCAAATTGATTGTTTGAAATTATTCCAAGAAGATCCACAAACAGAAGCCATTATCATGATTGGTGAAATTGGTGGTTCTGCGGAAGAAGAAGCTGCTGAATATATTAAATCACATGTGACTAAACCTGTTGTTGGTTATATTGCAGGTGTGACAGCACCTAAAGGTAAGCGTATGGGTCATGCTGGTGCCATTATTTCAGGTGGTAAAGGTACTGCTGAAGAGAAGTTCGCTGCATTTGAAAAAGCGGGTATGGCTTATACACGTAGTCCAGCAGAGCTTGGTTCTACAATGTATCAAGTGCTAAAAGAGAAAGGTTTAGTTTAATCTAAATGCTAAAAAGCCCTCAATTGAGGGCTTTTTTAATGTGCCTAAAAATAGTAAGCAAAGACGAATACTAAAAAATACTGAAGGAGTAATTGAATTTTATGTTAATGATTTTATTTGATTTTTTTAAATGGAATTGAAGTATTTTAAATAGCCTATATAAAAATATATTTATGATTTTGGAGTGAAAATGCTAAATTTTAGGCAAAAAAATGCGTAATACTTGGGGTAAGTATTACGCAGAAAATCGAACTGTTTTCACAGGTTCGGGGGGTAACTGTTGAAATTAAATAGCTCATTAATTTCTATATAAGAATAATAGTTTAGAAATACAATTAGGTCTTTTACTCTATTGTATGTCGCATGTTAAACACTGTAATTAGTGTTATTTTTAGGTGGTCATTTCACATTTTATGAATAAAAAGCAAAAAAGCTCAATGAATGAGCTTTTTTGTTGAAATGTCATGTTTTGTATTAGAAGTGGAAGACACCTAAACCAGACTTAACTTCATCTAATGTTTGTTGTGTAATGTCACGGCATTTATCTGTGCCAGACTTTAAGATATCCATGATGTAGTCAGGATCCTTAGCAAGCTCCATACGACGTTCACGAATAGGTGTGATTAATTCTTTAAGTACACCTTCTAAACGTTTTTTGACAGTACCATCACCTAAACCACCGCGACGATAATGCGCTTTCAGTTCTTCAACTTCTTCTTTATTTGGATCGAAAGCATCTAAGTAAGTAAATACAACATTACCTTCCACTTGACCTGGATCTTCAACACGTAAGTGATTTGGATCTGTGTACATTGCATTTACTGCTTTTTTAATGTCTTTATCAGATGCATCTAACACAATGGTATTGCCTAAAGATTTAGACATTTTCGCTTTACCATCAAAACCAGGTAAACGACCTACATTTGAAAGTAATGCTTGGCATTCAGGAAGTAAGTCTTGACCTATTTGACGATTCAAACGACGAACAATTTCATTGGTTTGTTCAATCATTGGAATTTGGTCTTCACCCACAGGAACTACAGTTGCTTTGAATGCTGTAATATCAGCTGCTTGAGCAACTGGGTAGCATAAGAAACCTGCTGGAATATCACGTTCGAATCCACGCATCTGAATTTCAGATTTAATGGTTGGGTTACGTTCTAAACGAGATACAGTCACAAAGTTTAAATACAACATTGTTAATTCGTTTAGTGCAGGTAAACCTGATTGGACGCAAATTGTTGTTTTAGTTGGATCGATACCAACGGCTAAATAGTCTGTCGCTACTTCAATAATATTACGACGAACTTTTTCAAAGTTGTCTGCATTATCTGTGAATGCTTGAGCATCAGCCAATAAAAGATGTTGGTGATGTGAATCTTGTAAACCTACGCGCGAACGTAAAGAACCTACAAAGTGACCTAAGTGAAGTTGGCCAGTAGGGCGGTCGCCAGTCAAAATCACTGGACGATTATCTTGATTACTCATTATGAATTCCAGAATAGTAGCCAGCGCTACTTATATATACAAAGAATACAGTTATTGTACGGTAATTTTTTTTTTAATGTCAGCAAGATTAAATATTGAAATTGAAAAATCAACAATTTTTTTACATATGAATAAAGGATTACAGACTTTAAATTAAGATCTTATTAAAAGTTAGTCGTAGAAATCTATGAGCATTTGATATTGAAATACCAATATGTTTTTCTTTTTAGAGATAAATATTAAAGATAGAATGTAAAAAACGCATAGGATAAGAAAAAAATGGCGAGCAGTTTATTATTACTATTAGATGATATAGCGACTGTACTGGATGATGTTGCTGTAATGAGCAAAATGGCAGCAAAAAAGACAGCAGGCGTTTTAGGGGATGATTTGGCTTTAAATGCACAACAAGTTAGTGGTGTTAAAGCAGATCGCGAGCTTCCTGTTGTGTGGGCGGTTGCGAAAGGTTCATTTGTAAATAAGCTTATTTTAGTTCCACTTGCGTTACTTATTAGTGTGGTTGCACCTTGGTTGATTAATCCGCTTTTAATGATGGGTGGTTTGTTCTTATGTTATGAAGGTGTTGAAAAAGTTATACATTCATTACATCAGAAAAAATCGATTAATAAGCTAGAGCCTGAAACAGAAAATTTAGAACAGATAGATTTAGTAAAGTTTGAAAAAGACAAAATTAGAGGTGCAATTCGAACTGATTTTATTTTATCTGCTGAAATTGTCGTGATTTCACTTGGTACAGTTGCAGCAGCAACATTTATAACCAAATTAAGTGTATTGGCTGTTATTGCTATAGCGATGACGGTTGGTGTTTATGGTTTTGTTGCAATGATTGTGAAAATTGATGATTTGGGGTTGTATTTGGTTGAGCAGACATCTTCATTTAAACAACATATTGGTCGGGCTCTACTTATATTTGCACCAAAGTTAATGAAAGCATTAACAATTGTAGGTACTGTCGCGATGTTTTTAGTGGGAGGAGGGATTATTAATCATGCTATTCCACTTTTTCATCATTGGATGGAAGATGCTGTAGATTATATGGAACTCATTCCAAGTGTTGGAAATATTGTAGGAGCATTTACACCTACAATGATTAATTTAGTGACAGGTTTTATTGCTGGGCTTATTGTATTGGTGATTATTGGATTAATACAAAATGCTATTTTAAGAGTAAAAAAAGCATAAGCTATTGAAGTAGAAGTAATTAAAGATCGATAAAATAAAGTATATATAATGAATTAAGGAATATGACTATGCGTTGGAAAGGTCGTAGAGTTAGTACAAATATAGAAGATCGCCGTGGTGGTGGTGCAGGTAAGGCAGGTGGAATTAGTATTCTAGGTTTAGTTGTGGCTTTTGTTGCGTGGAAGTTCTTTGGGGTAGATCCTCAACAAGCGTATCAGGCAACTAAACAAGTGACAGCGCAAGTTCAACCTGCAGAAACGAGTGGTTTAAGTAATCCTACGCCCGATCAGCAAGAGGCGATTGATTTTGTTGGAACAGTTTTAGCTGATACAGAAGATACATGGAATCAGGTTTTTAAAGAACAATTAAATGCACAGTATCAGCCACCTAAGCTAGTTATGTTTAACGGTGTTGTGAAGTCTGGTTGTGGTACAGCGCAAGCTGCGATGGGACCTTTTTATTGTCCAAGCGACCGTAAAGTTTATATAGATACTTCTTTCTTTAAAGATATGAAATCACAAATGGGGATTTCTGGAGAGAAGAATCAAACGGAATTATCACGTAATGACCAAGCAGGAGATTTTGCACAGGCTTACGTAGTTGCACATGAGGTTGGACATCACATTCAAACGCTTTTGGGGATTTCAGAACAAGTTCATAAGGCACGTTCTCAAGTAACGAAAACGGAAGGAAATCAGCTTTCTGTACGTCAAGAGCTACAAGCAGATTGTTTTGCTGGTGTTTGGGCACATCACAATCAACAACGTACTCAGTTTTTAGAGCAAGGTGATATTGAAGAAGCAATGGATGCTGCACATAAAATTGGGGATGATTACTTACAGAAAAGTGCAACTGGTCAGGTTGTTCCTGATAGTTTTACACATGGTACAAGTGAACAACGCATGAAGTGGTTTCAAACGGGTTTAAAAAGTGGAAACATGAGTAATTGTGATACTTTTAATCAAAATATTTAAAGTTGAATAAGGTATATAAGGGGAGATTTCTCCCTTTTTTTTGTATTAGTTATATATGTAAAAAATAATGTTAAAAAAAATTGATTAAATTTAAGTGTAATTTTGAAAAAACGGTACACTATTAAAATAATAAATCTCACATTGTTTTCTATTTACAATAGAAATGCTATGAGATTCAGATTGCAGAATATAGGATACTAATGGGTAATTATTTTTTTCTCCAAGTTTTTACGGTAATTTTTGCACTTTCAATTGCCACAACTATGTTTAACAAACGTGTTTTGGGTTTTCCTCAAGCCATTGGTGTGCCTTTAGTATCTGCAATTTTTGTTTTTATTTTACAATGGGGTGCAAGCTTATTAAATGGTAATCAATTTATTACCATTAATATTCATAATATTGAGAGTACTGTTCGTCATATTAATTTTTATGACTTTTTAATTAATGGTGTGATCTGTTTTATCCTGACCTCATCTGCACTTAAGTTTAAAGTCTCTGATTTAAAAAGTTATTGGAGGCCGATTAGTATTCTTGCTAGTACAGCTTTAGTGCTTTGTGCTGTTTTCTTTGGTGTTGTGCTTTATGGCTATCAAATTTTAATTGGTCATCATGTAGATTTATTAGTACTACTTTTATTGGGTTCGGCATTAGGTGCAACTGACCCTATTGGTATTAAAGGTGTATTAAGTTCGGTTCGTGCACCACATCATTTAATAGTCAAATTAGAAGGTGAGTCTTTATTTAATGATGCGATGTGTATTGCATTATTCATGACCTTATTACATGTGCTACAAGGTGAACATTTCACGTTAATAGGTGTGCTTGAAACACTACTTTATGAAATTGTTGTTGCTGTCATTATTGGTTGGGGATTTGGTTTCGCGATATTGCGTATATTACGTGGTAAACATGAAATGGAATCTTTAATTTTAACTACAGCATTGCTCGCTTGTGGTTCATATTTGGTTGCATTATTTGCCCATGCTTCAGCACCTATTGCCTGTGTTATTGGTGGTTTAATTGTTGGTAATAAATGGAAAGAAATTTTACAAGAGCGAGAAATTCGTGAAGTAAATCATTTTTGGCATACTGTTGAAGGGATTATTAATTCGTTCTTATTCACCTTAATTGGTTTGGAACTGTTTATTTTAGATTTAAGTGTAAGCTTGATTTTAGGTGGTATGGTTGCCTTTATCATCCTACATGCTTCTCGATTTGCAGCAAACTTCTTATCTTTTTCATTTTTCCCAAGCTTCAGGAAAAAAAGTTATAACGGTAGTTTAGCGATTTTGTCTTGGGGTGGGGTGCGTGGTGGTATTTCACTTGCTTTAATTTTAGCAGTAGCCAACATTCCACAATTAAGTGAATACAGCAGTATTCTTATTGGTTATACCTTTATTTCTGTGTTGTTATCTGGTTTGGTTTGTGGTTTAGGTTTGCCTGCTGTTATGAATGCCTTTTATTACAATCCTGAGGAAGAAAAAACAGGATTTAAAGGGTGGTATCAACGCATGTGCCACAAAATGAATAGAAAGGGTTTTCAATACGTTGTGGAGGAAGATGAGCAAGGTAATGAAGTTATTAGCGTACATAGACCTGATAAAATTGTGGACCAAAAAACGGAAGATGGTGTAGCAAAACTTCATCACCCAGATAAATTGCAAGAAGTTAAACGCCTTGAAAGTCCTGGTAACTTCTAAACGACAATGCAAAATTATGTCAGCGAGTTTTATGGAATTATTCAGTTAATTCCTAAAGGGAAAGTCGCAACCTATGGTCAAATTGCAAAGCTTGCAGGTTTACCTAAACATGCTCGTCACGTTGGTTTTGCTTTAAAAAATATGGATGAAAGTAGTGTTGTGCCATGGCATAGGGTCATCAATTCTAGAGGCAGAATTAGCCTAAGTAAGGAAGATGGTTTTGGTCAAAATATACAAATTGCCAAACTTCAATCTGAAGGGGTGGTTGTACTCAATGGAATGGTGAGTTTGAAACAATTCCAATGGCTTCCCTAAATAAAAAAAGCTTCTTTTAAAAGAAGCTTTTTTTATGGCTAGAATATTATTTACGAACAATCATAACTGGGATAGTACCTTCAGCAAGTACGCTTTGCGCTACGCTACCAAGTACTAGTTTTTTGATACCTGTACGACCATGCGATGCAATCACAATAAGATCTGCTGAAAGTTCTTCTGCTGCTTTTACAATTTCACGTTGAATAACTTGTCCTTCTAAAAGTTTGGTTTCAACAGTTACGCCGTGTTCTGCAAATTTAGTTTTTGCTTCTTCTAATGTTTGTAGTAAAGATTTACGTGCACGTTCAATAAGTTCATTTGTATGTGATGCAGAAATATATTCTGCAGCAATATAAGGATCTAAAGTAAGTACTTGAACAACAGTGACTTTACTATTAAATGCTTTTGCTAAATCTGCTGCTTTTTCAATTGCAGCATATGAAGTTTCTGAACCATCTACAGGGACTAAAATATTATTAAAAGACATTTTATTACTCCTTATTTTTGAAACAAATAAACTATTTAGAATTTAAAATTACTTCTCAATATGTTTATAATATATTGATTTTTAAAAGAATAAAACCTAGTAAAACACTTAGATTTATTTTACTAAACTCATGTATTTATTAATGAATATTTATAGCAATTGAACAATGGCAAAAAAGATTAAAGTGTAAGCGGTTATATATTCGTTAGTCTCTAATTTATAAAATTTGAGTGTTTGTATTTGAGGGGGTGCTGGTTGTATATTTTGCTTAAAATTAATTTTAAATAACGCATATAGCTTTGAATTTTTTGAGTATATTGTTGGAATATACTTTTGTGAAAATGAATAAAAATGGTTAATGATCAATTAAAGTGGGATAAAGACAATTTTGAAAATATTGAAGAAGCTTGGAAAGGCGATTTATGGGATCGTAAGCGTTTAGGTGAACAACTTACAAAGTATGTAGATCGATTGCAATGTGGTGCTGTTTTAGCATTAGATGCGCGTTGGGGTGAAGGTAAAACTTGGTTTGTAAGACATTGGGCTAAACATTTAGATGATACGAATCATAATGTTATTTATTTAGATGCTTTTGCAAATGATTATTTGGATGATCCTTTTTTAGTTATTGCATCAGAAATTGCTTCTAAGCTAGATAAAACAGCAGATAAAAAATTAGTTCACAAATTTAAGAAAGCTGCGGCTGTAATGCAACAAGGTTTACTCACAATAGCACCAACATTAATTGCATCTATGATTAGTTGTGCAATAACAGGTGGAATTATTCCTTTTATAAAAGTTGATAGTGAGAAGATTACGGATAAGCTTGATGATGCAATTGATAAAGTGACGGATAACATTGGAGAAAAAGTCACTGAAGCTATTCAAAATAAAATAGAAACTTATGAAGAAGAAAAAAACTCATTATTAGCATTTAAAAGTACTTTGTCTGAATTAGCAGAAAGTTTAGATAAGCCATTGGTTTTTATTATTGATGAATTAGACCGTTGCCGTCCTGATTTTGCTATTCGTTTAATTGAGCGTATTAAACATTTCTTTGATATCAAAAATATTGTTTTTGTTTTAGTAATGGATAAAACTCAATTTTCAAAAGTGGTTTGTCATAGCTATGGGTATGATGAAAATTTGGGAGAGGAATATCTAGATAAATTTATTGATTTTAGTATTCGCCTAAGATTAGTGATTAATCGTGACTATACAGAACAAGAATACATCGAAAATTGTGTAAAAAATATATTAGATAAAATTGGATTATACAATATTGAAATGGGATTAATGCGATTTATTTCAGTGTTGTTTGAATATCATAATAAGAATACGAGACAACTACGTAAAATATTAAATCAATTTTCTTTGTTGAAATTTGATGACAAATACAAAGATTATTTTCTTGTATATCTAATCTTTAATCCTTCAATCTTAGAAAAAAGTTCTCTTGATGTAATTAAGAAGGATTTATATAAAATTGTTGAAACACAATTGCCTAATGAATTAGAGCAATTGGATCGAGAGTTATGTGAGGAGTTTGGAAAGAGGGCTGAAAAAGAAAATTTAATTGAACTCATATTCTCTCAATACTTTCAAAGCGATTTACTAAATAAAATATCTAAGTTTAAAAAACAGGAGGGTTTTTTTAGTAATTTTCAGATGTTCCCTACAGAACTAATATTAGATACAGATTGGCCTCTAAATAGCTGGGAAAAGTTAATTGATTTTTCCTAATTTTCTAAGGAATGTGTAGATAATATCCACATCATCTGTTTGCAATTGCTCACGCATCTTTAAAAACTGCTTTTCATCTAAATCATACAACTTTAGAGAAAGCAGTTTTTCTATATCTTCTTTAGGAAAACGGTACTTAATCACTTTTGCAGGCACGCCACCCACAACAGCATAAGGCGGCACATCTTTCGTTACAACAGCACCTGTAGCAACCACAGCTCCTTCACCAAGCGTCACACCTTGCATAATCATGGCACGAGAACCAATCCAACAACCATCGCCAATAACAGTGTCGCCCGCAGGCACAAAACTTCGTGTGTCGAAAGGAAAAGCCGAAATCCAATCTGTACGGTGTAACTGATTACCACCCATCATAATTACGCACTCCGCCCCAAAACACACGAAATTGCCAATATAAAGCTGATCAATTGGCTTCTCAGGCGTAGAAGGCTTGTCATGCAAATAACGCACAACACAACGCTCAAACCCCTGATCCCAATAAGCAGAATAATAAGAATAGTTTCCCTTAATGTGAATGTTTGGATTTTTCACAGTTTTAGAAATAAATTCGAATTCACACCAATGCTTAACAGGGGAATTGATTAAAGGTTCAGCCATAAGAGCAATCAAAGAATAAGCGTAAAGCCATTATAGCCGAAGTTAAGTTAAATGCTTAAAGGCATCAATTGCACGAACACGACTGCTTTTTAAATCTACAATAGGTTTAGGATACTCTAAATCTAATTGTGGATTTTTCGCATAAGGTTCATGAATTTGTTTGGCATCTAAATGTGAAAGTTCAGGAATCCATGTACGAATATAATCGCCATTTTCATCAAACTTTTGCGATTGGCTTACAGGGTTAAAAATACGGAAATAAGGTGCAGCATCCGTTCCTGTAGATGCACACCATTGCCATCCGCCATTATTTGCAGCTAAGTCGCCATCAATTAAATGTTGCATAAACCAGGCTTCACCAAGTCGCCAATCAATCAACAGATTCTTGGTTAAGAACATTGCACAAATCATGCGTACTCGATTGTGCATCCAACCTGTTGCAAGCAGTTGGCGCATGCCTGCATCTACAATAGGAATGCCAGTTTGACCATTTTGCCAAGCTATTAAATCTTCAGGAGCATTTCGCCAGACTATTCTTTGCGTATCTAACTTAAACGGCAAGTGTTTTGACACGCGGGGATAATCGAACAAAATATGTTGATAAAACTCACGCCAAAGCAGCTCATCTAACCAAATCTGTTGTCCGTTATTTTCAAATTCCATATAGCTATGACTGTGGCGGAATAAGGCTTGTAAGCATTGGCGAATAGAAATAATGCCGATATTTAAATAGGCTGCAAGTTTGCTTGTACTGTTTAAATTGGGAAAATCTCGCTCTATATGATAATGCTCAACTTGATCTGCAATAAATTGATCGAGCATTTCCCATGCATATTTTTCTCCAACTTGCCAAAGGGATTGTTGTTCTTTTGAGATATTGATATTGGGGTAGATTGATTGAAAGTTTGGAAGCAGATGTTCAAAATCGGTATGGGTATGGAGCACTGTTTGAGCTTCAATAGCTGGATAGCATTGTGGCAAGCTTATGCTGAGTTTTTCATAGCACTGTTTTTTAAATGCACCAAATACTTGATAAGGTTGTCCGCTTTTATTACGAATGCAACCGACAGGAAAAATTGTTCTGTCGTGATATAACTCAAAACGAATACCATTTTTTTCGAGTGTATTTTGAATTTGAGCATCACGTTTTAACTCGTTTACTCCCAATGCAATATTGGCATGTAAGGCTGTAATTTGATGTTGCTTACATAGCGCTAAAATTTGCGGTGTTAAATTTTCCCAATAGTCTGTATTTATTATCATTAATGGGATATTTTTTTGCTGAAGTTGGTTTTTTAATTGTTGTAGTTGTCTTAAATAAAAATCAATTTTAATGGGTGCATCGTTATGAATTTGCCATTGTGTAGGAGATAAAACCACAAGGGTAATACATGAACCTGCCTGACGCGCATGCCATAAGGCAGCGTGATCATGAATTCTTAAATCTTGTCGAAACCAAATAAGTTGCATGTTAAGTTTTGATTCATTTTGTATTTAGTCCATAAAAGCATAAACATTTTTAAGAGATTTCTATAGTATTTTTTCTTTTGATTTATAACAAAAAGCCCCTCATAAGAGGGGCTTTGGATAGCTGTGTTATCTTGCTTTAAAGCTTAGATATACTCAACTTTTACAATTTCGTATTCAACTTCACCTTGTGGAGTGACAATTTTCACTTCGTCGCCTTCATTTTTACCTAAAAGACCACGCGCGATTGGTGAATTTACAGAAATCTTATTAATTTTAAAGTCAGCTTCATCATCGCCCACAATTTTATAAGTTTTTTGTTCTTCAGTATCTAGGTTTTCAATCGTTACAGTTACGCCAAAAACAACACGACCATTTTGCTCAAGAGTTTTTACATCAATTTCTTGAACTGCGCCTAATTTGCCTTCGATGTCTTGAATACGACCTTCACAGAAACCTTGCTGTTCACGAGCAGCGTGATATTCAGCATTTTCTTTTAAATCCCCGTGTTCACGTGCTTCAGCAATAGCTGCAATAATACGTGGACGATCAACACTCTTAAGTTGCTGTAACTCTTTCTCTAAGGCAATTTTGCCTTCAGGAGTCATAGGATAACGTTGCATTGTTGTCCCTCAAATTTGTAAGAAAATTAAACCAATAAAATATTGATCTATAAATGAAAAAAAGTCCTGCCACCAAGAGGTAGCAGGACTTCTTGGTAACTTAATTAACCTTTAGTAAGGTCTTGCAAACGGTACACATCCATAGGCAATTTAATTGCTAATGCTTGGCATACAGCTTCTGCACCATTCAAAGTAGTGGTGTTATACACTTTACCTTGAAGTGCTGAACGACGAATCGAGAACGAATCTTCTTGAGCTTGTTTACCTTCAGTCGTATTAATCACAAGGTGGATTTCACCGTTTTTAATACGGTCCACAATGTTAGGACGACCTTCAGTCACTTTGTTCACACGTTCACACTCAAGACCAGCTTCGTTGATAACAGTAAATGTACCATCGGTAGCAAGAATCTTGAAGCCTAAATCGATAAGTTGTTTTGCAATTGCAACTGCACGAGGTTTATCTGAGTCACGAACTGAGATAAATGCGTGTTTAGTTTCACCTTCTGTTGGTAGGCCTGGTAAACGCTCGTTAGCACCTAAAACTGCTTTATAGAATGCTTCACCAAATGTTTTACCTACACCCATTACTTCGCCTGTAGATTTCATTTCAGGGCCAAGAATAGGGTCAACACCAGGGAATTTGTTGAATGGGAACACTGCTTCTTTTACAGAGAAGTGTTCAGGGATAATCTCTGATGTGAAACCTTGTGACACAAGAGATTGACCTGCCATACAACGAGCTGCAACTTTCGCTAAAGATTCACCGATACATTTAGATACGAACGGCACAGTACGTGATGCACGTGGGTTCACTTCTAAAATGTAAACGTCATCGCCTTTAACAGCGAACTGAACGTTCATTAGACCAATTACGCCAAGCTCTTTTGCCATAGCAACTGTTTGACGACGCATTTCGTCCTGAATCTCTTTAGAAAGAGAGTAAGGCGGAATAGAACATGCAGAGTCACCTGAGTGAATACCTGCTTGTTCGATGTGCTGCATAATACCGCCAATCACAACGTCTTTACCGTCAGATACGCAGTCTACGTCAACTTCAATTGCATCATCAAGGAAGCGGTCAAGAAGAACAGGTGCTTCGTTTGATGCTTGAACCGCATCACGTAAGTAGCGTTTAAGTTCGTCATCGTTGTACACGATTTCCATTGCACGGCCACCAAGTACGTAAGATGGACGTACAACAAGTGGGTAGCCTACTTTAGACGCTTCAGCCATACCTTCTTCAGCAGATTTTACAATGCTGTTGTTAGGTTGACGAAGTTGTAGACGTTGAATCATTTGTTGGAAGCGTTCGCGGTCTTCTGCACGGTCAATTGCGTCAGGAGATGTACCAATAATTGGCGCACCAGCTTCTTCTAAAGCACGAGCCAATTTTAATGGAGTTTGACCACCGTACTGAACGATAATGCCTTTCGGCTTCTCGATACGTACGATCTCAAGTACATCTTCCAAAGTAATTGGTTCGAAGTACAAACGATCTGATGTGTCGTAGTCTGTAGAAACCGTTTCAGGGTTACAGTTCACCATGATTGTTTCATAGCCATCATCACGCATTGCAAGGGCAGCGTGTACACAGCAGTAATCGAACTCGATCCCTTGACCAATACGGTTAGGACCACCGCCAATAACCATGATCTTATCTTTTGCTGAAGGGTTAGATTCACACTCTTCATCGTAAGTTGAGTACATGTAAGCTGTATCAGATTCGAATTCAGCAGCACATGTATCTACACGTTTGTAAACTGGCATTACGCCTAAGTTCCAACGGTGTTTACGGAATTGTTTTTGTGAAATACCCATCAAGTTCGCAATGCGAAGGTCAGATAAACCTTTACGTTTGAACGAACGAATGTTATCTGCACTTAAATCACCAAAACCTAAAGTTTTGATTTCATTTTCAGTTTTGATGATGTCTTCAATTTGAATCAAGAACCAACGGTCAATCTTAGTTGCATTGAACACGTCATCTAAAGTAAAGCCGTGGCGGAATGCATCAGCAACGTACCAAATACGTTCTGGACCAGGAACTTTAAGTTCTTGAAGAATTTTTTCGCGAGCGCCTTCAGTACCTACTTCAATTTTCTCATCGAAGCCACAAGCTCCCACTTCTAAACCACGAAGTGCTTTGTTTACAGACTCTTGGAAGTTACGACCAATTGCCATTACTTCACCTACAGACTTCATTTGAGTTGTAAGTGTTGCATCAGCTTGTGGGAATTTCTCGAAGTTGAAACGAGGAATCTTAGTAACAACGTAGTCAATCGCAGGTTCAAATGATGCAGGAGTTGTACCGCCAGTGATGTCGTTTTTCAACTCATCAAGCGTGTAACCTACAGCCAATTTTGCAGCGATTTTCGCAATAGGGAAACCAGTTGCTTTAGATGCTAGAGCAGAAGAGCGAGATACACGTGGGTTCATCTCGATCACAACCATACGGCCTGTATTTGGGCAAATACCAAACTGTACGTTAGAACCACCTGTTTCTACACCAATTTCACGTAAAACTGCTAAAGAAGCATTACGTAAAAGTTGGAACTCTTTATCTGTTAGCGTTTGAGCAGGAGCAACAGTGATTGAGTCACCTGTATGTACGCCCATTGGATCAAAGTTTTCAATGGTACATACAATGATGCAGTTGTCGTTTTTGTCACGAACAACTTCCATTTCGTATTCTTTCCAACCAATTAAAGATTCATCAATCAATAATTGTTTGGTTGGTGAAAGATCGAAACCACGTTCACAAATTTCAAGGAATTCTTCACGGTTGTATGCAATACCACCACCAGAACCACCCATTGTAAATGATGGACGGATAATGACAGGGAAACCGAAGCGTGCTTGAATTTCTAAAGCTTCTTCCATTGACTCAGCAATGTCAGCTTTTGGACATTCAAGACCAATTTTACGCATAGCGATATCGAAAAGTTTACGGTCTTCCGCTTTCTCGATCGCTTCTTTAGTCGCACCGATCAATTCAACATTGAATTTTTCTAAGATACCATTTGCGTCTAAGGCAAGGGCACAGTTCAATGCTGTTTGACCACCCATTGTAGGAAGAACAGCATCTGGGCGTTCTTTCTCAATGATTGCTGCAACAGTTTGCCATGTAATTGGTTCGATATACGTAGCATCTGCCATTGCAGGGTCAGTCATAATGGTCGCTGGGTTAGAGTTTACCAAAATAACACGGTAGCCTTCTTCACGAAGCGCTTTACATGCTTGAGCACCTGAGTAGTCAAACTCACATGCTTGACCGATGACAATCGGACCCGCACCAATAATTAAGATGCTTTTAATGTCTGTACGTTTAGCCATGATGCTTCCTTAATTACTTCTTAGATGCTTCGATAAGTTCGATGAAATGATCGAACAATGGTGCGCAGTCATGTGGACCAGGGCTTGCTTCTGGGTGACCTTGGAAACTGAACGCAGGTTTGTCTGTACGATGAATCCCTTGAAGAGTTTGATCGAACAAAGATTTATGCGTAGCTTTTAGGTTTGCAGGTAGAGTATCTGCATCTACTGCGAAGCCATGGTTTTGTGAAGTAATCATCACTGTACCGGTTTCAATATTTTGTACAGGATGGTTAGCACCGTGGTGACCGTGAGGCATTTTCACTGTCTTAGCGCCACTTGCAAGTGCAAGAATTTGGTGACCCAAGCAAATACCAAATACAGGTACATTGCGAGCATCTTCAACAATTGTTTTTACAGCTTCAATTGCGTAGTCACATGCAGCTGGATCGCCAGGGCCATTCGATAAGAATACGCCATCTGGATTCAATGCAAGCACGTCAGCAGCAGGAGTTTGCGCAGGCACAACAGTTAATTTACAACCGCGGTCTGCGAGCATACGTAAGATGTTGGTTTTGACACCGTAATCGTATGCAACAACATGGAATTTAGCTTCAGGTTTAGAGAAACCTTGACCAAGTGTCCAAGAACCCTCAGTCCATTGGAAACCTTCAGGGTCGCAACATTCTTTTGCAAGATCTAAACCGTTTAAACCACCAAATGCACGAGCTTTTTCTAAAGCTTCTTCTGCCGTGATATTTTCGCCAGCAAGGATACAACCATTCTGCGCGCCTTTATCACGTAAAATACGTGTAAGTTTACGGGTATCGATATCTGCAATTGCAACGACATTGTGTTCTTTTAAATAGTCGCCAAGAGATTGCGTTGATCGGAAGTTACTGTGCAGTAAAGGAAGGTCACGAATAATTAAACCATTCGCCCATACTTTATGAATTCGACCTGACTCAGCATCTTCATCATTGCAACCAGTGTTACCAATATGAGGGTAAGTTAAAGTCACAAGTTGTTGTGCATAACTTGGGTCAGTCAAAATTTCTTGATAGCCAGTCATGGCAGTGTTAAAAACGACTTCACCAGTCGTACTACCCGATGCGCCAATAGAAGTACCTTTAAAGATAGTTCCGTCGGCAAGGGCTAAAATTGCTGGGGTGCTCAAACCAAAGCTCCTGAAATTTAGGCTGTAAAAAAGCGAGAAGACGAAAAAAAAGGAAGGCTATTTTTTAAACCTACCCTCCTATGTCTGCTCGCTTGAACTTAACACGGCATTATACGGACAATACCGTCAAAAGTCCATTCTATTTGTTGTGAATAAGTAAGATAAATCACTTGCATTTTGGGTGTTGGCTTATTTCTTGAGCGTACAAGCAAAAATGTAAGCAAATAATAATTGTTAGACAAATCAGAACTTAAATTTTATCAAACTGGAATAATCTTTTAATAAATAACGAATAATATGAGGGGATAACAATGGTAGCACGTCAAAAAAAAGCACCTACTCAAACTAAACCTAAAGAAACAATTTTAGAGGGTACAGGGGAGCTTAAAAAAACAGCGATTGAGGTAAAAAAACAAACAATAGAGCGGGTTGAGGAAACTCAAGAAAAAATGAATCAAGAAGTAGTAGCATTTAATAGTAGTATTCAAGAACAGCTAAAACAGTTAAAGCAAGATTTAATACAGAAGCTTGATAATTTGAAAGAACAAATGGGGGCTTCACAAAAAGATTTACTTGAGTTCAAAGATTTTGTAAAAACTGAATTTAATGCTGTTATTGAAGATTTATCTAAGTTGGGTAAAGAGTTAAAAGAAGATGTTAATCAAATTTCTTTTAAGCACAAAGATCACTTAACGGAAACATTAAAACGCTCAAAAGAACATACTTTAGAGGTGTGGAAGAAGGTTATTCCAGACACTTTAAAATTAAGCTCTACAAAAGTGACACCACAAAAAAGCTAAGAATAGTTTTATTTTAGGTGAGGTTTAAATTTCAGATATAAAAAAAGCAAAAGGTAAATACCTTTTGCTTTTTTTATTTTAAAACTGATGTAACCAATCTCGCTTATTGTGGAAATCGGCATTTGGGCTACTATGCTGCATGGCATAATATTGATGACCTTGCGATGTATTTAACACAGCGGTTAATCCAATAAACAAGTCATCCCATTTCAGCTTATGTTTTAACATAAATTCAGTTAGATCTAAGCTTACATTTAAACCATAATGGGTGCGTTTAAGTTGATTTAGCTCAATGTCTTCAGCAACTTGAGGAGGCATATCCTCTGGATAGCGATATTCTTCGAATTGATATGCTTGCCATGCTTGAGAAGGCGAGAGGTTAATTTCACGGTAGAAATCTTCACCTTTTACGCCAATAAAAATCTCATAGCAGGTATTTTCCCAAAGGAAATCAACACGAGGATGCGCAGAAACTAGGTCTGGCCATTGAACAAATTGATTAGGATCACGTAACCAAAAGCCGACATTTAAACTAAATGGGCTTTGTTGTTCAATTGCGCCAACTAGGGAGATTGCCTGAAATCGGCGATCAAAAGCACTAAGGTCATAACTTGCCATAAGTTAAAAATTAATTACCTAAATGTGCATGACGAACAAGATTAGAAAGCTTTTGGTTTTGTTTTGCAGCTTTTTTATAAAGTAATGCAATTTTACCAATCGTTTGTACAATTTCAGATCCTGAAACTTCAGAAAGTTCTGTAATTAAAGCAGAACGCGCTTCGCGATCTTCAGCAACTACTTTAACTTTAATAAGTTCATGATCATTTAAAGCACGGTTTAGCTCTTCAATTACGCTTTCTGATAAGCCTTTATCACCAACCATTACAACTGGGTTTAAAGCATGTCCAATTTGACGTAAACGCTTACGTTCCTGAATTGATAAAGCCGCCATAAAAATAACCTAAATTAAAAAACACCCTAGTATAACAAATTGCTTACTTAATCGCTGTAAATTCTGCAGAGTGAATAAACATTTATTCAATAGAATATTTTAGGTCTATTGAGGGGTGTACGTTATGTATTACTCTTTTAAAAGGATGGTTATTCGTTAACTACTGGTTATTGTGGTCTTTAGGTGTTTAAATAAAATTCTGAATAATCATGTATTTATGATTTTTTTGTTTAAGCGATCTGTATGATTGAAAAAAACGAGGACAAAGTCTAGATTTAGATACAGATGTATACTGCATGACAGATTTTTTTCACGTACAATGAGTGTTAAGAAGATTTAATTTATTAGAGAGTTATGGCTACACGCATTACCAACCAAAAATTATCTAAAAGTAGTCGTGATTGGATGAGAGAGCATTTAGACGACCCATTTGTGAAAAGAGCACAAAAGGAAGGCTACCGTGCTCGTGCAGCTTATAAGCTTCTTGAAATGCAAGAAAAATATAAGATCATTAAACCAGGAATGGTTGTGGTCGACTTAGGTGCTGCTCCAGGAAGTTGGTCGCAAATTGCCGGTAAATTAGTTGGCAGTAAAGGTATTGTTGTTGCGTCTGATATTTTAGAAATGGATGCTTTACCTGATGTAACTTTCCTTCAGGGAGACTTTCGAGAAGAAGCTGTCTTTGAAGAATTGTTAAAAATTTTAGATGGACGCCAAGTAGACGTTGTAATTTCAGATATGGCCCCCAATACATCAGGTAATAAGGCTGTTGATCAACCGCGCCAAATTTATTTATGTGAACTTGCCCTCGATTTTGCCAACAAAGTACTGGGACCTAAGGGTCAATTTGTGGTAAAAGTTTTCCAAGGGATAGGTTTTGATGAATTCCGTAAGCAAGTTGTTGATAGTTTTAAAGTGTTAAAAACGTCTAAACCTGCTGCTTCGCGTGCTCGTTCAAAAGAGGTTTTCTTGATTGGACAAGGGCTAAAAAAAGCATCTAAGTAAAGTTTACTTGCCAAGTCCTTAAAAATTGTGCATTTTGTACCTTTTTAATGATTTATGTAGCTGGTTTTCAGCGTTTTGAAATGAAAGGTCACCCAATTGGGCATGATCAAATTAGATTGATATGGGAATAAAGCTTTGAGCGATCTTTTCAAGAATGCCGTATTGTGGTTGATTATACTTGGTGTGCTGATTCTTATTTTCAGCAACATTAATGGCAATGAAAAACCAACGTCGTTGAACTATTCAGAGTTCGTGGCTGCGGTAAATGCTGGTCAAATTAAACAAGTTACCATTGATGGCGAAAGAATTAGTGGTGAAAAAGTAAACGGTTCATCATTTGAGAGTATTCGTCCGGCTGTTCAAGATCCTGAACTTATGCCGAACTTGATCAAAAACAAAGTTGTTGTTGAGGGTACTGCTCCTCAGCGTCAAGGTTTGTTGATGCAGCTTCTTATTGCGAGTTTTCCTGTACTTTTAATCATTTTGTTATTCATGTTCTTTATGCGCAACATGGGTGGCGGTGCAGGTGGTAAAAATGGCCCAATGAGTTTTGGTAAATCTAAAGCTAAAATGCTTTCAGAAGACCAAATCAAAGTAACATTTACAGATGTTGCGGGTTGTGATGAAGCGAAGCAAGAAGTTGTTGAAATTGTAGATTTCTTAAAAGACCCATCAAAATTCAAGCGTTTAGGTGCAACTATTCCTAAAGGCGTGTTGATGGTTGGTCCTCCTGGTACAGGTAAAACTTTGCTTGCAAAAGCTATTGCTGGCGAAGCAAAGGTACCATTCTTTAGTATTTCAGGTTCTGACTTTGTTGAAATGTTTGTGGGTGTTGGTGCATCTCGTGTGCGTGACATGTTCGAACAAGCAAAACGCCATGCACCATGTATCATCTTTATTGATGAGATTGATGCAGTGGGTCGTCATCGTGGTTCGGGTACAGGTGGTGGTAATGATGAGCGTGAGCAAACATTAAACCAAATGCTTGTAGAGATGGATGGCTTTGAAGGTAATGAAGGTATTATCGTTATTGCTGCTACGAACCGTGCAGACGTACTTGATAAAGCATTGCTTCGTCCGGGTCGTTTTGACCGTCAAGTGATGGTAAGTTTGCCTGATATTAAAGGTCGTGAGCAAATCTTGAATGTTCACTTGAAAAAGTTGCCTTCAACTGCAGGTGTGGATGTTCAAGTTCTAGCACGTGGTACACCAGGTTTCTCTGGTGCACAGTTGGCAAATCTTGTAAACGAAGCTGCATTATTTGCTGCACGTCGTAACAAGAATACTGTCGATATGCATGACTTTGAAGATGCTAAAGACAAGTTGTACATGGGACCTGAACGTAAATCGATGGTGATTCGAGAAGAAGAACGTCGTGCTACGGCTTATCATGAAGCAGGTCATGCGATTGTTGCTGAAATTTTACCAGGTACTGACCCTGTGCATAAGGTAACAATTATGCCGCGTGGTTGGGCTTTAGGTGTAACTTGGCAGTTACCTGAACATGACCAAACGAGCCATTATAAAGACAAAATGTTGAATGAACTTTCAATTTTGTTTGGTGGTCGTATTGCTGAAGAAGTATTCATTAACCAAATGTCGACTGGTGCTTCAAATGACTTTGAGCGTGCAACAAAAATGGCACGTGCAATGGTTACGAAGTACGGTATGTCTGACAAAATGGGCGTAATGGTATACGAAGATGATTCTCAGCAATCATTTATGGGTAGTATTGGTAGTCGTACAATTTCTGAAACAACTCAACTTGAAGTTGATCGTGAAGTTCGTCGTATTTTGGATGAACAGTACAAAGTTGCTCGTGATATCTTAGAAAATAACAAAGATATCGCACATGCAATGGTTAAAGCGCTTATGGAATGGGAAACGATTGATCGTGACCAGATTCGTGACATTATGGAAGGTCGTGAGCCACAGCCACCAAAAGTTTATGTTGCAGACAATCCTGTGATTGATGTAACTCCAACGGATGGTCCTACAACTCCACCACCATTACCATCAATAGAGCCTTTACCAAAAGCTTAAGTTGTTTGTTAAAATAAAAGAGAGTCTCGAATGAGGCTCTTTTTTTTGTTCTGAAGATGGAAGATTTCAGTATTCTTTAAGCTGAATTGCTAGAATAATCTTAGATTGAAATAGGATGTTAACTAATGAAATTGATGCCTTTACCTAATAAAATCTTAAAATGTGGTCAGTTGAGTTTGGATTTATCTCAGCCTCATGTTATGGGGATTTTAAATGTGACACCTGACTCCTTTAGTGATGGTGGTCGGCATAATGGTAAAGATGCAGCAATCGCACATGCATTAAAAATGATAAGTGATGGTGCGACAGTAATCGATGTGGGTGGGGAATCTACACGACCAGGAGCATCAGCGGTTGCTATAGAAGAAGAGATCGCAAGAGTTGTTCCAGTTGTTGCAGAACTTGCTAAACATAACGTTGTGATTTCTATTGATACATCAGAACCAGAAGTGATTAAAGCAGCTATTCAGGCTGGTGCGCATATTTGGAATGATGTACGTGCACTTACACGCCCGAATGCGTTAGAAACAGCGGCAGCATTGGATATACCAGTGATTATTATGCATATGCGTGGTGAACCTACAACAATGAATAATTTGGATCAGTACGATAACGTCACGGAAGATGTGATTACGGAGTTAACACAACGTGTTGATGATGCTTTAAATGCTGGTGTACGAAAAGAAAATATTATGATTGATCCAGGGTTTGGTTTTGCTAAAAATGCACAACAAAACCTGAAATTATTAAATGAGTTTTATTTGTTATGTGAAATGGGGTACCCGATTTTATCGGCATTATCTCGTAAGCGCTTTATTGGTGAAGCCATAGGTGGTGCGGATGCTCAAAATAGAGTGGTGGGCTCTGTCGCAGCACATTTAATGTCTGTGCAGCAAGGGGCATCAATGGTACGTGTTCATGATGTAAAAGCAACAAGTGATGCATTAAATGTATGGTTGAAAATGCAATCAAGCATTTAACTTTTAGCTAGTACTAGGCGGTATTGAGTACCGTCTAGACTTTTGTGAGGGGGGGAGGTGTATTTTGTGTAAAAGTAATGGAAATAATAAAGAGTAAAAATATATATGGATAATAAGCACTATATCGATATAAGGTTTGGTTAATGTATCAGTATGTGTTATATAAGCTCGGTTTTTAAATAATGCTACAAAATTGAGCTTAGATATGTTTAACGATTTACTTCTCCCTATGTTTGATGATGTGTATTACCCAGATATTTTAGTTGCTGAGGTAAAGCAACACATTGAACGATTTGCTAAAAAAGTAGCGAAACCAAACTTATCTGAACATGATATTTATCATTTTGCCCATGAAACAATTGTGGAAATCAATAAAATGAAGCCACAGTTTGAGGATTTGGACTCATCTTTGGATGATACCGCTGCAGATTATATTGCTGAATCAATGATGATGGTGGTGCAAGATGAGGGATATATGGAGATAGAAATGGAAGAATTGGTTGCAAATAGAGAGTGGTAATACACTCTCTTTTTTATTGAGTATTATTATGTTTTACTAAAATTCAGACATAAAAAAACCAGCATATAGCTGGAAGTTTTATTGCACCATCTTCGAAGTAGAAGAATGGTGCCCGAGGCCAGACTCGAACTGGCACGCTTTGTGGGCGGGGGATTTTAAATCCCCTGTGTCTACCGATTTCACCACTCGGGCATGTGCGCAATAATAGAGGACGAAATAAAACTTGGCAAGTGTATTTCTAATCAATTGCCTTTTTTTCAATCAATTCATTGTTTTGTGATTAAAAAATATTAAATTTGGCAGGTTTTAGGCAGTTTATAGCTATTTTTTTAAAAATAGAGTTTAGGAAATTTTGATTTTTGCATGATTTTTTTAGTATAAAACAGATAAACTGCTTAAATGACGGTATTCAAATGCACTTAGGTCTTTCAATGAGGATGATATGAAAAAATATCTCATTTTATTTTTTATTGGTTTGCTTGCTTTGGATTTAAAAGCATCTGATGAAAATATAAATGTAGAAGATAAAAAAGAAACAATATTTGAAATGGAAGAAAAGGAACAAAAAGAAAGTGTAGATAAGTATGAGGAAGAACAAAGAGATTATAGCTTCATAAAAAATAATTTTTATGAAGGTGATAGCATGCGAATTTATAATAATACGGCATACCGATTCGATGGTGCTCACAATAAGTTTATGGCAGGACAAGCAAGTCATATTGGTATTGATGATTTTGCTATTTCTTTTGGTTATGGGATGGAGTTTAAGCTAGATCCAGCTCATAAAGTTGGCTATGAATATGTATCTAACTTTCCGTATGATAGAGGGCAAGTGGTTCGTTTTTTTTGGTCTAAAAGATTTTAAAAGTAATTATAAAAAAGGCTTAAACACATAAAAATGCCTGAAGTAAATAACAGGCTAAGTACAATCTTTTTAAAATGACTTTCTGAAATTTTATAGAATAATTGAGCACCTAAAATGGCAGGAATACTGACGCTAAAAACTAAAATGGCAAGATAAGGTAAATGTTCATGATGCAGGTTTCCTTTAATTAAATATGTGGTCATTGCAAAAATCTGAATGGCAAAATTAAAGTGGCGCATAATGTAGCGTTGTTTATCTTTATTTAGGTTTTTAAGCATGACCCATGCAGAGGGTAATGCACCACTAAAACCTCCTAATCCACCTAACACACCACCAATAAAGCCAATACAACTATCGGCAAGTTTTCCTGCATTTTGAATAATGGTAATTTTAGGGTTAAACAACATCAATGGACTCCAAATCATTAAAAAGGAGCCTAGTATTAATTTAAATAGTTCAGGCTTTACTAAATCTAGTAGCCATGTGCCAATAGGTACGCCAATTAAACCCGCTAAAATATAAGGTAAAACTAACGTTTTTTGGAATTTATACGTTTTCTTTTCGCTTGTTAAGGAAATAATATGGCTCCATAACGATGCAAAAACGACTAATGGTGCTGCAAGTTGAGGTGCTAAAACCCAAACCCAAAAGGACATAGCAACTAAACCAAAGGCAAAACCTGTTAAGCCTTGTACAAAACCAGCAATTACAGAACCAATAAAAAAGAGAAGTAATGTCATATTAATAATATAAAAATGTTGATTCTGATTTTAGGTTATCTTGTTTAAATTGTTAGGTTTTATTTAGGTTTTGCTTATGTTTATTCAATATATGCTCTGCATAATATGAGCAAAATATGAATGAATTCCTACACAAATAAAACAACTAGTCCCTGATCTATTCATGTGTGCATTTCATAATTTGAATATAAGCATTGAGGTGCATTTCACATGATTAAAAAAATAATGTTGTTATCTGTAATTGGATTTTCATTAACAGGCTGTGTAATGGCGCCATACGATGATCGCCCACATTATTCAGGAACTCATAGTTCACCTGATCGTCCATATTGGAATAATGGAAATACACATCGTCCTAATTACAGACCTAATTATCGACCGAATGATCGTCCTCAACATCAAAAGCCTAATCAGAACAAACCTCATTTTCAAGAGAACAGACCTACTATATATGGCTCTCAAGCACATAGAGTAGATAAGTCAAATGAACAAAGAAATAAGCCGACACACAATAGAACGAAGTGGAACTCTTCTCAATCTAAACAAGATGGATCTTATAGACAAAGACTATTTCGTTAATGTAGAGAGGATAAAAAAGGATGCCTAGGCATCCTTTTTTTTAATCTGTATTTTTTTGATATAAGCCTGCTCGAACAGTACCAGCTTTGGTATTTTTGATTTGAATCCAGCTTGTTGGGAGTTTTAATTGTGATAAATCACGATCGGCTTCAATATAAATAAAAGCATCTTTTTTAATTAAGGGATCTGCCAATATTGCGAGCTCTTCCCATAAATTTAAACTATAAGGAGGATCTAGGAAAACAACATCAAACTGTTCTTTGAGAGATGGTAGTGTGTGCTGTGCTGTTGCAATTTTAAGTTTTGCATGTTGATTGGTTACTTTTAAAAGTTCTAGATTGTCTTTTAAAAATTTAGCCTGTTGAGTATTTGGTTCAATCATTACAATTTGGCTAGCACCACGGGACAAAGCTTCAAAAGAAAGCGCACCTGAGCCTGCACAAATATCTAGAACATTCGAGTTTTGAATATCCCACATGAGCCAATTAAAAAGTGTTTCACGAACACGATCAGGAGTGGGGCGTAAACCATCAATGCTTGCAAAAGGGAGTTGGCGACGTTTCCATTCACCACCAATAATACGTAATTGGTTTTTCATATCTTTAAATTACTCTTCACTTACTGCTTGCGAAGCAGCCTGTGAATTGATTGGATGATTATTAGGAGAGGAAGCAGGCGTATTTGTTGCAGATGTATTGGTTGTGCTTGCTGTTGTACTATTATTACCACTTGGTAATTCACTTGGTTTAATCCCTGCTGTCATTAAACCACCGCTCATTTGTCCTTCAGCTGGCTTAATTGGATTCTTTTTACGTGTAAGAATCCAATAATCGAATAGTGGTTTGGCAAGTTGCGCCGCAGAACCGCCATGACGACCATTTTCCCACACTACAGCAACTGCAATTTGTGGATTTTCAGCAGGTGCGAAACCTACAAACAAACCATGGTCAAGTTGACGCTCTGTCAGTAAAGCTTCGTTATACTTTTTACCTTGGGCAATACTTTTAACTTGGGCAGTACCTGTTTTACCTGCAATATCATAAAAAGGTGTGCGAATGCCTCGACCAGTACCTGAATTAACAACATCGACCATTGCTTCACGCATTTTAACCCAGTCTTCAGGTTTGCCATTGAATGGGATAATTCCATCTGTTGCATTGCGAACGGTATAAGGTTTAGCACCTTTACTTTCACGTAAAACATGAGGGGTAATATGTGCCCCTTGATTAGAGGTAATTGCGGTTGCCATTGCTAGTTGTAATGGGCTTGCTGTAAAAGCACCTTGTCCAATACTGACAGAAATCGTTTCACCACGTAACCATTTTGCTTTTCGTGTGCGAAGCTTCCATTCAGGACTCGGGTATAAGCCTGAAGTTTCACTTGGCAGGTCAATCCCTGTTTTTTCACCAAAGCCAAATTGACGCATCCATGTATTCATTTTTTCAATGCCCATTCTATATGATAGAACATAGAAGAATGTATCGCATGAAACAACTTGAGCTTTATGTAGATCTACAACACCATGACCTGTTTTTTTATGGTCACGGAAGCGGTGGCTATCGCCTGGAAGATTGAAGTAACCGTGGTCTTGAATCGCTGTTTGCCAATCGATAAGTCCATAGTGAATACCACCTAAACCAAACATAGGTTTAATGGTTGAACCTGGAGGATAAGCACCTTGTACAGCTCGATTGTAGAGGGGTTGATCTAAATTATCGCGAAGTTCGGAATAGTCTTTAGAGCTGATACCTGTAACGAATAAATTCGGATTGAAACTTGGGCTAGAAACGAGTGCTAAAACTTCACCTGTTTTAGGATCAAGCGCCACAATAGCACCACGACGACCTGCTAACTGTTCTGTTGCAATGGTTTGTAAACCATAATCAAGTGATAAATATAAATCGTTGCCGCGAATAGGGTCTTTACGTCCTAAATGGCGGAGTACATTACCATGGGCATCTGCTTCAATAGATTCATTACCGGGAACACCGTGAAGCAAATCTTCATAAGATTTTTCTACACCAATTTTCCCGATTAAGTTTGTTCCCGCATAAGCATCTTTATCGATGTCTTTTAATTCTTTATCGTTAATACGACCAACATAACCAATGACATGGGCAAAAAGTTCACCATGCGGATAGTAACGGGTCATTTGTGTTTCAATATTTACACCAGGAAACAGGAATTTAACTTCACTAAAACGAGCAATATCAGTTTCATTTAAATTAAGTTTAATGACTACACGTTCTGTTTTACGTGAAACTTTAATGCGGCTTTTAAAACGATCTATATCTTCTTGTGTGAGTTCTAAAATAGGTGTTAAGCGTTCGATAGTTTCATCAATATCTTTTATATCGGCTCGGCTTAATGTTGCAGAAAAGACTGGGTAGTTGTCTGCTAAAAGTACACCATTACGATCATAGATATAACCACGCGCTGGAGCTAAGGGTTGCAGACGTATACGGTTTTTATCTGATGCTGTTGAGAACTCATCAAAGCTTGATATTTGTAAATACGCGTAGCGCGCAACAAGTAACAAAAGGAAAAAGCTGACAATACCTACAGAAACTAGAACACGATTGCGAAATATGCGCTTTTCTTGTTGAACATTTTTTAATGGAAAGTTCTGTTTCATACGCAGTGTACTTAGGTCTGTAGGATAAAAGATTTGATACTTATTCTAGCGCAACTCAAGTTGAATTGCGCTAGAAGCATGGCTATTTAAATATAAATAATCTCAAGAAAAAGAGTTGACTTGAAAGACATAGAAATTGGGAAAGGGTGTCTATTGAATTGCCGGTAATTCTGATACATTTGCTATGAAAAAGATTTTTGAGATATTTGTACTATGCAATATTAAAGTAGAAGTATTGTAGTTATCTGTTTTTGATAAATAAAAAAGAAATTTTTGAATATTAGAAGTGGAGTTTAAGACACTTTGTTTCTAGTTAATTTATTGTTAAGTATTCAAGGGTAATATATAAATACTGTTGTTTTTGCATAAATAGCAAAGAAAAGAAAGTGGATGCTCTATTTATGAGCAATTGTGGTTTAACTGAATCACAAAAAAACAGTTATGATATTTATACTTATATAAAATTTTTAAAGTGGAAAGACTGAGAAAGCTGAGCAAAAAATGTTAAGTAATTGAGTTGATTCGGATTTAAAGAAATAAATAACGAGAAAGTTTATATTAATGGGTTAGCATAAGGATGTGGTTAAAGATTTTAGCTCGGAAATACAATTTTCTAATATTGTTGTTATAACTGAATAGACACAATAGAAAATTATTGGGTTTTTAAAATCTTATAAATGGAAAGATATATGGAATTTATGCATGCTTGAGTACATTCATCAGTTGTGGCAAACATTTTTGCAACGTCCAGATTTTTGGGCGGTGTTGAGTATTATTCCTGTCACAGCATTTGTAACTTGGGCACATGTATGGATGGCACTTAAAATGGTGTTTTTCCCTATTCAGTTTTGGGGGTTCCATATAGGTTCTATTCCTGTTGGTTGGCAAGGGATTGTGCCACGTAAAGCAGGGCGTATTTCAGGAATTATTACAGACAATACTTTGTCTAAATTAGGTTCATTGCAAGAGTTTTTGGATGCAATGGATCCTAAAGATATGGCGCATATTATTGGTCAACAAGTTGGACATGAACTGGAATACTTGATTGATGAAGTCATGATGGATCGAAATCCGATACTTTGGGAAAACATGCCTTATGCCATTAAACGCCGTATTTATGCTCAAGCAAATAAACAATTACCAGGCGTTTTAGAGGACTTGGTAGTCGATTTAACTTTGAATGTAGAATTGCTTGTAGATATGCGTGAAATGGTTGTTAGCCAAATGGAAAACGACCGTAATCTCATGGTTCGTATGTTCTTAAAAGTAGGACAGAAAGAGATTAATTTCATTTGGCATATCAGTGCTTTAATTGGAATTGTGTTTGGTATTTTTCAAATGGTTGTATGGTTTGTGATACCATGGCATTGGACAGTGCCATTTTGGGCATCTGTTTGGGGTTTTTTAACAAACTGGATTGCAATTTGGATGGTGTTTAATCCATTGGAACCGCATTATGTGCGTTATCCTCAGTTTTTTGAAAGAACCAAAAATCATAAATTTCCTTGGGTTAAACCTATTGTTCCACGTATAGGAACCTATAATATCCAAGGGGCATTTATGAAGCGTCAAGAAGAAGTTTCAGATGTGTTTGCAAGCGTAGTGACAGAGGATTTAATTACATTAAAATCGATTATGTCTGAAATGATGTATGGCGGAAAAAAAGATAAAACCCGTCGCATTGTAAAACGACATATCAATGAAATAATGGATACGCCTCTAGTTCGTACGTCTTTACAACTTTCTTTAGGGCCAAAAGAATACGCAAAACTTAAGACGGACTTGATCGATCGCTCAATTGAAATTACGATGGTGCCTGTAAGCGACCCAGCGTTCAATGCGAGCCGTGCACAGAAAATCTTTCAAATGTTTCGAGACCGTATTCGTGAGTTGACCCCGAAAGAGTTTCAGAACCTGTTACGTCCTGCTTTTCAGGAAGACGAATGGATTTTGATTTTATTGGGTGGTGTAACCGGATTTATTGCTGGTTTAATACATTTGTTTGTGGCTTTTTTATAATTCGATGCTGATCTAATGACGAATCTTGGTGTTCGCCATACCTAAAGCGTCATGTACATTGTTAAATGAGGATGTTTATTTATGCGCATTATTTTACTAGGACCACCTGGAGCAGGTAAGGGTACTCAAGCTCAGTTGATCTGTAAGCGCTACAATGTCCCACAAATTTCAACCGGTGATATGCTCCGAGCTGCAATTCGTGAAGGTACTGAATTAGGTCTTAAAGCTAAAAGCGTAATGGACAATGGCGGTCTTGTTTCTGACGAACTTATCATTGGTCTTGTGAAAGAGCGTATTGCTCAACCAGATTGCGTGAACGGCTGTATTTTTGATGGTTTCCCTCGTACGATTCCTCAAGCTGAGGCGTTGGAACAAGAAGGTATTAATATCGATCACGTGATTGAAATTGATGTTCCAGATGAAGAAATTGTTCAACGTCTTTCTGGTCGTCGTCAACATGCTGCATCGGGTCGTGTTTATCACATCGTTTACAATCCACCAAAAGTGGAAGGTAAAGATGATGAAACTGGCGAAGAGCTTATTCAACGTCCAGATGACCAAGAAGATACAATTCGTCGTCGTTTAGGTTCGTACCATACAGAAACTGAACAACTTGTTGGTTTCTATCAAGGTCGTGCTGCATCAGGTGAAAATGCACCAACTTATGATAAATTGAACGGTTTACGTCCAATTGAAGAAGTGCAAACTGATTTGTTCGCAATCTTAGATCAATCAAAATAATTTAGATTTTAAAATCTTTAATTGTTTTGACAAGAAAAGAGTCCTAAGTCATATTGGGGCTCTTTTTTATTGAATTGAATATTGAGGGCTAAATTTTGCTTAAAGTTGGTTTAATCATCTTGGCGATTGTGTGTTTAATCGTACTTCTGGGCTTGCTATATGTGAGCTTTAAAATGTTGCGACAAACGCAGAAAGAAGAGGCGTTAGAAAATCGTAATAAGCGAAAAGAATATGAGCTTCATCCAAAATTAAAAGAACAACAGAAAAAATAAGATGAGATAAGAATATAGATGCTTTTAAGCATCTATATTTTTAATTTTAATAGGTCGTGTTGCACCAAATTCAAAGCGATCTGGCCAATTACAGACATCCGACACGATGCATTCATTGCATTTGGGTTTACGTGCAATACAACAATAACGACCATGCAAAATAAGCCAGTGATGTGAGTCGATAATAAATTCTTTTGGAATTACTTTTATCAACCGATGTTCAACTTCAAGAACATTTTTTCCTACAGCTAACCCCGTTCTATTTCCTAAACGGAAAATATGTGTATCTACTGCCATAGTTGGTTGACCAAATGCAGTATTTAGCACCACATTTGCTGTTTTACGTCCAACACCGGGCAATGCTTCTAAGTCTGCACGGTTATTCGGAACTACGCTGTTATGCTTCTCTATGAGCATTTTACAGGCTTTAATGACGTTCTCTGCTTTAGAGTTATATAAACCAATGGTTTTAATATATTCCTTAAGTCCATCTACACCGAGGGCATAAATTGCTTCGGGTGTATTTGCTATAGGAAAAAGTTTATCGGTTGCTTTGTTAACACTTACATCTGTCGCTTGTGCAGATAAAGTAACAGCAACTAAAAGTTCAAAAGGGCTTGAATAATTGAGCTCGGTTTTTGGGTTGGGGCGCTGTTCACGTAACCGTTCAAAAAACGTATGAATTTGTTTTTTGGTCATGTTTTTTACGGTCATGTTTTAAGCTCCTAACGCTGAAAGTTGCTTGTTTAAATTATCTAAGAGTATTCGTTTATTTGCATCTTCTCGAACGCTGAGTTGTTTTTCTAATTTTTTAATTTGAGTTCTAAGCTTTGCAAGTTCAATGGTTGTTTTAGCATCTTGTTGAGCAATGGCAGGTTTTTCATTTTCTGCTAATTTAATTGCAGGTACATTCGCTGTTTGGGCAGAAAATTGTGCAAAAAGCTCTGTGTCAATTTCAGCACGAACCACGGGACCTTTACGATGAATACGTCGTTTTTCTTCACGTTGAATGTGTGAATAATAGCGCTGTCTTAAATCATTTTGCTCTGTGGTACGAATAGTTTCAGTTGGTACTTCTTTAGCATCTTCAATTAAATCAATGCAATCTACAGGGCATGGAGGAATACATAATTCACAACCTGTACAGAGGTCACTTAAAATACTGTGCATAAGCTTTCCTGAACCAATAATGGCGTCTACAGGGCAAGCACTAATACATTTGGTACAGCCAATACATTCATCTTCACGAATAACGGCTTTCATACGCTGTGGACGACCATCAATTTGAATAGGCCACACACTTTCTTCTGCTTTTAATTTTGGTCGTGCCAGAAGGTCTGCCAAAGCATCAGCTACAGGCTGACCACCAGGAACACATTTATTTGCTTCTTCACCATCTGCAATCGATTTTGCATACGGTAAACACCCATCACGATGACCACATAACCCACATTGGGTTTGCGGAAGTAAGGCATCAATATTTTGAATGAGTGCAATTTGCGAGTTCATTTAGGTACCACGACTACTCAAAAAAGTAGTAAAAAGGAGAAAATTTAGTAAGTTGATGATTTTAACACGAAATATTTCATTAAGCTTGTGCTCTAAATTGATACAAAACATGTCTTTATTTGGCGCAATTTTTTCGGTTGATATAGTTGAAATATAACGAATTTTTATTAAGTATAATAAATATAAATAATTGTTATTTAATATTTAATTAAATTTCATTCAAATAATTGTTGTAGATTTATTACAAAAGATATTTAATGTTTTGCGCCAAAATAAATCGTTGATTAACTTTTTGACCAATTTTGATCCATTTTCTGCTGAGGATTAAGCGTTGAAATACAACACACTTAATGAGTTCCTAGATTACGTAAAAACACGTGATGCATATCAACCAGAATTTCTTCAAGCTGTAGAAGAAGTGATGACAAGTTTGTGGCCTTTCATTGAAAAGAATCCACAATACGCAGCTCACGGTTTACTAGAACGTCTAGTTGAACCTGAACGTGCAATCCAATTCCGAGTTTCTTGGGTAGATGACCAAGGTCAGACACAAGTAAACCGTGCGTTCCGCGTACAGTACAACTCAGCTATTGGTCCATTTAAAGGTGGTATGCGTTTCCACCCATCAGTGAACCTTTCAATCCTAAAATTCTTAGGTTTTGAACAAACTTTCAAAAATGCTTTAACTACACTTCCTATGGGTGGTGGTAAAGGTGGTTCAGATTTTGACCCTAAAGGTAAATCTGAAGGCGAAATCATGCGTTTCTGCCAAGCATTAATGATCGAGCTTTACCGTCATCTCGGCTCTAACACAGATATTCCTGCTGGTGATATTGGTGTTGGTGGTCGTGAAGTTGGCTATATGGCTGGCATGATGAAAAAATTGAGCAATGACACTTCATGTGTATTCACTGGTAAAGGTTTAACTTTCGGTGGTTCATTGGCTCGTCCTGAAGCAACTGGTTTCGGTACTGTGTATTTCGCTGAGGAAATGCTCAAGACTCGTGGCGAAAGCTTCAAAGATAAAGTCGTAACAATTTCAGGTTCTGGTAATGTTGCTCAATATGCTGCTGATAAAGCAATGTATTTAGGTGCTAAAGTGGTTTCACTTTCAGACTCTGCTGGTACTGTATACGTGAAAGACGGTTTTACTGAAGAATTACTTGCTGAGGTAATGGAACTTAAAAACGTTAAACGTGGTCGTATCTCTGAATTTGCTGCTGCTCATGGTTTTGAATATCTTGAAGGTCAACGTCCTTGGGGTATTAAGTGTGATATCGCGCTTCCATGTGCAACACAAAATGAATTAGATGCTGACGATGCTGTTGTACTTCTTGCTAACGGTGTGAGCTGTGTTGCTGAAGGTGCAAACATGCCTTCTACTTTAGGTGCTGTAGAGAAATTTGTTGAAGCAAATATTCTTTATGCGCCAGGTAAAGCATCAAATGCGGGTGGTGTAGCGACTTCAGGTCTTGAAATGTCTCAAAACGCATTGCGTTTAGGTTGGACTTTTGAAGAAGTTGATGAGCGTCTTCATGCTATCATGAAAGAAATTCACCGTAACTGTGTTAAATACGGTACAAAAGAAGATGGTACTGTTAACTATGTTGATGGTGCTAACATTGCAGGTTTCGTAAAAGTTGCCGATGCAATGCTTGCTCAAGGCGTATTCTAAGCAAATACGTTGGACCCAAAAAAACCGAGGCATTAGCCTCGGTTTTTTTATCTTTCAGATTAGCACTGAATATTTCAAACTAGAATTAAAGCACACCTTTAACCGCTTCACGCTCAATAGTCATATCGTGTACATAAGCATATTTTGATTGGTCAGCAGCAGGATTTTTGATTTCGTAGCGTTTAACACGAATCACTTGACGTTCATTTGGGTTATGTTGATAACCGTCAATGGCATCATAAAAGTTAGACCAGTTTTGATCTGCTTGCGTTTTAATGCCTTTATCGTTGTATTTAATTTCACGAACTTGTAGACACGTTTGAGGTGCTACACCTTGGCATTGAACAGTATTTGGATTTACTTCTAGGAAAATCGTTTCCCCTTGAGTTTGATACTTAACTTCAGGTGTCATTTTTCCTGTAAATACAACTTTTTCACCATTTGCTGCAATTAAGGTAAGAGTTGGTTTCTGAACATCATCTAAATTAAGAATAAAAGGTGCTTTACGACCATCAAATAGGCTTGCTGCAAAACTTTCTTGTTTCATTGAGTTATCATCACATGCCATCATTGTAGACATGATGTTTGATGTAGAAATAGTATTGTTTTCAACTTTCCAAGATGTTCCAAGCGTATTACAGCTAGTTGAAACACTTAAGCGACCTTTTTCGGCAAAAGTCAGTACGATAGGGCGCTTCGCATTTTCAGTGTTAGCACTCCAAGTATAAGATGTTAAGGTTTTATCTGCATTTTGTTGTTGTAATACTGACACAGCAAGATCTCCAACTTTTTGAATGTCGCTAGATTGGCAGGCAGCTAGAGTAAGTGGGAATAGAGCAATAGCTAAATATTTTAATTTCATTTTCAGTATGTTCTTTATTGAAAAATTGATTGATAAATAGAATAGCTGAATGTGATGAAAAGAAAATGGATACATATTCACTTTTTGAGGATGAAATGTATCCAAAATTTATATGATTGTTAATTTATTGTGTTTTTGAATCATTTTTTAATCAAAACGATAAACGTCCATACCTAATGAGCCCATAGTAAAACTACTATGTACAACACTAAAACGATGACCTGTACCCATAGCAAAGAAAATAGGTGCAAAGTGTTCAATGGTTGGGTGATTACGGTTTACATGAGGAGTATTTTTCCAATCTAAAACCGCATCGAAGTCATTGTGGTGAAGCTTATTGACTACATAATTTCTAAAAGTTGATGCCCATTCAGGAACAGATTGATCATCTCCATTCCATGAAAGCTCTCGTAAATTATGGGTAATACTGCCTGAACCAATCATCAAAATTTGCTTTTCACGTAGTGGTGCAAGGGTCTGCCCAATTTTATAAATATCTTCAGCAGACATATTCATAGGTAAAGAAATTTCAACCACAGGAATATCTGCATCGGGATACATGTGAAGTAGGGGCATCCACACACCATGATCGCGTGGGCGCGTACTATTTGCATGTGCAGGTAATTCTGCATGTGCAAGAAGCTGTAAGATTTTTTCGGCTAATTCAGGCTCACCAGGAGCAGGGTAGCGTATGTCATAAAGTTCGGGTGGAAAACCACGGAAGTCATGCCATGTTTCAGGGCGTACAGCCGAACTGACTTCAAGTGCATTACTTTCCCAATGTGCAGACATAATAATAATGGCTGTTGGTTTTGGAAGATTAAAGCTTAATCTTTCTAATGCAGGTCCAACTTGTTCAGGGTTAAGCGCAAGCATAGGTGAACCATGAGAAATAAATAAACCAGGAAGAGTTTGTAAGTTCATTGCTATACGCCTAAATAATTCATCTGTGATGATTATCTATAAATTAAAAAATAATATAAACCTGAAATATTCAACAATTCGTTCTAAAAGTGGAACAATTTGAAATTAACCAGCACGATGGTAAGGATGGTTATTGTTAATGCTCATAGCGCGGTAAAGCTGTTCAATGAGCATGACACGTACCATAGGGTGAGGCAGGGTTAATTTAGATAATGACCAGTGCCAAGCAGCGGCTTTACGCACAGCTTCTGAGTGACCGTCTGGCCCACCAATAGCAAGTACAATGTCGTTACCTTCGAGCATCCAACCTTTCATGGTTTCGGCAAGTTTTTCGGTGCTAAATTCACGTCCGCCTACTTCTAAGGCAATGAGCACTTCGTTTTGTTTCATCGCATTTAGAATGCTGTCACCTTCAATATTTCGGTATTTTAAAATATCTGCTTCGGAGTCATTTTTACCACGCTTTGCTATGGGTAATTCTATAATTTGAGTTTGCACAAATGGTTGTATGCGTTTGAAGTAGTCTTCAAAACCTGTAAGTACCCAAGCAGGCATTTTTTGACCGATAGTCAGAATACGAATTTTCATAAGAAGCAAATTTTTAAAACAGGATTGAATTATACCTTGAAATGCGTGGGGTGGATGAGATTGTTATTTGAGAGTGTAATAGGGGATTTGGTCGAAATTAAATTTAACTTAATAAATGCTATATTTTGCTTCTATTACATCTGAAACATTAATGTTTCTATTTATATGATTAATTAAATCGTATAGCTCATGCTCAATTTTTAAAAATTGCTTTCTTTCATATCTAGGAAGTTCAATTCCCATTTTTTTTGAACTCTCTATTAACAAATCAATATGATCAGTATATCCAAGCTTTCTAGGTAAATTATTATTTAAGAAATCTATAGACACATTAAATGATTTAATTATATTTTTGTAGTCATTACATATGCTTAGATCACCATTTTTTACATTTGGAAAAATATAAGTATAAAGGGCTAATTTATCAATGCTATTAGGTGATAGATATTTCAATTTACTGACTTTTATTTCTAACATCATAATAAAATTTTCATAATGTTTGAGATAAGTTGAATATCTGCTAACCTCTTGATTATTTAGATTGTTCTCATGTGTAGTGAAATATGTATTTAGATATATTTTAACTGTAATCCAACCCAATAGCAGTGTAGTAATAGCTGTTGAAAAAACTGGTATTTGAAGTATCTGGTCATTTAATTCTAGAAATTTTTTCAACCCTGAATTATTAATTTGTATTTCATAACCTTGTTTCAATATATCAAAACAATTTCCAACCCAGAAGTAAATGACAATCATTGAGGTCACTAACCAAAGTCGCTCAATAATCAAATATATTAACTTAGCTTCTTTTTCTAAACCTGTGTTCATACCTTGTTTCTTATCCGATATAATTGCAGTTCTGCATTAAGATCAAAGGCTTTACTATCATATATTTTTTTGGGATGAGACTTTAAAAATCCTATTCTATGTTGAATTTTAAAGAATTTTTTATTGTAGATATAGTTGCCCTCTCCACTCTGTTTAGGAAAGAAAATCTTTAATTCTTTTATCGATTTCTCTATATATTTTATATCCGAGTCATTAGGTAAAGGATAAATTTTATTTAATTTATTTTGCAATTTAATATATGACTGATGATTTACCCTTTGTAACTTACTGATAAGGCCTTGACATCGATTAAAGTCAATCCTGTAATAATAATGTGTTCTATGATTTGGTTTTTTTGCTAGCTCAGATAATCTATGAATTGTAGCTCTGATATTTTTTACTTCAGTCTTATCATATCTAGGACTTTTAAAATCAACTCGAATATTATGAACTGTTAATGGTATAGACGAAAATCTATTTACTTCTATCTTCTTCTTATTCAGTGGTAAATTCAAATTATTTAAAAGACTTTCTACAATATTAATAATAGCTTCAAAGTTGAAGTCTCTATTTTTGGAAGAAATAGTAATATCATCTACATATCTAGTATACGTAAGTTTCTTGCTTTTCATTCTCAAAAACAAATTTTCTTCTAAAGAGTGCAAAGCAATTGATGCTAAATAACTAGAAGTAATTCCGCCTTGAGGTACTTTTAAATCAACACAGCAAAGGGTAGATAAAATTTGTGATATATCATCAGGATAACGAAAATTTTTTTTAAAAATACTTTCAACTAACTCTTGACTGATATTGTCAAAGAAGTCTTCAATGTCTAATTTTAATATTGATTGAGCTAAGCAATGTTGTTGAGCACATTCAATGAAGTCATGGGAATTATCATCAGCAGGAATTTATCCAAATACAAAATCTGGCCACGAAACTTGCGAAAAAATTCTATTTTTAATTCTTCTTTGAATTTTACGAAATATAGGTTTTGGGTTATATACAGTTCGTTCTCTTCCATCTTTTTTTGCAATAGTTCTAGAAGAATATTTGTCTTCATCTTCAATTTGAATTGCATATAAAATATCTTCAATATCAACATCTAAGATTTTTGCTAGATGATCAATATCTTTAATTGGGCTTCCATGAAATTCAAACTTAGTATTCATAAATAATTGATATAATCGAAGGCAACCGAAATATATGTTTAGAACATATAATAAATGCGGATTTGTAGTTTATACCCACTTCACTGCTCATGGCATCTATGGATAACCACACAAACTACTACCTTCGACTATCAGGATTATTTGGGACAAATAGGACGGAACCGACCTTCTCCCCACAAGCTAGATAAATCTAGCACTGATAAAATCAGCAGATAGATACCATTAAATTGAGCAACATTAGTAATCAAACGAAACGTTTGAGTTTTATAGATTATAATCTATTGATTTTGAAAAGTAAACTTATCTAATTTGGTAACTAACATAAATTTTTATGATAAATTAAAATAATAAATATTTAATTTATCTTTGCAATAGAAACAAAAAAGCACACCGAAGTGTGCTTTTATATTGCTTTTAAAATTAATGACGAGCTGCTTTACCTTCATCTACAGCTTTAACAATTGGCGCTTTAACCAACGGCTTAGGCGTAGAAACAAGACCTAAAGCTAAAATTTCATCAATCGATTTAACCGCTTTAATTTCCAAACCTTCTTTTACATTGTCAGGAATTTCAATTAAATCACGCACGTTTTCTTGAGGAATAAACACAAGCTTAATTCCACCACGATGCGCAGCAAGCAACTTCTCTTTTAAACCACCAATACGCATAGCACGACCGCTTAAGCTCGTTTCACCTGTCATTGCAATATCAGGTCGAATCGCAATTTTAGTAAACGCAGAAACTAAAGCTAACGTTAATGCTAAACCAGCAGAAGGGCCATCTTTAGGTGTTGCACCTTCAGGTAAATGAACGTGAACATCAGTTTCTTCAAAACGAGAAGCTTCAATACCAAGTTCATCTGCACGAGTACGAACCACCGTCATTGCTGCGGTAATAGACTCTTTCATTACATCACCAAGCGAACCTGTAGTAATGAATTTACCTTTACCCGGAACAGCTGCAACTTCAATATTTAGCAGCTCACCACCAACAGAAGTCCAAGCAAGACCATTTACACGACCCACTTGCGCTTCCTCTTCCGCCATACCAAAGTCAAACTTATGCGGACCTAAGTAGTCAGGCAAGTTTGCTGAAGTCACTTCAACTTGAAGATTCTTCGCTTTTTTACTTACCGCTTCTTTAACCACTTTACGTGCAATTTTAGACACTTCACGCTCTAAGCTGCGAACACCAGCTTCACGTGTATAACGCTGTACGATGTCACGAATCGCTTCTTCATGAACAGTCAATTCTTTCGCACGTAAACCATTGTTCTTAATTGCTTTAGGAACAAGGTAGCGGTCTGCAATATTCACTTTTTCATCTTCTGTATAACCTGGAAGACGAATGACTTCCATACGGTCAAGAAGCGCTTCAGGAATATTCATACTGTTTGCAGTACAAATGAACATCACTTCAGATAAATCTAAATCAAGATCTAAATAATGATCATTGAACTTAGCGTTTTGAGATGGATCAAGTACTTCAAGCAGAGCAGAAGCAGGGTCACCACGGTAGTCTTGCGCCATCTTGTCAATTTCATCGAGTAAGAACAAAGGGTTCTTCACGCCTACTTTTGTTAAAGATTGAACAATTTTACCTGGCATCGCACCAATATAAGTACGACGATGACCACGAATTTCCGCTTCGTCACGTACGCCACCAAGCGCCATACGAACAAATTCACGACCTGTTGCTTTTGCTACAGATTCACCAAGCGAAGTTTTACCAACACCCGGAGGACCAACCAAGCAAAGAATAGGGCCACGAAGCTTTTTCACGCGTGATTGAACAGCAAGGTATTCAACAATACGTTCTTTAACTTCGTCTAAGCCATAATGGTCAGTATCTAAAATATCTTGAGCTTTTGCTAAGTTAATGCTGACTTTGCTCGCTTTATTCCAAGGCGTATCTAAAATTGCCTCAATATAGTTACGAACAACAGCCGCTTCACTTGATGCAGGCTGCATTGCTTTAAGCTTACGGAATTCAGATTCAGCTTTTTTACGTACATGTTCAGGTAAATCTGCTTCAGCTAAACGACGTTCAATTTCAGCAACATCATCTTCAGCACCACCATTAATATCGGAAAGTTCACGCTGAATTACTTTCATTTTTTCATTTAAGAAGTATTCGCGCTGATTTTTTTCCATTTGGCGTTTTACAGAATCATGCAAAGTTTGCTCAATCTGTTGTTCTTCAGATTGTTGCAATAAATAAGTCATGAGCTCTTGTAAATGTGCTTCAAATTCATCGTGTTCTAAGAACTTTTGTTTTACATCAATATTCAATGGAACGCGTGTCGCTACAAAGAATAAGAGTTGAAGTAAATCTTCAATTTTATTTGCAGCAGCAATAAGTTCACGAGCATTACGTAATTTTGCTTCCGCATATTGAGCGAATAGGGCGCGTAACTCTTCAACACGAGTTGACTGCGTTGCTGCATCAACAGTAACAGTCATATCACTTAAGCTGTGTTCTGCTGTGAGATAATCATCGTTATCGATAATTTTTACCAGTTTAGAACGATGTAAACCTTCAATTAATACTTTTATGCAGTTTTCATCATTTTCATGATTCACAACTTGGACAATCTTCGCGACAGTACCGTATTGATATAGATTTTCGTGATCAATTTCTTCTGTAAGAGAATCTCTTTGTGCCACAACAAATACTAAATTGTCATTGTTACGAGCGACATCAACAGCCTTGATCGACTTTTCACGACCCACAAATAAGGCAATTTGCATGTGAGGGTAAACGACCACGTCACGTAACGCTAAAAGCGGTAATACGCTTGGAACCTGAGGTTCTAAGATTTCTTCATTCATAATATTTTCAGACATGGACACTCCTCATGAGTAACAACGGTGTTGCATATTTTTATAGTGATGTGTATTTGGAAAATTACAAGGGTAATAGGCAATATAATGTAGAAAAAATGACTAAATATGTGATTTTAAAGTGATACATATAGTCAAAATAATGATTTAGTCTTTAAAACGATACAATTTGTTAGGGGTGAGTAGGGCGTTTAAGGGTTGATCCCAAACTTGGCGTTCAAGTTGTGTATTTATAAATTGAAAATCATGTGCTAGTCCTAAACGGAATGGTTTGTGTTGAGCACTTGCTAAGGTTTTATCATAAAAACCTCCGCCCATGCCAATTCGAGTACCCAAAAAATCACAAGCCAATAAAGGCATGATGAGTAAATCAAGTTTAGATACGTGTAAACCTCGTGTGGCTGTAGGTTCTAACATACCTAAAGTATGAGGTACAAAGCGTTTATTACGATATTGATGCTTTGAAATTTTTACCCAAACTAAAGCTTGGCGTGTGGATGTTACTTTGGGTAAATAAACGTCTTTGCCTTTTGATAAAGCATATTCAATTATTTTGTTGGTATAGATTTCACCAAAAGCATCTAAATAAATACCAATTTTTTTTGCATGTTGAAAGCCATGAAAATGACGAAGTTGATTTAAACAGTTTTGCTCAGATTGGCGCTGTTGAAAAACGGAAATTTGACGACGTTGTTTTCTAAATTGAGATCTGAGCACATTCATAATTTAAATATAAAGTAAATTTTATCGAAATATATAATGAATCATAGGCTTGATTGATAGATGCTAAAAGAGTGTAGCACGGTTTTTTTTATTGCTTTAGCTCTTTTAAAATAGGACAGCAATGTTCATCTGTAGATTTACATTCATCGACCCACGTATTTAAGCGTTTTTTTAATGCCTTTAATTCTTTAATGCGTAGATCAATTTTTTCTAAGCGTTGCTCAATGACTTTTCGCACTTGGGCTCGATCATTCATTTGTAATTTTAATAACTCATGAATTTCACTGAGCTGTAAGCCAGCATCTTTCCCTTTTTGTATAAAGCTTAAAGTTTCAATATCTTGTTGCGAATAAAAGCGATAGTTTCCTTGTGCTTCAGGAATACGCATTAAGCCAATACGTTGATAATAGCGAATAGTTTCAACAGATGAATGCGTCATTTTAGCAAGCTTACCAATAGTAAACATATCATTTCCCTTCTAAAAGACTTGACTCTGTACCTAGGTACAGACTTTATTCTAATATAAACATAAAAATGCGAGAGTGTCTAAGATGGAACAAGCTAAAAAAACGGCATGTTGTTCTCAGTCTAAAGCAAAGCTAGAAATTGTTACGACAGATCCGATTTGTGGTATGACTGTCGCAGAGGATTCTGAGCGATATTTCGATTTTGAAGCAAAGCGCTATTTATTTTGTTGTGATGGATGCAGAACAAAGTTTGCTGAAAATCCTGAACAATACTTAAAGGCAAAAGATTTATCTTCTACGAAATCTTCATGTTGCAGCACTAAGAAAACAGATGCTGTAGAAATGGCGATGCCTGTAAAAAAATCGTGTTGTGGTGGAACAGAAAAAGAACAAGTTGAACCTAAAAAAGCATCATGCTGTGGTACAAAAGATAAGACAGAAGTTGTTGAAAAAACAAGTTCATGTTGTGGTTCTGAAAAGAAAGAACAAGCAGTTGAACCTAAAAAATCAAGTTGTTGCAGTGGTTCAAAACCAAGCTCAAATGCCAATACCGAAATAGATTTGGTGTGTGGTATGTCGGTAGATACATCAACCGATTTAAAAACGGACTATCAAGACAAGACTTACTATTTTTGTAACCCATCTTGCGTAGAAAAATTTAAAGCAGATCCTGCATTTTACTTAATTCCTTTTGATGAACGTCCTGTACCTGAAGGCGCTGCGGATATGGATTATACCTGTCCAATGGATCCTGAAATTGTGCAAAAAGGACCAGGGACTTGTCCTATTTGTGGTATGGCTTTAGAGCCTATGCAGCCCACGTTAGATGATGGACCAAATCCTGAATTGGTCGATTTTAGCAATCGTTTCTGGAAAACATTACCTTTAACTTTACTTGTTTTTGTGTTGGCAATGGGTTCGCATATTCATGCCGTAATTCCTCAGCATATTCAGCCATGGATTGAATTCGTACTGTCAATACCTGTGGTGCTTTGGGCAGGTAAGCCAATTTTAGAACGATGTCTTTCATCTTATAAAACACGTAATTTGAACATGTGGAGTTTGATTGGTGTAGGTGTGATCGCTGCATTTATTTATAGTGTGGTGGCAACTATTTTCCCATCTTTAATTCCAATGGCTGCAAAAACAGGGCATGGCGTTGCTGTGTATTTTGAAGCGGCATGTATGATTGTTTCACTGAGTTTGCTTGGTCAAATCATGGAATTAAAAGCACGAGCTAAAACTGCCGATGCTTTAAAATCTCTATTACGTTTACAAGCCAATACAGCAACATTGGTACAAAATGGTGAACTTGTAGAAGTTGATATTTCAATGATTCAACAAGGTGATATCTTACAAATTGCATCAGGTGAGCAAGTGCCTCTTGATGGTGTTGTGATAGATGGTAAAACCTATATAGATGAATCGATGATGACGGGTGAACCTGTTCCAGTGAAAAAGGAATTAGGTGATCAGGTCATTGGTGGAACGGTCAATCAACAAGGTAGTATTCGTATTGAAACGACCGCTGTTGGTGCAAATACAACTCTCGCTAAAATGATTCAAACAGTTGCCGAAGCGCAGCGTTCAAAAGCGCCATTACAGCGTTTAGCTGATGTTGTTGCTAAATATTTTGTAGTCACCGTATTGGCGGTTAGCGTGCTTACATTTATTGCATGGATGGTCTTTGGTAAAGCTCAATTTGATTTAGCATTAATGTGCGCCGTAGCTGTTTTAATTATTGCTTGTCCTTGTGCATTAGGTTTAGCAACACCAATGTCTGTGATGGCAACAACAGGACGTGCAGCACAAAAGGGCGTATTGTTTAAAGATGCAGAAGCCATTGAAGCACTCAGCAAAGTCACGACTTTGGTTGTGGATAAAACGGGTACGCTTACAGAGGGTAAGCCAAGCCTGAAAGAAATTAAATTATTGGTGCCTGAGTTAGATCAGCAGCAAATTGAAACGTGGATTGCATCTATTGAGCAATTCTCAACACATCCTATTGCACATACTTTATCGAAAATTGTGCCGACATCATCTTATGTTCAAGTTAGAAACTATGAAGATGTGACAGGTTTTGGTGTAAAGGGTGAGATTGATGGTTTTGCGGTTTATATTGGTAGCCAAAAACTCATTGAACAATTAGGTATTTCTGTTTCCTTATCACTACAAAATGAGTTAGATATTTTGCGTGAACAAGGGCAGGTCATTAGCTTTTTAGCAACAGACTCTGCTTTGTTGGCATATATCTCGATTCATGATGCTTTAAAGCACAATGCTCGCCAAGTCATTGATCAACTTATTGCAGATGGTGTTGAGGTAGTGATGGCAACAGGTGATCATGAAAAGAATGCACAAATTGTGGCAAATGAGCTGGGAATTAAGCAAGTTTATGGAAATTGTACGCCACAAGAAAAACTCGATATTGTGAAAAAACTACAAGCGCAAGGTCGTATTGTAGCTATGGCAGGAGATGGGATTAATGATGCACCTGCATTAGCACAAGCTCATGTGGGAATTGCAATGGGAAATGGCACTGATATTGCCAAACAAACAGCACAAATTACGCTGGTTAAAGGTGATATTCGTGGTGTAGCAGATGCAATTCACATGGCGAAACTGGGTGTTAAAAACATGAAGCAGAACTTAGCATTCTCATTTGTCTATAATGGCTTGGGTGTGCCTGTAGCAGCAGGGGTGTTTTATCCACTTACAGGTTTGTTACTTACGCCAATGCTAGCAGCTGTAGCAATGTCATTAAGTTCATTGTCTGTTGTTATTAATGCTTTAAGATTGCAAAAATCTAAATAATTTAAAGAGATAAAAAAGCCTAAACGATGTTTGGGCTTTTTTATTTCCTTATCGATCTAAAAAACAAATCACTGTTAGGAAAATAAACTGTTTTGTCTATATAGGTAGCTTTAGTATATTTATCACACAAATTAAGACCACTGCATATTGTGAATGGGTGGTTTATCTCCCTAAATTGATTTGGATAAATGTTATGACTAAAGTAATTTCTGTTGTGCTTTTTACGGTATTAGTATCAGCTTGTTCGTATAACCCTGTTCAATATGAACAACAACGTGCTTATGATAATGCACTACACAGCAAACAAAATGGTTAATTCCATGTGGTGACCAAGGAAAGCCAAGTGTAGATCACTTGGCTTGGTTTTTTAAAACATACACTTTATAAATAATGATAAGAGAAGCTATAACAAGAGAACCCACGATTATGGTATTAAAATGTGTATGGAATAAAGAATCCCAGACCAAATGAATCCATTCAGTTATTTGTACACCAATAAAGATAATAACCGCTGCCCAAATCAATGATGCTAATAGATTGACAATAAAATAGTGTACATAATTAAATTTCTTAATACCAAAACTAATAGGAATTACAGTTCTTAACCCCCATGCAAAACGCATACATAAAATAGTGATGGTTGGATATTTTTCAATAAAAGAACTTGTTTTATTAAACTTTTCTTTCAGTTTTGGATTTTTATGAAAAATGTTATGACCAACTTTTGAACCAAGGTGGTAATAGAATTGATCGCCAATAAAAGCACCGAGAGTTGCAGTTAAAAGAAGCAACCAAATATTTAGAATATTATGATGTGCAGCAAAAGAACCTAATAAAAGTACAGTTTCACCTTCTAAAAACGTGCCTATCAGTATGGCTAAGTACCCATAATTTTGTAATAAATTGGTCCAGTCTAATTCCATACGAGATACTCGAAATATGCGGGATTGTGCAATAGTACTTGTTGATTTTAGTATACTGTTATGTAGGCAGATATAAAGGAAAGTTTGTTGATTTTTAATAAAAAGATAGTTTTGAAACGATATTAAAAAAAGATAATCAGATATTTATAAATTTTAGACATAAAAAAACCAGCATATAGCTGGAAATTTTATTGCACCATCTTCGAAGTAGAAGAATGGTGCCCGAGGCCAGACTCGAACTGGCACGCTTTGTGGGCGGGGGATTTTAAATCCCCTGTGTCTACCGATTTCACCACTCGGGCATTTTAACAAGATGGAGGCGGAGGTCGGAATCGAACCGGCGTACACGGAGTTGCAGTCCGCTGCATGACCACTCTGCCACCCCGCCATGTCTTGTTGATGCGTATATTAGCAAGCTCTGAAAAAAAAACAATAGCAGAGTGGTGCTGTATGTGCATAAAAACATCATATCGACAAAAATAATTAAAATAATGATGTAGAATGTGCAAAATTGATTCATATCAACACTTGGGAGAAGTGCCGTGGCATTAGTTTTAGATGGTCGTGCATTAGCAAAGCAAATTGAAGCAGACTTGTTGACTCGCGTAGAAGCGCTAAAAGAGAAAACAGGTCGTACACCAATTTTAGCGACTATTTTGGTAGGTGATGATGGTGCATCTGCAACTTATGTGCGTATGAAAGGGAATGCTTGTCGTCGTGTAGGTATGGATTCTTTGAAAGTTGAACTTGGTAAAGAAACAACAACTGAGCAACTTCTTGCTGAAATTGAAAAATTAAATGCAAATCCTGATGTTCACGGAATTTTATTACAACACCCAGTACCAGCTCAAATTGATGAGCGTGCTTGTTTTGACGCAATCTCTCTTGCTAAAGATGTAGATGGCGTAACTTGCCTTGGTTATGGTCGTATGGCAATGGGCGAAGCAGCTTATGGCTCTGCGACACCTGCAGGCATTATGACTATTCTTAAAGAAAACAACATTGAAATTGCAGGTAAACATGCAGTTGTTGTTGGTCGTTCTGCAATTTTAGGTAAACCAATGGCTGCAATGCTTCTTGAGGCAAATGCAACTGTTACTATTTGCCATTCACGTACTCAAGATTTAGCAAGTTTTGTTAAGCAAGCGGATATTATTGTAGGTGCAGTAGGTAAAGCTGAATTAATTCAAAAAGATTGGATTAAGCAAGGTGCTGTTGTTGTTGATGCTGGTTTCCATCCACGTGATGGCGGTGGTGTAGGCGATATCCAACTTGTTGGCATTGAAGAAGTTGCTTCTGCGTATACACCTGTTCCAGGTGGCGTAGGTCCAATGACAATTACAACATTAATTCGTCAAACAGTTGAAGCTGCTGAAAAAGCGTTGGGTTAATTTAATCCTCCCTAACCCTCCTTTTTCAAAGGAGGGAACTCTACCTACTATTTCTAGATGGAAGTTTCCCTCTTTTCTAAAGAGGGGTTAGGGGAGATTCTTCAAAAATATATCAATTAAAAGAATTCCAATGAGCTGCACATTCCAATTTCCCAAAGTCCCCCAACATTTAATTCAAGCCTTGCATGATGTGATTCCACATTGTGAATTACATGCTCAGCAATTGCCTGAAACGCCTATTTCTTTATGGCTCATTCCACCTGTGTTTCCAACCGATAAGCTTGATGATGAAGTCATTCGTCGTATTTGGAATGATACGCCGTATTGGATTTTTTGTTGGGCATCGGGTTTGGCAATGGCACAGTGGTTGCTAGCGGAGCCACATCATGTAAAAGGTAAAGTTGTTTTGGATTTTGGTGCTGGTTCAGGCGTTGTTGCTATTGCCGCAAAAATGGCAGGTGCGAAACGTGTGATTTGTTGTGATATTGATGAAGTTAGTTTAGATGCTTGTCGTGCAAATGCTGAATTAAACGGTGTGGAATTAGAATATTTGGATGATTTGTATCAAGCTGAGCAAGTTGATATTTTACTTGCAGCAGATGTACTTTATGACCAATGTAATCGTTTCTTCTTAGATGAGTTTTTAAAGTTTGCACCAAAAGTATGGGTGGCAGACAGTCGTGTTAAAAATTTTAGTCATCCAAAATATGAAAAATTAGATGAACGTAGTGCAACTACTTGGCCAGATTTAGATGAATCTCCTGAATTTAGAAATGTAAGTTTTTATAGAACTTTGTAGGTTTTATTGGGTATAAAAAAAGGACATATTTTATGTCCTTTTTTTTATGTGAGAAAATTAAGAGCAAGTATAACGAACAACACGTAGTGTTGCTGGGCGAGCATCTAGAGCCTGAAGAGTTGCATAGTCTTGATCGCTATATAGACCAGGGGTGTTTGATAGACCAACACTTGTTCTGCTATGTCCAATTTGGCGACCAAACTCAACATCTTTTTGAGGGTTTGCAATTTCATTTATGCTTAAAATATTTAACTTATATGTGTTAGTTGTACCTAATACTTTTTGACAAGCACGTTGTAGTTTTGTTTCATCTAATTGTTGGTTTTGGCGACCAGCTAGCGTGTAGGCAAGTGTTGCTGAATCGGCGGTTTTTGATTCAACTTGGTAGCCGACAGTGCCATTGAATTGACGCGGTGTGCTTTGACAAGCTGAAAGTGCTAAGGCAATAAAACCTAATCCTAAGAGTTTATAAGTGTTATTCATCTTTAAAGTTCCCAACATTTTTATGTGATTTAGTATGCCATAAGAAAGATGAATACTCGATAAATAGAATGAAGGAAATGTGTAGAAAATAAAAATAAAAAATGCGATTCAAAATTGATTTGAATCGCATTTATATCTGCTTACTCTAATGGGCTCAATATGCGTTATTAATGATCGGTAATTAAGCTATTTTTCTTGGTATCTTTCATGAAAATATAAGTGATGAGAGATAGACCAATCATAAAGGTGATGTAGTAGAAAAAGTAATTTTCGTGTCCTGCATTTTTAAAGCTAAGGGCAACTAATTCTGCAGTACCACCAAATAATGTATTGGCAATAGCATAAGGAAGAGCTACACCTAATGCCCGAATGTGTGCAGGGAAGAGCTCGGCTTTTACTACAGCATTAATGGCAGTATAACCAGTCACAATAACCATCCCACTCATACATAAAATGAAAGCAGTTGTTGGGTTTGTGGTATTACCAAGACCATTGAAAATTGGAATCGTAAATAGAACACCTAAAACACCAAAGGCAATCATAATGGGTTTGCGTCCAATTTTATCTGAAAGAGCACCAACTGCAGGCTGAATTAACATGAAAATGAAAATAGCGGCAGTGGTAATTTCAGTTGCTGTTGTCTTTTCGAAGCCTGAAGTATTGACTAAATATTTCTGTAAATAGGTTGTAAATGTATTGAATGCTAATGTACCGCCAGCAGTTAGCATAATCACAGTAAATGCTTGTTTTGGATATTTGGTAAATAAGGCCAATGCTCCTGATTTTTCACCACCATTTTTTGCTTGTTCTTGCGCTTGCTTCGAAGATTCTGTTTCCACTAAACCACGACGAATCCAGAAAACAACAATAGCAAGTAGGGCGCCAATCGCAAAAGGAATACGCCAGCCCCATTCAGTCAACTGACTTTCAGACATGTTACGTTGTAAAACAATGAGTACGCAAAGTGCTAAAAGCTGACCTGAGATAAGCGTTACATATTGGAAGCTTGAGAAAAAGCCTCGATGGTTTTTACCTGCCATTTCGGTTAAATATGTTGCACTTGAACCGTATTCACCACCAACGCTTAAGCCTTGAATCAAGCGAGCAAATAGTAAAATTGCTGGTGCAAGCATGCCTACAGAATCATAAGTTGGTGCGCATGCAATCATTAATGAACCTACGCACATTAATGAAACGGAAAGTGTTAAACCTGCTTTACGCCCTTTACGGTCGGCATAAATACCCATAATCCACGCGCCAATTGGACGCATTAAGAAACCTAATGCAAAAACAGCAGCAGCTTGAAGAAGTTTGACGGTGCTATCACCATCGGGGAAAAATTGATTTGCAAAATATAAGGTAAATGCAGCATAAACATACCAGTCGTACCATTCGACAAGGTTACCAGCAGATCCACCTAGGATAGATTTGACGCGAGTTTTTCTATCAAGTTGCACGGTTGCAACTTGTGATGATGAGTTTGACACAGCATTCTCCAAGGAATGTGGGCAAAATGCATCCTTTTAAATTCTTTAGGAAAAACTTAAAAAAATATATTTTGTCTATTTGAGGGAGATAATATGGAATAAGTTATTTATACGCCTTTTGTCTTAATCCTTCATTCGACTTTAGTCTGAAAATATGGTGAATAGTTAACTGTAAATCAAATTAAACTTTAGGTTTTAAGATGTAAAATAAATAAGACCCTCATATTGAAGGTCTTATTGGAAATTATTTGAATAGCTTGATATTAATCATCAGTAATTAAACTATTTTTCTTAGTATCTTTCATGAAGATATATGTGATTAAAGACAAGCCAATCATGAATGTAATGTAGTAGAAGAAGTAGTGTTCATAGCCTGCATTTTTAAAGCTAAGGGCAACTAATTCTGCAGTACCACCAAATAATGTATTGGCAATGGCATAAGGTAAAGCTACACCTAATGCACGAATATGTGCAGGGAATAGTTCAGCTTTTACTACAGCATTAATTGCTGTATAACCAGAAACAATAATCATACCGCTCATACAAAGCATGAAAGCAGTCATTGCATTGTTGGTTGAACCAATATGGTTGAAAATAGGAATTGTGAAAATAACACCTAAAACACCAAAAGCAATCATAATTGGCTTACGACCAATTTTATCTGAAAGTGCACCAATTGCAGGCTGAATTAACATGAAAATGAAAATAGCGGCAGTGGTAATTTCAGTTGCTGTCGTTTTTTCAAAGCCTGAAGTGTTTACAAGGTATTTCTGCAAATAGGTTGTAAATGTATTGAATGCTAATGTACCACCAGCAGTTAGCATAATGACTGTGAATGCTGCTTTAGGGTGTTTGGTGAAAAGTTCAATAAATCCAGATTTTGGACCACCTTCTTTCGCCATTTTTTGAGCTTGTTTTGAAGATTCACTTTCCACAAGTCCACGACGGATCCAGAATACAACAATAGCTAAAATTGCACCAATAAAGAACGGAATACGCCATCCCCATTCACCAAGTGCCTCTTCAGTCATCGTGCGTTGTAAAATAATGAGTGTACACAGTGCTAAAAGCTGACCTGAAATAAGCGTTACATATTGGAAACTAGAGAAGAATCCACGGTGGTTTTTACCCGCCATTTCACTTAAGTAAGTTGCACTTGAACCATATTCACCACCTACGCTCAAGCCTTGTAATAAGCGGGCAAGCAATAGCATGGCAGGGGCAAGCATACCGATACTTTCATAGGTTGGTGTACAGGCAATAATAAGTGAGCCAACACACATGAGTGATACGGATAAAGATAAGCCTGCTTTACGACCTTTTCGATCGGCATAAACACCCATAACCCATGCACCAATAGGGCGCATAAGGAAACCGAGTGCGAATACTGCAGCAGCTTGTAATAGTTTTACAGTGCTGTCACCCTCAGGGAAAAATTTTGGTGCAAAATATAGGGTAAATGCGGCATAAACATACCAATCATACCATTCAACGAGGTTACCAGCTGAACCACCAATAATAGATTTGAACCGTGTTTTACGATCAATAGGCTGTGAAATATCTTGGGTAGGTGAATTTGACACACTATTCTCCAAAGAAGATTGAAATTATTTTTTACTACAAAATGCAAGCAAAAATTAGACCTTAATTATAAAAATGGAGGTATTTATTGAGTTGTTTATACAGGGTTGCTGGTTATTATGCATTCGACTTTAGTCGAAAAGTATTATATTTTTTGGTTAAATGAGGAGAGGAGGTATGGAGAATCGTGAATTCAGTTAAGCGTATTTTAAATATAAAAAGGTCATATTTAATGACCTTTTTATTTTATATTCTAAATTAACTTTCCATTTAAGGCTGTGCAATCCATGGGTGATTCAAATTTCACTGCTACACCAGTAATAACTGGGCGTACAATACGCCAAGGCCAAAACCCAAAGCGCTGGCTAGCATTATAATTAATGATTGCATCTGCTTTATAGTGATTTGCGAGGTGCTTAATTTTTGGATAAACATCGGTAACAGAACCATAAGTACCTTTACCAGCTTTAACGCGTTTAATGACTTTGTAATTTACATTTGAGGGTGTGCCTGCAATAAGACAAATCATTTTTTCGTTGTTATTAGGGAGTGTAACTTCAATATTGGTTGTAGGTTTTATTTCAGCTGGTGTAACTGTTGTGGATAATTCTGCATGTGCAGATACCATAACAAAAAGGCTGAAGCTTGCGATAATAGTTTTGTTCATATTTCTTTCTCTGTTTGTAAGAGTAATAAAAATAAAGTGATATTTTATTGTAAAAAAAGGCCGCTTACGCGACCTTTTTTCATTAAATCTACATTAAGCAGATTTAACAGCAGCAATCAATTCAGCTTGACGCGCTTTCAACGCAGCAGGCATACGATCACCTAATTTTTCGAACAATTCAGTGTGGCTTTCAAGCTCTTTGATCCATTGATCTTTATCTTGAGAAGTTACTAAATCAAACTGTTCTTTCGTAAAGTCTGAACCAGTCCAGTTCAACTGTTCGTAAGTTGGAACTAAGCCGATTGGAGTTTCAACAGCAGTTGCACGACCTTCACAGCGATCAATGATCCACTCAAGAACACGCATGTTTTGACCGAAACCAGGCCATACGAAGTTGCCTTCAGCATCACGACGGAACCAGTTTACATTGTAGATGCCTGGAAGTTTGTTGCCAGCAGCAGCAGCTTTCTCGCCAACTTGTTCGCCCATTTCTAACCAATGCGTGAAGTAGTCAGCCATGTTGTAGCCAGCAAATGGAAGCATCGCAAATGGATCGCGACGAACAACACCTTGTTGACCAACAGCAGCAGCAGTTGTTTCAGAGCCCATAGTCGCAGCTTTGTAAACACCATCAACCCAGTCAAATGCTTCTGAAATTAGAGGCACTGTGTCTGCACGACGACCACCGAAGATGAACGCAGAAATTGGAACACCTGCTGGATTTTCCCAGTCAGCGTCAATAGAAGGGCATTGACCAGCTGAAACTGTGAAACGAGCATTTGGATGAGCTGCTTTTTCTTCGCCAGTGTGTGGTTGACCTTTCCAGTTTGTAAGGTTAGCTGGTGCTTCTTTAGAAAGACCTTCCCACCAAACTTCGCCATTTTCAGAAACAGCAACGTTTGTATAGATAACATCTTTATGAAGAGTTGCCATACAGTTCGGGTTAGTCTTCGTATTTGTACCAGGAGCTACACCGAAGAAACCTGCTTCAGGGTTGATTGCATATAAACGACCATCTTCACCTGGTTTGATCCAAGCAATATCGTCACCTACAGTTTCAATTTTCCAACCTTCGTAGCCCGCTGGTGGAATCAACATAGCGAAGTTTGTTTTACCACATGCAGATGGGAATGCAGCTGCGATGTAGTGTTTTTCACCTTGTGGATTTGTCACGCCAAGGATTAGCATGTGTTCAGCTAACCAACCTTGTTGACGACCCATATAAGAAGCAATACGTAAAGCTAGGCATTTTTTACCAAGTAAAGCGTTGCCACCGTAACCAGAACCGTAAGACCAGATTTCACGAGTTTCTGGATAATGAACGATCCATTTGTCTGGATTACAAGGCCAAGCAACGTCTTTTTCGCCTTCCGCAAGCGGAGCACCTACAGTGTGTACGCAAGGAACGTAGTCACCGTCAGTACCAAGAACGTCATAAACTGCTTTACCCATACGTGCCATTTTAGACATGCTTACAGCAACGTAAGGAGAATCAGTAAGTTCAATACCGATATGAGCAATATGAGAACCTAAAGGACCCATAGAGAAAGGAACAACGTACAACGTACGACCTTTCATAGAACCGTCAAATAAACCGTTAAGACGAGTACGCATTTCAGCTGGAGCTTCCCAGTTGTTTGTCGCGCCAGCATCTTCTTTGTTTTCTGAACAGATGTAAGTACGACCTTCAACACGAGCAACGTCAGAAGGGTCAGAATTTGCAAGGTAAGAACCAGGATGAGTTTCTTTGTTAAGTTCTTGCATTGTGCCGTTAGCGATCATCAAGTCGATATAACGTTGATATTCTTCTGCGCTACCGTCACACCATTCGATTTTTGCTGGTTTGGTTAATTTTGCAATTTCTTCCACCCAAGCAATAAGCTTAGGGTGACGAACGAATTCTGGTGCGTTCACTTGGGTCATGATGAGGCCTATCTCAAATGTGTACAAGCTGTACAAGTATAAATCGATGTAATGAAATACATTACAAAGATGAAATCTAAAAAAGTGGCGTTATTAAAGCATAAAATGATAAAAAAAATAAGACTTAAGCATAAGGTGGAAATTGGGTGATATTGATGAGTATTTCTTATATTATTTATATAAAACAATATGTTATCAATTTTCAAAGAGGGTTACTTGTTTATTCTATACTTTAATGCGTGGTATTTATTTTAATTATAGTTAATAAAATCAATGATTTGTGATTTGTTGATTTTGAGTTTTCTTTATCGATTTGATGAATGGTCGTGATAGTAAATTCACATAATGCAAAAAAAGATTAATATATAAGCTATTGAAATCAGAATAAATAATAAAGAAAGATATAAAAAGTGTTAATTCAGGAATAGCGGGTCTTTTTATTGTTAATTTTTATATTTTATGAGTAATTATGCGAAGTTTGTTTTTTATTATTTATTTGAAGAATGTTGGGGCTTGGTTAATAAAATATGAAAAGATCAAATATTGGAAATATTTAATTTTGAGCATTGATGAAATAGTACGTATAAATAAGCTTTTGATTATCAAAATTCAGAAATAGAATGTTAAATAATGATTTTGGGTGAAAAACATACAAAAAAGCTAATTTTTTTTAACCTTAGCCCTTGAAGCATATTTTTCCATCCCCAAAACAGAGTCATCGAAAATGATTTAATTGGATAATGACCTATGGAAAAAGAAAGTCATTATCTATTACCAAAAAAGACTAAGTCTGATGGAGTTTACTATGAGCAATATTCGTCCTTTACACGATAACGTTGTTATTCGCCGCGTAGAAAAGGAAACAAAAACTGCTGGTGGTCTTATTTTAAGTACTTCAGCAGCTGAACAACCAGCGCAAGGTGAAATCATTGCAGTGGGCAACGGTAAAGTAACGGATAATGGCGTTCGTGCTTTAGATGTTAAAGTAGGCGACACTGTATTGTTTGGTACTTATGCTGGTACAAAAGTAAAAGTTGATGGTGAAGAGCTTCTTATTATGAAAGAGTCTGACATTTTAGCGGTATTAGAAGGTTAATCCTTAAATCCAGTGTCAAATTTTTTAATCAGATTTTGTAAAAATTTAAAAAAAATTAGGAGTTAGTTATGTCAGCTAAAGACGTAAAATTTGGTGATTCAGCTCGCGCTAAAATGATCGCAGGTGTAAACGTACTTGCAGATGCAGTAAAAGTGACTTTAGGCCCTAAAGGTCGTAATGTTGTTATTGACCGTTCTTTTGGTGCGCCGCACATCACTAAAGATGGTGTAACTGTTGCAAAAGAAATTACCTTAAAAGACAAGTTTGAAAACATGGGTGCTCAACTTGTTCGCGAAGTTTCTTCAAAAACAAACGACATCGCTGGTGACGGTACAACAACTGCTACAGTTTTAGCTCAAGCAATTTTAAATGAAGGTATCAAATCAGTTACTGCGGGCATGAACCCAATGGACTTGAAACGTGGTATCGACTTAGCGGTTAAAGCTGTTGTTACTGAAATTAAAAATACAGCAAAACCTGCATCTGATTCTAAAGCAATTGAACAAGTTGGTTCTATTTCTGCTAACTCTGACACTACTGTTGGTAAATTGATTGCTCAAGCAATGGAAAAAGTAGGTAAAGAAGGCGTAATTACTGTAGAAGAAGGTTCAGGCTTTGAAGATTCTCTAGATGTTGTAGAGGGTATGCAGTTTGACCGTGGTTACATCAGCCCGTACTTTGCAAACAAACAAGATACTTTAACTGCGGAACTTGAAAATCCATTCATTCTTCTTGTTGATAAAAAAATCAGCAACATTCGTGAATTGATTGCAGTATTAGAAGCTGTTGCTAAAACAGGTAAACCACTTCTTATTATTGCTGAAGATGTTGAAGGCGAAGCGCTTGCAACTCTTGTTGTAAACAACATGCGTGGTATTATTAAAGTATGTGCGGTTAAAGCACCTGGCTTTGGTGACCGTCGTAAAGCAATGCTTCAAGATATCGCAATTTTAACTGGCGGTACTGTAGTTTCTGAAGAAATTGGTATGTCTTTAGATCAAACTACACTTGAGCATTTAGGTACAGCGCATAAAGTAACTGTTTCTAAAGAAAACACAGTAATTGTTGATGGCGCTGGTGTTGCTGCTCAAATCGCTGAGCGTGTAACTCAAATTCGTGCTCAAATTGAAGAATCTACGTCAGAATATGACAAAGAAAAACTTCAAGAACGTGTTGCTAAATTGGCAGGCGGTGTTGCTGTAATCAAAATTGGTGCTGCAACTGAAGTTGAAATGAAAGAGAAGAAAGATCGTGTAGATGATGCTCTTCATGCAACTCGTGCTGCGGTTGAAGAAGGTGTTGTTGCAGGTGGTGGTGTTGCGCTTGTACGTGCAGCTAAAGCACTTGACGGTGTTGCTGGTGTAAATGATGATCAAAATGTTGGTATCAATATTTTACGTCGTGCAATTGAAGCTCCACTACGTCAAATCGTTGCTAACTCGGGTGACGAACCATCTGTAGTGATTAACGCTGTGAAGAATGGTGAAGGTAACTTCGGTTATAACGCTGCAACTTCTGAATATGGCGATATGTTAGAAATGGGTATTCTTGACCCTGCTAAAGTAACGCGTTCAGCACTTGAGCATGCAGCATCTGTTGCAGGTTTAATGTTAACAACTGAATGTATGATTACTGATATTCCAGAAGATAAACCAGCTATGCCTGATATGGGCGGTATGGGTGGCATGGGCGGTATGATGTAATTCATCATTACCCTATGTAAAAAGGTCGCTATTTATAGCGACCTTTTTTTATTGGGAGATTTATTTATTATTTTTCATGAAGGCATTTACAGCTTTACGTCCTAAATTAGGATCATCGGTAAATAGTCCATCTACACCTGCTTCAAAAAATAACTGATATTCTTTTAATGCACCTGATTCACAGCGCTCTTTTTCAACGTTATTACATCTTAAGCTTTTAATTAAAAATTTATTTTCAGGGCGTAAACTATAAGGATGAACTTTTAAATTTTGTGCATGTGCTTCTTGCACAAAATGAGTGAGGTTGCCCGATTGATCTACAATATAGTTTTTACTAGGTCCAATACCTTGAGCATATTTAGCAACATTTTTTAAGCCTTCTGTTGTTGCTAAATCACCATAAGTTTTGTGAATACCTTGAGCAATAAAGTCTGCGGGAGATTCATTAATATCGCTATAAAGTTGTATTAATTGAACTTGTTTTAAGCCTTTATATTGAGGTAGTTGTGCTTTTATATACTGTAAATTATTCACTTCAAAAGATTGTAAATAAATAGGTGCTTTATCACGTGTGAATTCATGTGAAGCTAATGTTTTGAGTAATTGGTCTTCTAAAGGATGATTAATTTTTTGAAAATAGGTTGGATGTTTCGTTTCAATATATAAACCGATTAATTTACCTGTTTTTTCATAATGTTTTTGCGCTAAAGCAATAATTTCTTCTAACGTTGGAATTTCGTATTGATCGTTAAATTGGGTATTTTGAGCGCGAATTTCAGGAATTCTTTCACGTGCTTTGAGTTGTTTTAACTCACTTAGAGTGAAGTCTTCAGTAAACCAGCCCGTGTGGCTTTCACCATCGATGATTTTTGTCGTTTTACGATCTTTAAATTGTGAAAGTTCACTTACATTTGTAGTGGTGGTAATGTCATTTTCATGACGGGCAACTAAATAATTATCTTTAGTTGGCACTAGATCTGGCTCAATAAAATCGGCACCATCATCTATGGCTTTTTGATAAGACGCTAAAGTATGTTCAGGGCGTAATGCACTTGCTCCGCGATGCCCAATAATAAGGAGTTTAGGCTCCTGATATTTATATGGTGACTGAACGATGGTTTGTACGTTTTGTTCTGATTTAGGGAGTTGGCTACAAGCGGTAAGTGACGCAAGGCTCAAAAGTGTAATCCATGTTTTTTGCATAATTCTTGAGTATCTTTAAATTTCGATGCAAATTAGTATTGGGCGTAAGGTAGACATCTATATGACAATTTACAAAAGTCTACGCAAAAGAAAAGGGCAGAAATTTGCCCTTTAAGATTTATGGAAAGTTATTTTAATAAAATGATTGCCCAACTGACAAAAATAATGGCTAAAGAAATAAATTGTGCTGCACTTCCCATATCTTTCGCATCTTTAGAAAGTTCATGTTTATCTAAGGAAATTCGGTCTACAACAGCTTCAATTGCAGAATTGAATAGCTCTACAATAATTGAAAGTAAACACACGATAATCATAATGGCTTGTTCGGCAGCACTTACGTTTAAAAAAAATGTGGTGGGTATTAGAATAATATTAATAAGAATAATCTGTCTAAAAGCAGCTTCTTTTTTAAAAGCAGATTTAAAACCATCTAGAGAATATTGAGTGGCATTGAAAATGCGTTTAATACCTGTTTTTCCTTTAAATGGAGAATTTTGAGTCATAATTTAAAAATTCCAAAAATTTCAGGCAGAATAATATACGTACCTTAAAAAAATATTATTTATTTTATACTAAATCGCTTAATTTAATAAAAATGTACTGAGTATGGTTAGTGTATACCACTAGTATTTATATAAACTTGTAAAGAATAAAAGAGAATGAAAAAAAAGCTCTACATAGTTTCTACATAATTAAAAAAATAAGGATTTTTTCTGTAATCTATTCTTGTATTCTGAGAGTGATGGGTAGACTATCACAACCCAAATTTTCACGTTAATGTCACACGTTTGTGGTGAAATTAGCTCTACATCGGAAGCGTAAAAAGACAATGATGTCGAAGTATTTTATTGAACGTCCAATTTTTGCAGGTGTTTTAGCCATTTTTATTATGGCTTTAGGGTTGTTCTCAATATTAAACTTACCAGTAGAACGGTATCCAGATATTGCTCCTCCAAAAATTTCAATAAATACCACATACTCTGGTGCAGATGCTGAAACAGTAGAAGAAAGTGTTACCCAAATTTTAGAAGAACAAATTAAAGGCTTAGATCATCTTTTATATTTTAGTTCAAATAGTGATTCCACAGGAAGAAGTCGTATTCAAGTTAGTTTTGAAAATGGAACTGATCCAGATACTGCACAGGTTCAGGTGCAAAATGCTATTAATGGGGCTTTAAATCGATTACCTGAAGAGGTACAACGCCAAGGGGTGAATGTTGTAAAGTCTTTGGGCGATACACATTTAATTATTGGCTTGTATGATGAATCGCGTCAAAGTAATAACATCGCATTATCAGATTATTTACAAACACATTTAGAGTCTGAAATTGCTCGTGTTGATGGTGTGGGTGAAGTCGATGTATTTGGCTCTCAGTTTGCGATGCGTATTTGGTTGAATCCCAATAAATTAAAAGATTACAAACTTATACCAAGCGATATTCAAAAAGCAGTTGAAGCACAAAATACGCAAGTTGCCGCAGGGGGAATAGGTGAATTACCTGTAGCACAAGAACAGTATTTAAATGCAAAAGTAACAGCAGGATCACGTTTTAAAACGGTTGAAGAATTTAACAATATCATTATTAAAGCCACTCAAGATGGTAGTTATATTTATTTAAAAGACGTAGCTCGTGTTGAAATTGGTGCGGAAAATTACCAAGCGTACAATACCATTAATGGCTATCCATCGGCAGGAATGGCTATTTCATTGGCTTCAGGTGCAAATGCAATTGAAACATCAAGATTGATTGATGAAGCTGTAGCCAATATTTCGAAAAAATTGCCACAAGGGTATAAGTTAGTTTATCCAAGAGATAACACACCTTTTGTTCAAGAGTCTATTAATGAAGTTGTGAAAACGCTTTTCGAAGCCATTTTGTTAGTGGTTATTGTTATTTTCTTATTTTTACAGAACTGGCGCGCAACACTTATTCCAGCGATTACAGTTCCTGTTGTGGTATTGGGAACAATGGCGGTTTTATTTGCTACAGGGATGAGTATTAACACATTAACCCTATTTGCTTTGGTCTTAGCAATTGGTTTATTGGTTGATGATGCGATTGTTGTGGTGGAAAATGTTGAACGCTTAATGCATGAAAAAAGCTTAAGTGCAAAGCAAGCATCCATTGAATCTATGCAGGAAATTAGTGGTGCTTTAGTGGGAATTACACTAGTTTTAAGTGCCGTTTTTATTCCAATGGCATTTTTTGGTGGATCAACAGGCGTTATTTATCGTCAGTTTTCTATTACGCTTGTGACAGCAATGGCAATTTCTTTGGCTGTTGCATTGGTGTTAACACCTGCTTTATGTGCGATCATTTTAAAGCCCAATCATAAACCTTATGCATGGGCAAATCGCTTCAATCATTTTTTAGAAAATGTAAAAGCTAAATATATCTCACTCACTTTTAGAACACTACAAAATCGATTAGTTACTATTGTTATTGCATGTGCATTAACTCTTACATTTGCATTGTTTTATCGAGTATTGCCTACAAGCTTTTTGCCTAATGAAGATCAAGGTGCCTTAATGCTTCAGATCGCATTACAAGATAATGCACCAATGTCTAAAACCATTGAAGTGGGTGAAAATGTACGTCGTTATTTCTTAGAGCATGAAACAGCTAATGTAGATTTAGTCATGCTGCGTTATGGTCGAAGTCGAGGTGGTACAGGGCAAAATTTAGCGCAAGGTTTTGTGAAGTTAAAACATTGGGATGATCGTAGTGGTAAAGAAAACAGCGCAAATGCGGTGAAAGAGCGTGCCATGAAATATTTCAAAGCCAATAAAAATGCCAATATTATGGTTATGATGCCACCAGTCGTAAATGGTTTGGGCGATACCAATGGTGTTAACCTTTGGCTGCGCGATATTGAAGGACAAGGGCGTACTGTTTTAAATGAAAAGTTTCAAGAGTTAAAGACTGATGCACCTTATTATAAAACTTTTGAAAACCTAGATAAAAAAGCAATACCAGATCGTGCGAAGCTTGTTGTTCACATTAATCAAAAAGCTGCAATGGCAGCAGGTTTGTCACCTACAGATATTAATAGCACTCTGTCTGCTGCTTTAGGGGGTAAGTACATCAATGACTTTATTGATCGAGGGCGTATTAAGAAAGTCATGATGCAAAGTGAAGCATTATTTAGAGCGAAACCAGACGATTTGCAATTTTGGTCGGTACGAAATAATAAAAATGAAATGGTGCCATTCCCTAGCTTTTCTGAAACATACTGGTCAGGTGGTCCTGAAATTGTGAATCGCTTTAATGGTTATGCGGCTCTTGAATTAGAAGCAGATAAAACAGCAAATGTAAGTAGTGGGCAGGCAATGAAAGATTTACAGAATTTAGTAGATCAGATCCCTGGTGTCGATTTAGCTTGGAGTGGTATGTCTTATGAGGAAAATAAGTCGAGTAATCAGGCACTCTTACTTTATTTGGTTTCTATAGGGTTTATTTTCTTATGTTTAGCCGCACTATATGAAAGTTGGTCTATTCCTGCAGCGGTTATGACCGCTATTCCATTAGGTATTGGTGGTAATATTCTATTTAGCTACTTTGCAGGTTTCCCAAATGATATTTACTTCCAAATTGCATTGTTAACGACTATTGGTCTGTCATGTAAAAATGCAATTTTAATTGTTGAGTTTGCTTCTATGGCACAGCAACAAGGAAAATCAGCTATTGATGCGGCTTTAAGTGCCGCAAGATTACGTTTACGCCCCATTTTAATGACGTCTATTGCCTTTGGTGCTGGCGTTTTACCTCTTGTTTTTGCCTTTGGTGCTGGCGCGGCAAGTCGTCAAGAAATTGGAGTAAGTGTTTTGGGTGGGGTGGTGTTTGGTACTGTACTTGTACTTATATTTATTCCATTTATGTATGTGCTTATTCGTAATATTTTTAAAGTGAAGCAACAAAATATCGAAAGTTAAGTATTAAGATGTCAGTTTGATCATTAATAGAACTAAAATTCATTTATAATCATTTGAATTGTAGATTTTTTGTTGCATGGGTTGAGTAATACATAACTTGTTTGTAGTATTTGCACGCCGTATAAACGGTATATAGAGGATCACGTTCCTAAATGGACAGGCATAGTTGTCATTTATCTTACATTTCAAAACATTATATTCACCTCATACAGGATGAAGGTATTTTGTTGGCAATGAACTAATTTGCCATGTTGCCTTTATTACTGCGTGAGAGTAATGAGGGACTAACATGAGCTACAACAATTTTTTGTATTTAATTAATGACGCACTTAAAAATAATCATATCGAGCTTGCTCTCGAGTCATTAAAAACATTCCGTGCTGCAGATATTGCAGATATTATCGCTCAATTACCTATTGAGAATAGTCAGACCTTAATTCTGAATTTGCCCGACCGTTCCTATGTTTTTTCTTACTTATCTCCCGATATTCAAGCTGAGCTTGCTAAGGTTTTGCCACGTCAGGTTCTAGCGGACATTATTGGTGAAATGTCTTCAGATAAGCGAGCAGATGTATTTAAACGCTTAGATGAAAATCAACAAAATGCATTATTACCTGCTTTAGCTCAAGCAGAGCGTGAAGATATTCGTTTGCTTTCATCTTATGTTGAAGGAACTGCGGGAGCTATTATGAGCTCCGAATACGCAACGTTATATCCGAATATGACCGTAGCAAATGCAATTAAAATGTTACGTGCTGAAGCACCAGATACTGAAACAATTTATTTTGCTTATGTTTTGGATGAAGCACGAAAACTGTTAGGCGTGATTTCATTAAAACAACTTATTTTGGCACAAGAACAACAGAATATTAATGAGTTGATGGTGACCAATGTTCTTTTTGCAAAAGTAGATTCAGATCAAGATGAAGTGGCAAAAATCATTGCACGTTATGACTTATTAGCATTGCCAATTGTTGATGAGCAAGGTGTTATGGTTGGTATAGTCACGCATGATGATGCCATGGATGTTGCACGTGAAGAAGCAACAGAAGATTTCTTAAAGGCTGGTGCGGTCAATGCAACATCAAGTCTAAGTTTAAAGTCTACGCCTATTCTTCAACTTTATAAAAACCGTGTTTTCTGGCTTGTATTTTTAGTATTTGGTAGTTTGCTTTCGGGTATCGGAATTGCTCACTTTGAAGATATTATTGCACAAAATATTGTTTTAGTATTTTTCTTACCTTTACTTGTGGGAAGTGGTGGTAATGCAGGATCACAGTCATCTACATTAATGGTGCGTGCTTTAGCAACGGGTGATGTTCAATTTAAAGATTGGTTCCTTTTATTAGGACGTGAAAGTTTGGTTGCTCTTTGTTTAGGCTTAACTATGGCTTTGGCAGTTTCATTCTTAGGTTTTTACCGTGGCGATGAATATGTTGCTTTAGTCCTTGCGATTAGTATGGTCGGAATTGTTTTACTAGGCTGTTTAATTGGCATGAGCTTACCATTTATTTTAAACAAGTTTGGTTTTGACCCTGCAAGTGCATCAGCACCTTTGGTCACCTCTATTTGTGATGCGACTGGTGTTTTAGTGTATTTATCTATTGCTTCCATTATTTTATTTTAGTGCGTTGTAATATTGATATAAAACGAAGATAAATGCGTATATGCTCAATCTTAATTAAATATTGCTTCAATGATAGATTGGTATGGGAAAACAAAAAAAATTAAGTCAGCAAGAAGTTATAAAGTTAGAGCGTGATCTTGCAAAATACGCCAATATGATGGATTCGATAGTTCGTATTCCATTTACTAAGCAGGGCGTAGGTGCAGATGCAGCACTGAGTACAATTCCCGTGGCAGGTAATGCTGCAGGTTTTGTACTTACATGCTATGCCATTTATAAAGCAAAGCAAATTGGTGTGCCCAAGCATAAGTTAACACCTGTAATGAAAATGGCTGTGGTTGATGCTGTGGTTGGTGTTATTCCTATCGCAGGTACAATATTTGATATTTTCATTCGACCCAGTCGAAAAGCTTTAGATGTTGTACATGAACATATTCGCCTCGAATATCAGATTCATTCTGACCATCATGTTGTACATCCGTTTCTACATGAAAAATTGGAAAAGAAACAACGTAACTCTGCTTTTTGGCGTAATTCTGTTGTAGCTTGGTTATGGTTACATATTCCAGATATTTTAGGGTTATTGTTTCTTGCAATATTCTTTTATGCTTTATGGGTTGGTGGTAGCTTGGCCATTCAGTGGTTACAGAGTTTTTTATAGTCGATGTAACATAATAAAAAAGCCTCCAATTGGAGGCTTTTTTAATGCTTAATTTAACAAGTTAAATTAAGGCACATTAAGTTGCTGTAATGCAGCAACACGCTGTTCAATAGATGGGTGAGTTTGGAATAGGGCAGCTAAGCTAAAGCCTTCTTCTTTACCTGCCGAAATAGCAAAAGCTTTCATCTCTTTTGGCATAGCATCTGGTAATTCAGATTCTGCTTGTAAACGTAATAACGCAGAAATCATGGCTTGTTTGCCAGCAAGACGAGCACCTGCTTCATCTGCGCGGTATTCACGTTGACGAGAGAACCACATTACAATTGAAGACGCTAAAATACCAAATACGATATCAAGTACAATTGTAATTGCAAAATAGCCAAGACCAGGGGCTTCGCCATCTTGTCGACCGAAAACATTACGGTCAATGAAGTCACCAACAACACGAGCAAAGAACATAACAAATGCGTTCACAACACCTTGAATAAGGGCAAGAGTAACCATGTCACCATTGGCTACGTGTCCAATTTCGTGAGCAAGTACTGCACGCAATTCATCTTTATTCATACGCTCAAGTAAGCCAGTAGAAACAGCAACGAGAGAGTCGTTTTTATTCCAACCTGTTGCGAAAGCATTTGATTGATAAGATGGGAAAATACCCACTTCAGGCATGTTAATACCGGCACGTTGCGATAGTTGAGCAACTTCTTGTAATAACCATGCTTCTGCTTGGTTGCGAGGGGCATTAGGGTCTATGAGTTCAGTACCAGTTGTTTTTTTCGCCATCCACTTAGACATGAATAGTGAAATTAAAGAGCCAACCATACCAAAGACAAAACAGATCACTAAAAGGTTGCCTAGATTTAAGCCACCCGCGCCATGGTAACTACCGACACCGAAGAGTGACAAAATTATGCCAGCTACAACCAGTACCGCGAGGTTGGTAAGCAAGAACAAACCAATCCGCATCATTGAGAGAATCCTCTTAAAAATTAAATAGGTAAGATTTATAAAAATAAATCTATTCTTAAATATGCGGTGTCTATTGCAAAAATTCAAGAATAAATTTTAAAAAATAATCGCTTTATTGAAGAGTGTAGGTCATTTAATTAGCGTGGAGTTGCGTTGGCATATGTAAATGTGCCATCACTCGTTTGAATAATTTTTCTTTGTGGCTTAGGTGATGAATGTGTCAAATTGATATTAGATGCAGTTTTAGCTTGAGTTGGTTTTGTAGTAGCAGTGACTTCAGAAGCAGATTGTTCTGATGTGGTAGAGCTTGCTGAAAATCCTACACCACTTGAATAGAGGTTTTGAAAACGACTATTTACTCGACGTACATAATCTTGAGTTTCTCTAAAAGGTGGAATGCCACCATATTTACTCACATTTCCTTCACCAGCATTATAGCCTGCGAGTGCTAAAGATGTATTTCCATTGAAGCGTTCTAATAACCATGCTAAATATTTTGCACCCGCCATAATATTTTGATGCGGATCATAGGCATTTGAAACATTAAATCGGCGTGCAGTTGCAGGCATAAGTTGCATAAGACCTTGAGCACCAACAGGAGAGCGAGCATTGGTGTTAAAACCAGACTCTGTATGCATAACGGCTTTAATTAAGCCTTCAGATACGCCGTGTGTAGAGGCTGCTTGTCGAATGATATGATCAAAAGCATTTTTATTTTTACTATAGCTTGGCAGAACTGAAGATTCAGATGAGCCCCAGTTCGAATAGTTATGTATGTTGCTATCTGCGTAATAAGTGATTTTGATACGTTGTAAAGATTGATCTGAGCTTTTCTTATTCGTAAGTAGTGTACTGCCTTTACTATCTTTATACATGTAAACTTGCCCCGCATGCGTAGGCAATGCCATGAAAGAAATAGCAGTAGTAGATCCCAATAAAAAAAGTGAAATAAATCTTAAATTTTTAATCATTAGCAGTATGAGCATTTATATACGGCAACATTAATACAATCGATTTTAACAAATAAAAATATAAATAGAAGCACTAAAGCATTTTTTTTGGATTACGTATTCACAAAAATCAAGTCAATTTGTTGATTCAGTAATCAAAAAAAATATTTATTTTTTTTTAATGAGCATTGCTTGACAGGGTTAAGTCATTGAAAATAAATACAAAATAAATTGATCAAAAAATAACCAATTTAAATAGAAGCCTTAAATTCAGGGTGCATAACCTTGTCAAGTACTTTTAAATCCACAAAGTTATCCACAGCTTTTGTGGAAAACTGTGGAAAAGTCCAAAAGATAAGCATCTTGGCTAAAAAGTGAACTCTAACGTTCAAAATTACAATTTTTTTAAGAAATTTTTATGACAAAAGCAATTATTTTTTTATTACATTCTTTTGGTGCGATTTGGCACCATTTCGGCTAAAATTGCGCAGTATTTTTATTATGGTTAATTTCGTCTATGTTCTCACCAGTTGAATCCGAACAAGGATTTAATTTCAAGCCTGAATTGCCTACTAGTTCGGCATATTATCGGTTGTTGAAAAAACTCCGCCGTCAAGTTGGTCATGCTATTCGTGATTTTAAAATGATCGAAGATGGTGACAAAGTCATGGTGTGTATTTCTGGTGGTAAAGACAGTTATACCTTGTTGGATATTTTGTTGCAGTTTAAGCGCATTGCACCAATTAATTTTGATGTTATTGCGGTTAACCTAGACCAGAAACAACCAGGCTTTCCTGAAGATGTTTTACCACGCTATTTAGAAGAAAATAATATTCCGTATTATATTCTTGAAAAAGACACATACAGTATTACGAAACGTTTAACGCCAGAAGGTAAAACTTATTGCGCAGTGTGTTCTCGTTTACGCCGTGGTTCATTGTACGGTTTTGCTCAAGAGATTGGCGCAACTAAAGTGGCATTAGGTCACCACCGTGATGATATTTTGGCAACATTCTTCTTGAACTTATTCCATGGTGGTAGTTTAAAGGCAATGCCGCCTAAACTATTGTCATCAGATAAAAAGAATATTTTGATTCGTCCTTTGGCTTATGTTGAAGAAAAAGACATTATCAAATATGCAGAAATGCGTAAATTCCCAATTATCCCTTGTAACTTGTGTGGTTCTCAAGAGAACTTACAACGTGCAATTTTAAATGACATGTTGCGTACTTGGGATAAAGAATATCCAAAACGTTTACATAGTATTTTTGGTGCTTTACAAAATGTTTCTCCATCGCAACTTGCAGACCGTGAATTATTCGATTTCGAAGCTTTAGATAGTGAACGTGAAATCGATTTCACTGGAAGTTGCACAGTAGATGAAACACCTGGGGCAAGTAAAAAAATTAATATGGTGAACTTAGGTTTCGCAGCAGAATAATTTACATTTAGACACTATTTCTTCGGAAGTAGTGTCTAGATCCAAATATGTATTTATAAATAATAAAAAAACTAAAACATCAAAAATTGAACGCTTCGTACATATTTTCTTATCCTTATTTTAAAATTACGTGCTATAACAACTGACAAGCAAAATTTGCTTTAGAATTATGCTGTTTGGATAAATAGCAAAATGTATAAATATATAGAGGAAAGATCATGCCTGCTTTTTTAACTGATGATTGGTTTTCAACTGTAGAAACGCTTACAGCACAAGCTGGCGATTTAAATTTACCACCTGCGCTTGCAAACCTTGCAATTAACTTAGTGGTTGCTGATGCTTCAGGTAATACTGAATTGTCTTTGGATGGTGGGGCAATTAAAAAAGGTCTATCTTCGAATGCAAAAACAACATTAAACATGGATGGTGAAACTTTACGTAAAGTTTTCCTTGAGTTTGATATGGCTGCTGCTATGCAAGCATTCATGACGGGTAAAATAAAAGTTCAAGGCGATATGTCACAGCTTATGGCATTACAAACTGCAAGACCTAGCCAAGAACAAAAAGATTTGTTCAAAAAAGTGTTAGAGCTAACAGCTTAAAATATTAAATAAAAAAAGCTTACCTTTTGGTAAGCTTTTTTTATTGCTGTCAAAATATAAATATTTCAATAAGTTTAGATATTTACAAGTTGAGGCGTTGTTTTGATATGCTCAAGATAAGCACGAATACGCGTTACGTATTGCACAGCTTGTCTATATTGACCATTACTTGCTTTGTTACGATCTAAATAAGCATAAAAGTTGACCCAATTGTCTGGATCTTTACCTTGAGCTTTAATACGTTTTTGAATCTGATTGACTGTGCCTGGTCCCATATTGTACGCAGCAAGTGCATACCAATTACGATCTGGGAAAGGGATGTCTTCATAACGACTTAACATTAAGTCGTAGTACTTTGCACCACCTTGAATGCTTTGGGCAGGGTTAGTACGATCACTTACACCCATTGCTTTTGCTGTGCTGTTGGTGAGCATCATTAAACCACGAACACCTGTGGGAGAAACAGATGTTGGCTTTAAATAAGATTCTTGATAACCAATAGCAGCAAGTAAATGCCAATCTAAATCATATTCTTGAGCAGTCTTTTTGAAACTAGCCTTATATATAGGCATACGTTTACTTAGATCGCTTTGAATGCCATCCCAATATTCTTCTTTCACCACATTACGGTTATAAAAAGAAGCAAGTTGGTTTAGAGATCCATTTTGTTTACTTTTACAAATAAAGCCACTTGCAGTTTGAGTAAGTGGATCATCTGCATGTTTAAACACCCAATTTAATTCAGTATTTAAACCATTCTTTTCTAAACTATTCAAATCACCACATGATGCAGGGAGAGATGTCAGTTTTTTAGTTTCAATTAATTGAGTGTTTGCAGTGGTCATTGCAAAATTTGCTTTACCAGTTGCAACCATTTTCAAAGCAGTTGCATTATCTTCAACTGTTTGGAACTCTAATTGTACATTTAGGTTATCTGCATAGTTACGGACTAAGTCGTAGCCGAAACCGTGAAAATAATCACCATCTTCAAATACGGCAGATGGATTAGCAACAGAAACAACTGTTAATTTATTTTGATTAACAACGTTGTCGAACTGATATGTTGCTTTACTTGCATTAATTGCGTGAAACGGAAAAATAAGGCTAGTTAATGCAAGTGCTTTTAAAGAGAGAGAGAGTTTATTTGAGTTAAGGCTAAGCCTCGACCCAGGTGTTGAACTACTGTGCATGTTGTCTCCGCTACAAGTAATTTATGCCCAAAAAGTAAAGCTAAAAAAGCTTCCATCTTTTTAAAGTTTGATAAATTCAATAAGGGGGTGGGCAGTCATGACGTCATTCAAAATGACATGAGATTAAGGATGGAAAATGTAGAAAAACTACATTGTTTAAAAAACAACCTAAGCTAAAAGTTGAGCGAATATTAAAGGGGGAAATTCGAGATGTCAAATTTTGTACTTAAAAAAATAAAAAAATATATTATAACTATTTGAAAATGTGGGTTTTATTTTTTTATTTTTTTGCTTTTTATAAGTTTTAGTATAAATTTGGTATATTAAATCCTGTACAAGAGTAAAAAATTGCTTAGAAAATCATGAAATCAAACTTAATTACTCGTACAGGACACGACCTTCTTGTCGCTGAATTAAAGCATCTTTGGCATGAAGAACGTCCCGAAATCACTAAGAAAGTGAACTGGGCGGCAAGCCTTGGAGATCGGAGTGAAAATGCCGATTATCAGTACAATAAACAAATTCTACGTAAGATTGATCGACGTGTTCGTTATCTTGGAAAACGGTTAGAAGAGCTCAAAATTATTGATTACTCACCAGAGCAAGATGGTAAAGTTTTTTTTGGTGCATGGGTCGATATTGAAAATGAAGAAGGTGAGCAAAAAACGCTTAGAATAGTCGGGGTAGATGAAATTTATGATCATCATCCACAACATATTTCCATTGATTCACCCATGGCACGAGCATTGTTGTCTAAACAAGTTGATGACGAAGTTGAAGTACATACACCTTTAGGTAAAAAGTTGTGGTACGTAAATTCAATTTGCTATGAAAAAAGCGAATAAATAAACGAATTTTCATTTTTTGTTTTTATTTTGAGCATACGAGTTAAAAAATATAGAAAAGTGTTTGCCAAGATTGAATTTTATTTATATGATAGCCGCCATTGGAAGCGTGGCAGAGCGGTTTAATGCACCGGTCTTGAAAACCGACGAGGGTTTACCCCCTCCGTGAGTTCGAATCTCACCGCTTCCGCCAAATTCAAAAAGACCCTTAATTTATTAAGGGTCTTTTTTTTACTTTAGTTTTAGTCGACTTTGTTACATAAACCTATCTATCAAGGCTTATTCAGTAATATAACTATTAGATGAATAAACCTACACCTAAAATGTATCGTACAACAAACTGGCCATTATACACTTGTGCTTTGATCAGTCGTGATGTGTGCTGAAAAAATCGAAATACTATGATCCTAGTTTTCCGAAAGCAATAGGATTAAGTGAATCATGTATTGGTTGGTCAGCTTAGGAATCTATCAGTGGATTGAAAACAAGTTGGCAAGTCGTGGGTAGATGGGAGCAGAAGCTCACTTATTTATTTGAATAGGTGAATAAAAATAGAGTGATATATTTTCGTAATTTGCTAATTATTTTAGAAAAAAGGGACAAGAAAAATAAAAATAATAAAAGCAAAATATCGGTGTTTTTTATGTTTTCTACATTGAATTAATGTATGTGCAGAAAACTTTTTCATTAGTACTAATACTGATTTTTTAGTATCACTAGTAGTTATTTTTCAGTCATATTGAAGTTTTTACTGCATTTTAGATATTAATCTTTAGTGGTGTTAGGTAGGTATTTCTCAAAATTCTATTAATGTAGAAACCAGTGAATAATTAACTGATGACATAAGTATAGGGAATGATTTTGTTACGCAAATCAGTTTTTAAGGGCTTATTTAGTAATTTAATTTCAAATTGATAAGCCCCTCTATAGTTTTAGTAACTTCCGTGTTCGGCATGTTCTTAAGTTGCAGAAAATAGAAAAATAGATTGAGACGAAGGTTAGATGAAATCATTTTTAAAAAAAAGAAGTGTTTATAGTGGAATGGTTAGATTACTGGACACTTTCTGTGATAAATATTCTTTAAAAACACCTGTGCATCGTATTTATGACTTTGATGATAGAGTAATCTTTATTCATTGGTTACAGAAGCTTAAATATATAGATCAGCAATATGATAAAGAAGGTTTAGGTATAGAAATTGCAAAAATAGTAGCTCCTAGTCATTTAGGTATTTCTTTTTATATCGCTTTGTCTTGCAAAAACTTAAGAAGTTACATGGGAATGCCATTACAGTATTTTTTCGCATGGTGTGACTATACACAGAAGGATATAAGGATTGTTGATAATGAGGTTCTTATTTCTTGGGAAAAACCTGCATATTACAGTGCTGGTTTATATCTTAGGGAAACAGCTATTTCAGAAGAATTACAAGTTGCAACAATCTATCAACTATTGCTAGCTCTTTTAGGCTCTAATTATCAACTTTTAAAGAAAGTTGAGTTAGCTATTTCAAAACCTAAAAACACTAAATTATATGAGAATTATTTTAATTGCCCAGTAAGTTTTGATGCCGATCGGACATTGTTAAAAATACCATTGAATCTGTGTGATATTCCATTAACTACGGAAGATCCCGTGTTGTTATATTTTTTGGAAAAAACAGCAACCCAAATGTATAATAAAATGACTAATGACACAAATCTTCTAGAAAATGTAAATAAGGCAATTATAAAGTCTATTAATGCTCAAGATCCTAAAGTTAGTGTTGTTGCTGGATATTTAAATATGAGTACACGTACTTTTCAGATGGCTTTAAAAGATCAAGGGATGAGTTTTCAAGACTTATTAAACAAAGTGCGTTTAACATTAGCAAAACAATATTTGATTAAAAAAGACACCTCTATTATAGAAATTTCTACTTTTTTAGGATACAAGGAGCAAACTTCATTTAATCGTGCATTTAAAAGTTGGACGGGTTATAGCCCAATGCGTTGGCGTTATTTGAATATTGCAAACAGCAAGGGTGATGTGACTTGATTGCATGCAATGGTTTGAAAGGAACTTTATTGTATATAGTCTTTTAGATAGATTTATTCTAAATATTTAAAATTTAAGTGAAGTTTCTAGTGTAAGGTCGACCTAAGTCAATAAATTTGTTGGTAGTTCTCAAGTCTGACGTGCTACCCACTTATCTTTTATGTCTGGATAGTATTTCAATAAAAATATATGCAATACAGACTCATGATTTTCTTTCTTCTTCGAAGAGCTTAAATTTTTCCTGATAAAACGTCCTAAACAACTTCTTAATGTCGAATTGAATCGCTCAATATGGTTGGTTAAGCTTGTATGTTTACCAATAGAGCAGTGGGTAGTAGGGGCAAATACCTCACATAACTTGACTAATAATCACTACATGTTGCTAAATTAAAATAGTTTGAAGGAATTCGACAGCGTAAATCTGTACATGTTTTATGTTGCGCTGACTACACATAAGCAACAACTTAACGTGTGCGACGACAGAGTGGAATCCAAGTCCAAACTGAATAGCCTTCGATTTTGTAGACACTCTTTAGTTAGATAAAATAGCTAATTGAAGAGGTGTTTATGAGCAGTAGCAAACGATATCCTGAAGAATTTAAAATAGGTGGTGTTCAGCGGTTTAATGAGGAACAATTTGTCTTTCAAACCACTGTGTTGCAAAGTAAATAGGATCTAATGAAAAATAATGATTCAAAACTCGGCTTATCTACCTAAAAGGGGTTAACATAATATTAGCTACAATATTTAGTTAGCTTAATCTGCTATCAGGTTTTTACACTTTTAAAGAGATATGCACCACGTAAATAAGCAGCTTCAACATCATCAGGTGGTTTATGAGCTAAGGCGTGTTCACATATTTCATGAAGGTAATCTGTTATATCAGAAGATCAATCTCTGAATGTAGAGCGAAAGCCATGTGTTGTAATCATAAGATTTTGTTTAGGATTAATTGAGCTATTTATTAACTTAAGTTATGTGAACTTTGATTCCAAAAGAGCAAGAGCGAGTGGTGGGGCGGCAGCGTTAGAAATAAAAAACAAAATACAGATTTGAGTACGTCTACGCTAGGGATTCATTTCGCTAGTCAAATAAAACTTGGTGATACAAATACAATGATAGTAAAAGGAATATTGGGTTGGCAACACTATTATGGAAATTGAAATAATGATGCGAATTTAGCATTCTTTAGTGGAGGGAATTCTTTTGAGGTAAATGCTGTGCCGTTTTCACCTAATGGTGCAATTTTTAATTTAAGAAATTAAATTAAAAAATAATGTATCTGCTTCATTAGGATATAGCGGATTAATTTCAGATAAATACAAAGATAATAGTGTGAAAGCTAACTTAACGTGGATGTTTAAATTGTATATTTGCATTCCAATGTGGAATGTAAAAAAGGCTCCTAGGAGCCTTTTAAAATCTTTAGAGATTTTATTTTTCTGGTAAATCAAACCAAATAAACTGACTTTCTTCGTTTGCTGTAATTTTTGCATTATCTCGGAAAAGTAAAGCATCACCAGCTTTTACAATATGCTCTTCAATTTGAACTTCACCACGAATCACATGAATATAATTCAAAACTTGAGTTGCCTTTATTTCTAAAGATAAGCCTTGTTCTAGCACAGCCGTTTTAACTTCGGCTTGCTGACGAATATGCATAGGCGCATTGTCGTTTGGTCCAACAATTAAATGCCATTGGTTCGGCTGATCTTTAGGATCTAATTTAATTTGTTGATAGGTAGGCTCAGCGTTACGAACATCTGGATGAATCCAAATTTGGAGTAGATGAACAGGATGATCACCATCATTCATTTCACTATGCTGAACACCTGTGCCAGCACTCATTAATTGCCATTCGCCTGCGGAAATTCCTCCAGCATTGCCCATGCTGTCTTTATGCGAAATTGTACCGTCTAAGACACAAGTTAAAATTTCCATATTGTCATGGGGGTGCGTGCCAAAACCTCGATGGGCATCAATAGTGTCATCATTAATGACACGTAATGCACTTACACCCATATATTTAGGGTTGTGCCAACTACCAAATGAAAAACTGTGCTTGGTGTCTAACCAAGCCATTTTGACATGCCCACGATCTTCACTACGATGTAAATAAGCATTCATGTGAATACCCCATTATTATTTGAACTTGAAGTTATTTTAAGGCTTTAGATTGTTCTTTTATATTGATAAAAAGCGACATATTGTTCTATTTCTAGAATGATAGTGTATGAATATAAAAAAGCCTGCATAAGAGCAGGCTTTTTTATATCACTATTTCATTATTCTAAGAACTTTACTGTTACGCCTGAGCGAACTTTTTTGCCTAAGTCGTTAGCATCCCAGTTGGTTAAGCGAATGCAACCATGTGAAGCTGTTTTAGAGATAGCAGAAGGATTTGGTGTTCCATGAATACCAAATGATTTTTTGCTTAAACCAATCCAAATATTACCTACAGGACCATTAGGACCAGGTGGTAAAGAAAGTGGTTTTAAGTTTTTACCTTGTACAAAGTTACTTGGTGAGTAGCTATACCAAGGGTTTGGTGCTACGCCAGTTACTTTATACGTGCCTGTTGGAGAAGGTGTATCTGAGCTACCAATGGTTGCAGGGAAAGATGCAATCATCTTATTTTTGCTGTTGAATAAATAAAGTTGTTTTGCACCTTTATGCGCAACAATTAAATGAATATCTTCAGGTAATTGATTACGTACACTTGAAACAATAATTTTTTCGCCAACTTTATTAAAATTCGCATTTGGATTGATCTTTTTCAAGAATTCTTCATCCATATGGAATTTTTCACCTAACATTTCTGTTACGCGTGTGTAGTACAAACCAGGCATTTTTGCTTGAAGTGCATAGTCACTCGGAATAGATTTTGCGTATGGCCCTTTAAGGTCAGCAGCAGTAATGGTGTATTCCACGTATGTAGGTTTAGAACCTTGATTTTTAACTAAAGCATCCCAAGTTTCTTGAGTCAGAATTCCTGTTGCTTTCAAACCATTCATTTGTTGGAAAGAAGCAATTGCTTTTAGAGTATTTTTACCACTTGAGCCATCAATTGCGCCAGGTGAAGCATGTGCATTGTTTAACATGACATGTGCACGTGCGTACATTGGGAATTGACCACGGCCTAAGTCTTCCCATTTAGCATTATTTAGGCTGTCTAAAGACCAAGGACCTTTATATGTTGTGCTAGCAGGAACAGACTTTGTTGGTGAAGATGGTGCAGTGCCGATAGCAGCTGAATCGTCTTCAGTGTTTTGAAGATTATCAAGTGTTTCAGAGGCTTGATTTAAATCTTGTTGTTCTTGTGGGGTTATTTTTGCTTCCGAAGATGCTTGCTCTGCTGACTTGCTTATTGCTAAAGGATCGATAGGATCTTCAATAGCAATATCTTTAATCTTTTGAGGATTTAATGCTTGTTCAGCAGTTGATGCCGCAATTGCAGAACCAGCAAATATGCAGCTTAAACTCATTGCAAGTATTGAGCGAACGAACATGTAATTCAACCTTAAGAATAATTCATTAACATTGTGAAAAAACAACACAAGTATTACAGAAAAAAACAGGTGTTGCAGTAAATGTTTTGACTAAATATCAGTTTTATCATTTATAACAATCGAATTTTAACATACAGACAGATTATTAAATCTTAGACCTTTTTGTTATGATGCTTGGAAGATTAAAAATCAATTAGGAAAGTAAATGACGACCTTAAAAAATGATCGTTTTCTACGTGCTTTATTGCGTGAACCTGTAGATACAACACCAGTATGGATGATGCGACAAGCGGGCCGTTATTTACCAGAATATCGTGAAACACGTGCTAAGGCAGGTGATTTCCTTTCTTTATGTAAAAACACAGAGTTTGCTTGCGAAGTTACGCTTCAGCCTTTGCGTCGCTATGAACTTGATGCGGCAATTTTATTTTCAGATATTTTAACTGTACCTGATGCTTTAGGTTTGGGTTTGTACTTTGAGGCAGGTGAAGGCCCTAAGTTTCATAAAACAGTACGTACAGAACAAGATGTTGCGAATCTTCCAAAATTCAATGCAAAATCTGATTTAGATTATGTGATGAATGCAGTGTCTACTATTCGTTCTGCGTTAGGTGGACAAGTTCCACTTATTGGCTTTTCAGGTAGTCCGTGGACACTTGCAACATATATGGTAGAAGGTGGTTCAAGTAAGGATTTCCGTTTTACTAAAAATATGATGTATGCACAGCCTGAAGTTTTACATGCTTTGTTAGATCGTTTAGCAGATGCGGTTATTGACTATTTAAATGCTCAAATTGATGCAGGTGCACAAGCTGTACAAATTTTTGATAGTTGGGGCGGTGCATTAGCACATCGTGAATATCTTGAATTTTCATTGAAATACATGCAAAAAATTGTTGCAGGCTTACAACGTGAAAAAGATGGTCGCAAAATTCCTGTCATTTTGTTTACTAAAGGTGGCGGGCAGTGGTTAGAGCCAATGATTGCAACAGGTGCAGATGCATTTGGTCTAGATTGGACAACGCCGTTAAATGTGGCGCGTCAAACTGTAAATGGTCGTGCAGCATTACAAGGTAATTTAGACCCTGCAACGCTATATGGCACACCTGAAAATATCGCAAAAGCAACGAAAGCAATGCTTGATGATGCTTATGCAAATGGTGAAAAAACGGGTTATATCGCAAACTTAGGTCATGGAATTACGCAATGGGTTGATCCTGAAAAACCAAAAGTGTTTATTGATACGGTACATGAATACAGCGCGAAATATTTATAAGGATTTTCTGTGATTCAAAATTTGGGTTTGTTGATCCAATTTTCATGTAAGGCAGCTTCGGCTGCCTTATTTGGTATCTTATTATTGGTTGCTTTTGCTTTAACAGCCAGTATGGGAAGCCACGAATATTTTGGATATTTTAGATACGATTATTTGTTGTTTTATGCCTTAATCATTCAGGTGTGTTTGTTGTATTTAAAACTTGAGTCTTGGGCAGAAGCTAAAGTGATTGCCTTATTTCATGTTTTGGCAATGGTGATGGAGATTTTTCTAACCAGTCCTTATATTGCATCATGGCAATATCCACAACCCGCTGTTTTTAAAATACTTACTGTTCCTTTGTTTGCAGGATTCATGTATTCCGCTGTAGGCAGTTTCTTTGCACGTTCTTTGCGCTTATATCAAGTACATTTTCAGTATTTACCTAGTTTTTCGAATATGATGGCGCTGGCTATTTTGTCTTATGCAAACTTCATGACCAAATTCTTTATTCCTGATATTAGATATTTCTTATTTGTATGGAGCATCGTAATTTTTTGGAATACAAAAGTGGGTTTTATGCTTCAAAATCGCCAATTTAAACTGCCAATGCTTCCAGTATTAGTACTTTTAGCATTTGTTATTTGGATTGCTGAAAATATTAGTACTTTTTATAAAATTTGGCTGTATCCAAGTCAGGTTGATGCTTGGCATATGGTTGGATGGGGTAAATTGGGTTCTTGGTATTTATTACTTCTATTAAGTTTGGTACTTGTGTTGGGAATTTTGGGGCAACGTAAACCAAATGGTTTATGGAAGTTAAATTAAGATCTGAAAGTAAAGAAAATTTATTATTTTTTTGTTTTTCATGGGGTAATGAAAAGCAAAAGATATTCTAAAGTTGAGCGAATAATTCGCCGTATTTATTAATTTTTTTGATCTGGGGTAACGGTCAATGAATAGCGAAATTTTAAATGACTTGACTGTACAGTGGAAAAGTTTATGTAAAAGCTATGATGCATCAGATGTATTAGACGCATTTCATTTTATACAACAGCATGCTTCAACCTTAGTTTATGAGTTTTATAAAAAAATGCTGGATGAAAAAGAATCGGCAGAATTTTTTTCTGATGATTTAATTCAGCAACGATTACAAAACACTTTGCACCAATGGTTATTGGAAAGCTTTGGTGTTGCAATCAATCAAAACTATAAAGAAGCTGTTGAAAAGCAGAAGCTTGTTGGGCATGTACATGCACGTGTGGGTATTCCATCTTGGTTGATTATTCGTGGTGTGCGTGAAATTGAAAAGAAAATTTTTGAAATAGCTTCAAAACAATATACCAAAGATAATGCTTTATCATTGATTGGTTATATTGTGGAGCTATTGAGCTTTTCAACAGAAATTATGTGTCGCTCTTATGAAGAAAAAACAGAAGTTCATCAGGAGGCTAAGCATAGTTATCGGTTATTTTCTGCCATGCAAGATGTTTCTGTTCAGAAGGATAAGCAACGTAGTAGCTTGTTGGATTGGGAAAATGAGTTAATTTTTAAAGCATTTTCACTGCCTGAAAATATCTTTCATTCGCTTTTGTCAAAATCTGAATTTGGTTTGTGGTTTGTTCATAAAGCATCTTATGCCTTTACAGGTTCAGAGCAAGTTAAAGTCATCATCAATATTATTAGTGAGATTGATGAGTTGGTTGAAGATATTAGAAACTCTGAAGATAAAGCCAGTATTTATCAATATATTCAAGATATTCGTCAAAAAAACCGAGAAATTCAGCATTTGTTAGATCAGCTTTTTCAAGTTTCTGATTATATTGAAATGGGTAATGATTCATTGACGAAGTTGTTGAATCGTCGCTATTTAGATACCGTTGTTTCTCGAGAAATTGAGCTTGCGCGTAAAAACCATACTCCATTATGTTTGTTGGCAATTGATGCTGATTATTTCAAATTGGTGAATGATCGCTTTGGTCATACAGCAGGTGATACCGCCCTGAAATATATTGCCGACACATTAATGAAATACAGTAAAGGAAGTGATTACGCATTTAGAGTTGGCGGAGAGGAGTTTTTAGTATTACTTGTAGATACAGATATAACGCGCTCTAAGGTAATTGCGGAAAGTATTCGCCAAAGTATTGAAGCATCTGTTTTATATGCAGCAGATAATGTGCCCTTTACCTTCACTGTCAGTATCGGGATACAGCCTTATGCAGGACATTTAGATTATCAGAAATTTTTAGATGCTGCAGACCATAGTCTGTATGCAGCGAAAAACTTAGGTCGTAATCGAGTTTTTGTATCGCAGGTTGAACTTAACGAGCTTTGTTAATGTTGGGACTTATGCCTCAACCACCACATAGTACTTTTTAACTTTTTCAACGACTTCAAAAATACCTTTGAACGATGGTGGAATAACTCCAGCATCGCCAACGGTAATTTCTACATATTGACCCGTTTCAGCATCATGCAAACGAACAACGCCTTTAATGATTTGAAAGAACTCTTGTTTGTTTGCTGAAAATACGATATTCCAAGCACCTACTTCACATTCCCAAATTCCACAGTTCATATTTGGATGATTGTATAATTCAGTGGTTAAGCGTTTAGGGTTGCCTTGAACAAGACGGTCGGGACGTGGATAGTCAACCGTGATTTCATTTTGAGTTAAACCTTGTCCTGCTAAGAATATTGAAGGCATTGCATTTGATCCTTAGATCATTCATTGAGTGATCGTAAAATTTTAGCAAAAAAAATGCCTCAACATGTGAGGCATTTAAATCTTAATAACTTTCAGGTACAGCACTTAAGAATTCGCGGCGATCTTCTTTATTGGTTTTGAAATCACCTAAGAAAGAAACCGTACGAGTTGTAGATTCTTGTTTGCCTACACCGCGCATCATCATACACATGTGAGCAGAGTCAATAACAACGGCAACACCACGTGCACCAGTAACTTCTTGAACTGCTTCAGCAATTTGTTGTGTTAGGTTTTCTTGAATTTGTAAGCGGCGTGCGAACATTTCTGTAATACGTGCAAACTTAGATAAGCCTAAAACATTACCTTCAGGTAAATAGGCAATATGAACACGACCATGAAATGGTAATAAGTGATGTTCACATAAAGAATAGAATTCGATATTTTTTACAAGCACCATGTCACGGTTATCTGATGGAAAAACCGCATTATTGGTTACTTCTTCTAGAGTTTTTTGATAGCCAGATGTTAAGTATGAAAAAGCTTTAGCAGCACGCGCAGGCGTATCTTTTAGACCGGGGCGATCTAAGTCTTCGCCAATAGAGGTTAGGATATTTGCGTAGTTTTGCTGCATAGTCATAAACGTGTTCACTTTGACATGATGTTGAACAAGGTCGGCATTGTAGCAGAAAACTATAGCAATGCCTTATTTTAGGGGAAAATCAGATTATTGTTTAAACTTTGGGTTCTTTTCAGCACGTTTAAGCAAAACTAAAACAGCGCCTGTCCCCCCTTGTTTTTCAGGTGCACTCACAAAAGCAAGAACATCTCTGTGTTGACGGAGCCAACTATTTACATGACTTTTCAAAATTGCTTCAGGACCTTTACCATGAACAATTTTAATCACATTTTGGTTTTCATCTTTTGCAATTTGAATAATTTGCAGAACAGCAATACGTGCTTCTTCAATGGTACAACCATGTAAGTCGACTGCTTCAAACCAACGTATATTGCCAGCTTTTAAATCTTCAAAAACTTTATGTTGTAATGTTGCAATGCGATAGCTCAGTGTTGCTTGGCTAGCAACTGGGTTGAGCATGGCATGAGTATCTGAAAGTTCAGCGTCGTTAGTTTCTAAACCGCCTTCAGCAGCAGCACGTTTTGCAAGTATTTGAGCGTTTGGCTTTTTTGTTTTTGATTTTTCAATTTTCGCAATATTGCTCGTATCCATTTTTTGGACACCTTGCATTTGTTTGCGAAATAATTCGATATCGTCTTCAGGCTCGGGTTGAACTTGCGCTTTTTCCTCAGCAGCTTTTTTAATTGCTGTTGAATGAGGATTGGTGATTTGCTTTTTAAAGGCTTTCAGTAGGTTGAATTGGTCTTTAGAAAGGGAGGAATCATTTTTACTCATAGTATTAGGAAATAAGCAGATTAGCCGAAAGTTAGAAGATTATAGTCGTTATTTGTAGGGATTTGAACTAAAGATAATTTTGCTTATTAATATTAGTATTTTTATAAAATTGGGATTATAAGGGTTAAGTATAATTTGATTTAATAAGAATTGAATGTGTAATAGGCAAGGGTAAATATGGATAATAAATTTAATTTTTTTAAAGCATCAATGCCAACATCAAGAAAAGCTGATTTTTATTTGGGTTGTATAGATAGTTGTGTTTTTCTAGATTTTGACTTAATAAATAAAAGAGTATTTTTAACTAGGATTTCATTTGATTCTTATGGTTGTTGTAACCTTGATAGTGGTAATTCTTTAGATGAAAATCTTTCAGCTAAATTTGTTGAAGAAATGACAAAAGACGTATTAGATCAGGAAAAAATTAAATATTTTGTGTTAAAACTTATAACATTGAATAAATATAAAATTTGGGCAGATGCGCTAGAGAATTATGATTTTTGTGATATCTAGTAAAAAATAAGGTAATAATTTACTCGTCAGGATGCTTACATCCTGAGCTACGAGTTATCTTTTTTTAATTTTCTACGGCACAAAGCTCATAAATAAATAAGTAATAAAGATTAATACATGAATAATACCTGGCAATATTGTCGTGCTTCCTGTGCGTAAAGAATTCGAAACAACAAATAATGAAAGTATAAGTAGAACAATAGATTTTGCATCCAAACCAAGTTCAATTGGCCAATCCATATAAACAGCCAAAATAGCAACAGCAGGAATAGTTAAACCAATACTTGCAATAGCTGAACCGATTGCAAGATTTAAACTCGATTGTAATCGATTGGCTTTTGCAGCACGCATAGCTGCACCAAATTCAGGTAAAAGAACAATTGCAGCAATGAGAATACCTAAAGTTGCAAGAGGGGCACCCGCTTTCCCTAAGAAGGCCTCTAAAGAAGGTGAAATTGCTTTTGCACTAAGTACAACCGCAATTAAAGAAACAATGAGTGAGAATAAGCTGATATATGTCGCTTTTAAACTTGGTTTATGACTATTATCTTTTGTGATTGGTTCTGGCTTAGAGGGATCAATAACAGGTAAAAAATATTCGCGATGCCCAATAGTTTGAAACAATGTAAATGCGGTAAAGAGAGCTAAAGTAATGAAAGAGACAAAGAGTAACTGCTTGTGGGTGTAAATACCCTCAATACCTGTGCTAGTCACATAGTTGGGTAAAATTAAAGAAAATACGATAATGACAGTCATTGTGCCAATTGCAGCTGTAACACCTTCAAGATTAAAACCTTGAACTAAATGTTTTCGACCACCCACAATTAAGCTTAAACCAATAATGCCATTAAGAATGATCATAACTGCGGCAAAAATGGTATCGCGAGCTAGCCCCATTGCTTCTTCACCGCCTGATAGCATCATAGAAACAATGAGCGCTACTTCAATAATAGTGACAGATAAAGCAAGAACGAGTGTGCCAAAAGGCTCTCCGACTTTATGTGCAATCACTTCAGCATGATGTACTGCACAAATAACACTTGCGATTAGACCAATAGAAAGTAGGGCAACAATACCGAAAAATTGAGGCGAAACTAAACTTAAAGCAAGTACAGCTAAACTTAGCCAAGGAATATAAAGAGCCCATGCAGGGTTATGTTGATTTACCATGGTGATATCTATTATTAATGTCCATATTTTTAAATAAATTATCTTGTTTTTATGGAATATTTTGTTAAAAAATGTATATATCTTTAAATGTAACGCAGAGAGATTTATTAGAAATGTTTAAAAATAATGCAAGCTCGGAATGCTAACATTCCGAGCTTTTTGTTTTATATAGAAGTCGGTATACCAAACAACTCTTTAAAAGCATGATCAGGACGAGCTTGCTTCATAAAACTTTCACCAACTAAGAAGGCGTGAATGTCATTTTCTTGCATCATTGCAACGTCAGTAGGGGTTGCGATACCACTTTCAGTGACCAATAAACGTGATGGTTCAAGTAAAGCTTTTAAACGTAAAGATGTATTTAAATCGACATCAAATGTTTTAAGGTTGCGGTTATTTACACCTAATAAACAACGATTTGACAGGCGTAAAGCACGTTCAAGTTCATGTTCATCATGTACTTCTACTAGAACATCTAAATTGTATTCAAATGCAGTTTTAGACATTTCTTCAAGCTGTTGATCGGACAAGCATGCCACAATCAACAAAATACAATCTGCATGTAAAGCACGTGCTTCAATCACACCGTAAGGGTCAATTAAAAAATCTTTACGTAGTGCGGGTAAAGCGCAATTTGAGCGTGCAATTTGAATGTTTTCATCTGCACCTTGGAAAAAGTCTACATCGGTTAGTACAGATAAACATGCAGCGCCTGCATCTTCATATTGTTGTGCAATTTCAGCAGGATTGAAGTTTTCACGAATAATCCCTTTAGATGGCGATGCTTTTTTAATTTCAGCAATGACACCTGGGTGTTTACTTAGTAAAGATTGAGCAAAGCCACGGACAGGTGTTGCGGCTTGTGCCAGCTCTTCAACATCTTTATAGCTATGCTGTTTAAGGCGTAAGGCAAATTCTTCTTTTTTGCGATCAACAATTTTTCCTAAGATGGTATTTGCAATATCAACCATGATGATTTATCTCCCGTCTTAAGCTTCGTATTGTTTGAGCGTTTTAGTAAATTCTGACAAGATTTCCATTTTTTCGAGTGCTTGCCCACCATAAATAATGTCATGTGCTAATGCGACACCTTGTTTATAAGAGCTTGTTAAACCCGAAACATAAATACCAGCCCCAGCATTTAAAGCAATCATATTGGCAGCTTTGTCACCAATTTCAGTTTTCTTTTTACTTAAAGCTGCTTTAATTAAAGCTAAGCTTTCAGCAGGACTATCAATTGTTAAGCCTGTTAATGTTTGAGATTCAATGTCAACTTCTTCAGGAGTAATCATCCATTCGGTAACTTCGCCATCTTTAAGTTCTGCAACATAAGTTTGAGATGCTAGGCTAATTTCATCTAAACCATCTTTAGAGTGAACAACCATGACATGTTCAGCACCAAGTTGCTTTAAAACTTCAGCCATTGGGCGGCAAAGTTCATTTGAAAATACGCCAATCACAAAGCGTTTTACACCAGCCGGATTCGTAAGCGGACCGAGTAAGTTAAAAATAGAGCGGAAACCAAGTTCCTTACGAGGAGCTGCCGCATATTTCATTGCTTTATGATGGTTTGGGGCAAATAAGAAGCCAACACCAATATCGCGGATACAGCGTTCAGTTTGTTCCATGTTTAGGGCAAGGCTAATTCCTGCTTGCTCGAGTAAGTCAGAAGAACCTGATTTACCTGAAACACCACGACCGCCATGTTTTGCAATATTTGCACCTGCTGCCGCAACAACAAATGCAGATGCAGTTGAAACGTTAAATAAGTTTTGACCGTCACCACCTGTACCCACAATGTCGACAAGGTAAGGCAGGTCGCTGACATCAATTTTAGTCGCAAACTCACGCATTACACGTGCAGCAGCTGTCATTTCGTCAATGCTTTCGCCTTTTAGACGTAAGCCCATCATTAAAGCACCAATTTGTGCATCTGAAGCCTCACCATTCATGATAGTGCGCATCACATCTTCCATTTGCGGTTGAGTGAGGTGAATGTTTTTTGTGATATGGCTTAAAGCTTGTTGAATATCCATGTATATAAAACTCAATTATGCATAAATTTCTAAGAAGTTTTTAAAGATTTGATGACCATGTTCACTCAGAATAGATTCAGGATGGAACTGCACACCTTCAACAGGTAGTGTCTTATGTTTAACACCCATAATTTCTTCCATAGAACCATCTTCTTCATTGGTCCAGCAAGTTACTTCCAAACAGTCTGGCAATGTTGCTTGATCAATCACAAGTGAGTGATAGCGCGTTGCAGAAAAAGGAGAGGGTAAGTTGCTAAAAATGCCTGTATCGCTGTGATACATGTCAGATAAACGACCATGCATAACACGTTTTGCACGTACAACATCACCACCGAAAGCTTGTCCAATACTTTGATGTCCTAAACACACACCAAGTAATGGAATTTTGCCAGCAAAATGCTGTATCGCAGGAATTGAAATACCTGCTTCAGATGGTGAGCAAGGACCAGGACCAATAACTAAGTATTTGGGTTGCCATCGCTCAATATCCTCCAATGTCACGGCATCATTACGTACTACTTTTACTTCTTGATTCAATTCGCCAAAATATTGAACGATGTTGTAAGTAAAAGAGTCATAGTTGTCGATCATTAAGAGCATGAGCTTAACCTATTGAAATTAACGCACATTTTGTGCTTTTATATTCGGAAAATACCTTTCTATGCATAATGGTAATTTGTAAAAAACTTTAAATAACAAATTTTTGATTTAGCAGAGAAAGTGCCGAACATCATAGCAAAAAATAATCATTTCCTGCTGACTTATTTATATAACAATCTTTGTTAAAGCTTATGATTTGAATTGACTAAATAGTGAGTGCAATTTAAGGGAGGTGGAGGTACTTTCAAAATAAAGAAAACGACCCAAAATGATGCAATAAAATATTTCGATAAGTGTTTAATTATTCGTTGATAGGCAAGTAAGATTTTTTAATTTACCTTAAGTGTTTTAGATGAAAATATAAAAAATACTCAAAAATCCATCAGTTATTGTGAAATTAAAGCAATCAGCGCACCAAATCAGTGCTATCAAAAAATCTTTTCAAACAAATGTGATGAAGTGTGGGTGAATATGGTGCATTTCCATTTTCAGACAGTATAATAGGCGCTAAGCCAAGCCCATATTGCATGTTTTCTGCTAAGGAATTCTGGATTTTGGCATTGGTTTTAAAAGTTGGTACGGTAATTGCTTAATACTAGTCAACTACTAACACGCACTTCAGAAGTGCAACAAAAAACATCGGAGCAAAATGAGCATGGCGAACAAGGTCCTTCAACTCATCCAAGAAAGTGGCGCAAAATGGGTCGATTTTCGCTTTACTGATACTAAGGGTAAAGAGCAACACGTAACTTACCCAGCAGATACAATTGACGAAGACACATTTGAAGACGGCAAAATGTTTGACGGCTCTTCAATTGCTGGTTGGAAAGGTATCGAAGCATCAGACATGATTTTACGTCCAGACGCTGAAACATGTTTTATCGATCCATTCTTCGCAGAGCCAACAGTAGTTGTGACTTGTGATGTAATTGAGCCTTCAACTGGTCAAGGTTATGACCGTGATCCACGTTCGATTGCTCGCCGTGCAGAAGAATATTTAAAATCTACAGGTATTGGTGATACTGCATTCTTTGGTCCAGAACCAGAATTCTTCGTATTTGACGAAGTGAAATGGGATATTGATATGTCTGGCGCGCGCCATACATTAATCGCTGAAGAAGCTGCTTGGTCTACAGGTAAAGACTATGAAGCTGGTAACTCTGGTCACCGTCCACGTGTTAAAGGTGGTTACTTCCCAGTTCCTCCAGTAGATTCTTCACATGACATGCGTGCAGATATGTGTGCAAAAATTGAAGACATCATGGGTCCTGGTCGTGTAGAAGTGCATCACCATGAAGTTGCATCTTGCCAATTAGAAATTGGTGTGAGCTTCAACACTATGGTTCGTAAAGCGGACGAAGTTCAACAGTTTAAATATGCTGTTTGGAACGTTGCACACCAATACGCTAAAACAGCTACGTTTATGCCTAAACCAATGGTTGGCGATAACGGTTCTGGTATGCATGTTCACATGTCTATCTCTAAAGATGGCAAGAACTTGTTTGCTGGTGATGAATATGCAGGCTTGTCAGAAATGGCGTTGTACTTCATTGGTGGTGTGATTAAACACGCTCGTTCATTGAATGCAATTACTAACCCTTCTACAAACTCGTACAAGCGTTTAGTTCCGCATTATGAAGCACCAATTATGCTTGCTTACTCAGCACGTAACCGTTCTGCTTCTATCCGTATTCCTTACGTTTCTAGCCCTAAAGGCAAACGTATTGAAGCTCGTTTCCCAGATCCAATGATGAACCCGTACTTAGGTTTTGCTGCATTGTTAATGGCTGGTCTTGACGGTATTCAAAACAAGATTCACCCAGGTGAAGCTGCTGACAAAAACTTGTACGATCTTCCTCCTGAAGAAGAAGCGAAAATCCCTACAGTTGCACACAGCCTTGATATGGCACTTGAAGCACTTCAAGCGGATCACGATTACCTTCTTAAAGGTGGCGTATTCACTAAAGAAATGCTTGATGCATATATCGAACTTAAGACTGAAGAAGTTCGTCGTTTGAACACGACTACTCACCCAGTTGAATTTGATATGTACTACAGCTTGTAATTCGTTCTCGAATTTCACTGTAAAAAAACCCGCGCTTGTCGCGGGTTTTTTCTATATTGAGTTAATATAAGCAAAAGAGAATTGAGTTATTGTTATGGCGAAGCCACGTAAAAAGCATACAGGTTTTTTTCCTTGGAACGATCCTAAAGATCATGAGCAAGGTTTTAAATTAAATTTTTCTGAAGTGACTTATTTGGAAGTGGGTAGAACCGTAGAGGGATATAAGCAAGCGCAATTTGTTGAGCTTAGAAATCCAAAATTAGCACTTGCATACAATTACCCTGAAACATTCTATTTGAGTGCAGAGGGATTTATTCTGCAAAAAGGTCAGAATGGTCAATATGAAGTTATTGCTAAGTCAGATAATGCTTAAATGTGGCTTTTAAAACTAAGATTTAATCATAAGGATTTATTCTTCAAGATTAAATCTTTTTAGGTTTTTGATTTTATTTAAGCGTTGCTGTGCTTTCCAATTAAATACCCTTGATATTTCTTGTGCGCAATGCGTTTTTTACCTGCTAGGTACACTTGCAATTGAAAGTAAAAATAGAAAAGCACAAGGTAATAAGCGCATATCAAGCTATCTAAGATATTTTATTGATCATATCGCATTTGAATAGATGAAAAGCGTGTAAAAAAGTAGTCTTATCTTTTGAAAGACAGAATATGTTCTACTATGTATATCAATAGAATCATATAATGATTTTTTAGATGGGTTTTAATATAAGAAGGCAGTGGAAATATGCGAAACAATCATGAATTTAATATACAGGATTCAAAAACTAATCCTGAGTTAAAAAAATGGTTGTATGCATCGGGTTCACTGACCCAGCAGCTCACCGATTTAGCAAATGGTCAGTTTCGTGTAGAACCAACACAAGAAAGTTTTGTACGTATGACACGTTTGGATGCAAAGTGGATGGATATGCCACATCAACATACATCATGGGTGCGTGAAAGCCTATTATTTGGCTCAGAAGAACAACCATGGGTAAAAGCAAAAAGTATCTTTCCTATTTTAAGCCTACAAAAGAAAGCGCGAATTTTTCAACATATTGGTCGTAAACCAATCGGAATGTTTTTATTTGATCGAACAAATCCTAAATGTGAAAGACGAGTTATTTTGTTAGATGAAGGATGGACGCGTCAAAGTTGTTATACTTGGCATGATTGTAAATTTATAGTTCAAGAAACTTTTTTACCTGCCTTTGAGCAGTATATAAAGCAAGGTTAAGGGATATTTATGTCTGTCGCGCAACAGATCATTTGGCGTGAGCGCTTAGAAGCCTATTATTATTTGTGCCGTTTTGATAAACCAATTGGTACAGAATTGGTGTTTTGGCCCACCATGTGGGCTTTATGGATAGCCAATCAAGGAATGCCAAGTATTGGTATTTTAATTCCAATGATTTTGGGCACTATTTTTATGCGTGCAGCAGGATGTGCTATTAACGATTTTGCTGACCGAAAAGTTGATGCTCATGTAGAACGAACAAAAACACGTCCATTGGCAACAGGTATTATTAGCGCAAAAGAAGCAATTTATGTGTTCTTGTTTTTGGTTGCTGCAAGTGCATGTATGTTGTTTTTCTTGCCTATAGAAACATTCTATTGCTCATTTGGCGCATTGTTCTTAGCCTTTATTTATCCATTTATGAAGCGCTATACACATTTGCCACAAGTCTTTTTAGGGGCTGCATTTTCGTGGTCTATTCCTATGGCATATACGGCTGTAGGGGCTGAATTAGGTTTAACCTGTTGGTTGCTTTATTTTGGTAATTTAGCTTGGACAGTGGCTTATGACACGCAATATGCCATTACAGACCGTGAATACGATTTAAAAATTGGGGTGAAATCTACCGCAATTTTATTTGGTAAATACGATATTGAAATTATTTCACTGCTTCAGTTACTCAGCATTGTTTTAATTGGCGCAGCTTTATATATTGAAAACTTACTTATTCCATTTGGTCTGATTGCTTTACTATGCGTAGCTGCCGATTTTATTTACCAATGGTCTAAAACTAAAGATAGAAATCCACAACTCTGCTTTTGGGCATTTAGACATAATAGATGGGTCGGGTTGATAATCTTTATTGGTATTGCTATCACTTTACTGTAAGCATTGTATAAGTACCATTTTTAAAATAAAAGCATTCTAAACAGGGTGCTTTTTTATTGAATCCTATTTTGTTTCAAGTATATTGAATGACCTTTTGTTCCTTGCATACTGGATTTTAAATGACGCAATCTACAAAGAAGCCAATTTCTAAAAAAATTTTATTTTTAGCAAGTTTAGGATTAATTATTCCTATATTTTTAGTTTCAATGGCATTTCTTGCGGCTAATAGTGATGCAAAGAATCAAGAAAAGTATAAACAGCAACGTGAAGAAATTATGAAAAAAGTGCAAGAAAGGGAAGCTAGAGAGCGTGCAGCTTCTGAAGCTTTAGCAACAAAGACAAATCCTTAATTTTATAAAATGTAGATTTATATTTAAAAAGTGACATATATGTCGCTTTTTTATTTTTAAATATTAAGTGTGATTTAAAATATCACGTCTTAAGCTTTGTGGGCTTGGAATATCTGTATAGCGATATACTTGATAACCTGCTTGTAACAGCATTTCATCGCGTTCAGCATCTTCTTTTTCTTTACCTATATGTGTTGGGTCATCTAGTTCAATAATTGCAATGACTTGCATTTTCTTATCTAAAATTACAAAGTCGGTTACTTTTCGATTGAACTTGGCACGAACTTTTATATTTTGATGGGTGATTAGCGCACTAAATGCGACTTGTGCAAGAATATGATATTCAGGAAAGCTTTGATTGAGTCGATTAAACATCTTACTTTCAAAGTTGGTAATGACTGGGCGAGGGTAATACTTTTGCGTTGGTTTTACATAACGCTGAACAATGAGGATAAATAAAGCCAAAGAGGCGATACATCCTATAAGGAAGAAAGTAAATTGAATTGATTCGAACACGGCAGGATCTTTACGCAATAAAAAACCCACTTCGTAATGAGTGGGTTTTTAGAATTTGGCTCTCCAACCTGGGCTCGAACCAGGGACCTGCGGATTAACAGTCCGTCGCTCTACCGACTGAGCTATTGGAGAATCTGAAACGAATTCTATGGGGCAAATGCTATTAGGTCAAGCATGAATTATAAAAAACATGCTGTTTTTCAATTGAATGTTTTAAAAATAGGCATATTGTAGATATGTGAGTGCGAATTCTTATTTGAGAGGAGACTCAATATGGAAAATAATTTTTGTTTTATTTGGATAATTAGGGTTGTTTAATTGCCATTATGTCAAATAGGTTGCTATGAACCCCATCTTTTAAACTCATTAGCTATGAAATCATAAGCATCACTTTCTTTTTTCGAAGAAAATATTAGTTTCGGTTTATCCCTTGCGGTGTAATAAATACACCAATCAGTTTTATGTTTTAAAATACTAAAACATTCAGATTTCTTAATTTCATCAAAAAAGTAACTGCTGTGATGAATTCCTGGATGTTCTAGTCATTTAATAAGTTCATTTCTAGTCATTAGAATACTCTGAATTATTTAATTTTCCTAAAATCAACATAATAGACGTTAGACGAAATGCTTTTGTATTTTTGTATAAATCATAAAGTTATTGTGTATTAAAAATCCAAAGCATTTCCGATCGTACTTTTTTATTATCCATGTTTCATATATCTGAGAAATTTTAACTCGATTTAATAGCCTGAATGTAATACTCGCGTGGTTTGGTTGGATTTACTGTTCTACATTCATTAATGAGTTTTACCATGTCTTGTTGGTTTAAATTCGATGTTAATTTTTGCTGAATAGAAGTTAGTAGCACTTTATGCTCAGTTTTTAAATCACGTGTGCATTGGTAAAGGCGTTCATACATTAGGGCAGAGGCTTGCTTATTATTTTCAGTTTTTTGAGAGCATTGAAAAATTGCAAAAATAACCGTAATTACAATTGACCATAAAATAAGAGATTTTAACCAAGGTGTGTCCATAAATTTTAATCATTCATTTTATTCATTATTTTTAAGATAGCGAAAAAACATGAAATGAACAATATACAGAGTTGTTGTGAGAAAAGTACCTAAATATAGAGATATAAAAAAAGCCCAAGTCATCATGCTTGGGCTTTTTAGAATCTTGGCTCTTCCACCTGGGCTCGAACCAGGGACCTGCGGATTAACAGTCCGTCGCTCTACCGACTGAGCTATGGAAGAATAGATGGCTCTCCAACCTGGGCTCGAACCAGGGACCTGCGGATTAACAGTCCGTCGCTCTACCGACTGAGCTATTGGAGAATCTGATGCGGATTTTAGAGATGAAATGACAAGTCGTCAACCTGATAATGTAAAGAAATGAATTGTTTGCTTTATAAGTATTCGTTTATTGCTTAAAAAATAAAAAATCACCCAAATTGGGTGATTTTTTATACTAAAAATAAGAAATATTTAAATCTTATTTTTCAACGCCAGCAGCAAGACCTGCATATTTAGCGTTTGCATAATCCCAGTTTACAAGGCTTTCTAAGAAAGTTTTGATGTAAACAGGACGTGCGTTACGAAAATCGATGTAGTAAGCATGTTCCCAAACGTCAATTGTTAATACAGCAACTTTACCGTGAGCAAGTGGAGTATCCGCATTTGAAGTTTTAAGAATAGAAAGGTTGCCGTTTACTTCGTCAGCAACTAACCAAGCCCAACCTGAACCGAATTGAGTTGTTGCAGCAGCAGTAAACTCTTCAGCAAATTTTTCGTATGAACCGAAAGCTTCATCAATTTTAGCAGCTAAAGCGCCAGTTGCAGCACCACCGCCATTTTTAGCCATACAGTTCCAGTAGAACGTGTGGTTCCAAACTTGAGCAGCATTGTTGAAAACACCTGCTTTAGAAGCATCGCCAGCAGTAGCAGTGATGATTTCTTCTAAAGACTTACCTTCAAGGTCAGTACCTTTAACTAAGTTGTTTAAGTTAACAACATAAGTATTGTGGTGTTTGTCATGATGGAATTCTAAAGTTTCTTTGCTGATATGAGGAGCAAGATCTTCGTAACCATAAGGTAATGCTGGTAAAGTAATCGTAGTCATTTTTCAATTCCTTGCATTTTGCTGGGTTTTGACAGTTAGTGGTCTTATTGTAATAGATTCTTAGCTAAAATTGCGCATTGAGTACTAATAACAATAGCGAATAAAGCATAAATATATTTGAATAAGGATCGGGGGCTTGTAAAATTATTTGATAATCGTGCTTACTAAATTGGGTTATTCAATTCAAAATAGCTAAATTCGATATCAAATTGATCTGAAATTGCCTTTCCTAAACGTTGAACACCATAGCGCTCTGTAGCGTGATGTCCGCAAGCATAGTAATGGACATTTAACTCTTTTGCTTCATAAAAAGTACGCTCACTCACTTCACCAGAAATGAATGCATCGCAGCCTTGTTCATAAGCTTTAGTAATATAGTCTTGTGCAGCACCTGTACAGAAACTCACTTTTTGGATGGTATTTCGTTCCGCATTTAGATGAATAGTATCGAACCCTAAACGCTCTGTTAAAAAGTTTTTAAAGCCTTCAGGTGTCATTGCTTGCTGTAAGTAGCCAATATTACCTATAGGATGGCGTTCGCTAGGATCAAGTTGTTCAATATTTTCTAGTTCAAGAATTTCTGCAATAGCTGCATTATTTCCTAAAGTCGGGTGTGAATCTAAAGGTAGATGATAGCCAACTAAAGAAATATCATTTTTAATTAAACTACGAATACGATTGCCGCGCATTCCTGTAATTGGATAAGCTTCACCTTTCCAAAAATAGCCATGATGTACTAAAAGCAAATCGGCTTTTTGAGCAATTGCAGCATCAATTGCATCTTGAGATGCAGTTACTGCACATAAAATTTTCTTTACTTCTTGAGCTCCTTCAATTTGAAGGCCGTTTGGTGCGTAATCTTTAAACTCAGAAGATTTTAAGGTGTTATTGCACCACTCAATAATGTCATTCAGCTTTGCCATAAGTTTATAACGCCTTAAAAATACATAATGTTCAACATACATTTTAAATTGTAACTAAAGCAAGACAAAACTATTGGGCTTTTTTATGTATCTAATTGTGTTTCGTCTTACAATAGGGCATAAATTACTTTAGTCATCAACGAATTAAAATATTTAAGAGGACAAAATCGTGCGCCGTACCTTTACTTGGTTACCATGGGTGTTACTTGTTGTTGTCATTTTGGGCTTTTTGGGTTGGCAGATTATGCAAAAACCAAAAGCACCTGTCGCTGCTGATGGGGTAAAAATGCCGGCAGAAAAAGTAGAACCACTGATTAATACAACACGTACGGGTGGTGTGGTTTCATATAATGCGGCAGTGAAAGTTGCTGCACCTGCAGTTGTAAATATTTTTACAACACAGAAAGTGAAACAGATCAATCATCCATTATTAGATGATCCTGCATTTCGTGAATTTTTTGGTAATGAATTACCCGATCAACTTAAAGAAGGTTCTAATGAAAACAGTTTAGGATCGGGCGTTATTGTTCGTAAAGATGGTTATATTTTAACGAATAATCATGTGATATCTCAGGCTGATCAAATAGTTGTTGCATTACATGATGGTCGCCGTGCAATTGCTAAAGTCATTGGAACAGATCCTGAAACAGATTTAGCAGTCATTAAAATTGAACTAGATGATTTACCTGTATTGCCATTTAAATTAAGTGGTAACGAAGTGGGCGATGTTGTTCTCGCTATTGGTAATCCGTTTGGTGTAGGGCAAACCGTGACCCAAGGTATTATTTCTGCGACAGGTCGTTCAGATTTGGGTATTAATACTTATGAAGATTTTATTCAAACCGATGCAGCAATTAACCCTGGTAATTCAGGTGGTGCTTTAATTGATGTGGCGGGTAATTTAATTGGTGTAAATACTGCAATTTTTTCGCAATCTGGTGGTTCTATGGGGATTGGTTTTTCTATTCCCGCGAAAATTTGCCAACAAATTTTAAACTCAATTCTAAAAGATGGTCGTGTGGTTCGTGGTTGGTTGGGTATTAGTTTACTACCATCTCAGCCAGACGATATTTTGGTCTCTGAGCAAAAAGGTGTTGTTGTTGCCGATGTTTTAAGAGATGGACCGGCGGCGAGAGCTGGATTAAAACGTGGTGATATCATTATGAGTGTGAATGATGAAGCAATAACAACACCTTCGCATTTAATTAATTATGTTGCTCTTCAAGATCCAGCTAGTACGGTTTCAGTAGTTGTGCAACGTGGAGGGGAAAATATAACTTTATCTGTCGTGATTGGTGAGCGTAAATCACAAAATAGTAAAGATAAGCAGTTTATTCCACTTCCAAAACAGTAAATGTTTTAAATCTCTATATTTGAATTTTTAAAAAGCTCCTAAGGGAGCTTTTTTATTAAAAGTGCAGAACAAAATAAGAAGGATTAGGTAATGCGAAAAATTGGATTGATTGGTGGTATGAGTTGGGAATCATCAGACTTGTATTGTCAAAAAATAAACAGATTGGTGAATGATCGGTTAGGTGGTTTAAATTCGACACACTTAATTTTATATAGTGTGAATTTTCAAGAAATTGAATGTATGCAATCACAAGATCAATGGGAGAAAGCGGGAGATTACTTAAAGAAAATTGCTCAAAAATTAGAATATATAGATGTGGATGCAATTGCTTTATGTACAAATACAATGCATTTGGTTGCCAGTGAAATATCGAATAATATTTCTATTCCATTTTTACATATTGCCGATGCTGTAGCAGATCAAATTAATAGTGTGGGTAAAAATAAGGTTTTATTGCTTGGTACTAAATTTACAATGCAAAAAGATTTTTATAAAAATATGCTGAGCTTAAAGGGGATTGATGTTGTCGTACCTCATTTACATCAGCAAGAAATAGTACATTCAATTATTTATGATGAGTTATGTCTAGGTCGAATATTGGAAGAATCGAAACAACAATATATTTCAATTATTAATGACTTTATTGAAGATGGGGTGCAGGGTGTTGTTTTAGGTTGTACTGAAATTGGCATGTTGTTGTCAAACGATGATGTATCTGTACCTCTTTTTGATTCAACAGAAATACATGTCAATACAATAGTAGATTTCATGATAAATAGTAAATAAAAAAGCGAGCCCTAAAGCTCGCTTTTCAGAAGTTAATTTTATTAATTAACTTTCTTGTTGAATGCCTGCAACCAACCATTCTTCAGTTGAACCAGCAGGTTTTACAAAATGCCAAACTTCAGCAAATGGTTGTGGCAAGCTATTTAAATCTTCGCTTACAGTACCTGTAAAACGAACACTTACAACATGTTGTCCATTTTCAGTTGCAGAATCTGCCACCATTGCATTTAAGTTAGAGAACTCAGCTACATCTTGATCTTGGTTTGCCATAATGTCGTTATACATAGACTGGTAAAGATCAGGTGTTAAGTAGCGTTGAATTTCTGCGATATTGCTTGCTGTATTCATTGACTGAATATGGTTAAAACGCTGACGAGCAACACGTAAGAATGTTGCAGGTTCTGTACCATCAGGCAATTGACTACCACTATTTGTATACGCAGCACCAAATGGAGCATTGTTTACAGGCGCTGACCCAAATGGAGCATTATTTGTTGGCGCAGAACCACCTACGTTTTGACCAAAAATATTGCTGTTGTCATTTGATGGACGACCAGTAGATGGTGCTTGACCAAACGGTGCGTTGTTTGCACCGCTATTTGGTGCATACGGGTTGTTAGTTGTTAATTTTTTTTTTGCGCCCATCTTACGGAAAACGAAGAAGGCAGCAGCTGCAGCAAGTAGGATCCAAATCCAACTTGGAATGCCACCTTTTTCCTCTTCTTGTTGAGGAGCTACTTGAGCTTCAGAGGCAGCAGGTGCTTTATCATCTGCTAAAGCATTTGCAGCAACTGCACCAATTGCAGCACCAGCAACACCCGCTGCAACCATGCCACCAACACCTGGGCCTGATTTAGCAGGAGCAGTCGCTGGAGCAGCAGGCTGTTGAGCAGGAGTCGCTTGACGAGGTTGTTGGTAAGACTGAGAAGGTGCTGCTTGGCGGCTCATGCCATGACTTTTACCGCCACCTGCACGTTTTGCTTCTGCTGCTAAAGGTGCTACCAATAAAGCTGCTGTTAAAAAACCAGCAATCAAACCACGCTGTCGAACTTCCATTAAAGTTTCCTAATAAAATAATAAGTAATACATCTCTATTTATGCAGTCATTTTAGATGTTTTTCAACAACTAAAATCGAATAATTTTTAGATTGTTTGTAATTTAATCAATGTGGGTTTTACTCATCGTTTAAATTGATCGCTTCGGTAAGTGCTTCATGTAAGCGTGCAACCGAGATAACTTGTACACCGGGAATTGGTTTTTGTGGTGCATTACCTCTTGGTAAAATAATATATTTGAAGCCATGTTTTACTGCTTCTTTTAAGCGCTCTTGTCCATTTGGTACGGGTCTGATTTCACCCGATAATCCAACTTCACCAAATACAGCCAGTTGTTGAGGTAGTGCTTTTCCTCGCAAGCTTGATGCACATGCCAATAAAACGGCTAAGTCCGAGCCTGTTTCGGTAATTTTTAAACCACCAACCACGTTTACATAAACATCTTGTCCTGAGGTTTGCACACCGCCATGGCGGTGCATCACTGCAAGTAGCATATTAAGACGGTTTTGTTCTAGACCGAGGGCAACTCGTCTTGGTTGACCGTGAGCATCATCAACTAAGGCTTGAACTTCAACCAAAAGAGGGCGAGTACCTTCACGGCTAATCATGACAATAGACCCTGGAATGGCTTCATCATAACGACTTAAGAAAATAGCAGAAGGATTTGCAACCTCTTTAAGCCCTTTGTCTGTCATGCCAAAAACACCAAGTTCGTTTACGGCTCCAAAACGGTTTTTCACAGCACGAATCATACGGTAACGAGAATCCGACTGACCTTCAAAATATAAAACGCAATCGACCATGTGTTCCAAAACACGAGGTCCTGCAAGTGAGCCTTCTTTGGTTACATGACCCACAATAAATAAGGCTGTACCACTGTTTTTTGCAAAGCGCGTTAAAATTGCCGCAGACTCACGAATTTGAGATACACCGCCTGGAGCAGATTGTAAGGTTTCTGTATATAGTGTTTGAATAGAATCTAGAATGGCAACAGCAGGGCGTTCATGTGCTAAAACATCACAAATACGTTCAACACAGGTTTCAGCCATAACGCGAAGTCTATCTGTTGGTAAGTCTAAACGATTTGCACGTAAAGCGACTTGAGATAAAGATTCTTCACCTGTGACATATAAAGCTGAATTTTTTGCTGCTGCCATATAGGTTGCAGTTTGTAAAAGAATGGTCGATTTACCAATACCAGGGTCACCACCAATCAAAACGACAGAGCCTGTGACTAAACCACCACCTAATACTCGGTCAAATTCGCTAATACCTGTGGCTAAACGTGATTCATGAGAAACCGTAATTTGATTTAATGTAGTAACATTTGCTGCCTGACCAGCATAACCGCCACCCATTTTAGCTTGAGCTCGATGCGTAACAGCAGGTGCAATGCTTACTTCAGTTAAGCAATTCCATTCTCCACAGTCTGAACATTGACCCGCCCATTTAGGATGATCTGTACCACATTGCTCACAACGATAAACACTTTTCGCTTTTGCCATAATGAAGAAAATTATTGTTCGAAATTATTGAACAGCATAGCGGTGAATAGGGTTTAAAACCAAGTGTTTCGCATGAAAAAGTATCGATTTACGACAAGCTTTGACGTTTAAATAAAATTGATCTGACATTAAATGCTTGTCACGCTCTATAATAGATACATCTTTATTTTGAAATGGAATACATCATGCCGCAATTGATGCAACATATTGATGCGATTGCACGCGAAAAAAATCGTGATGTACTTTTTGTACATTTTGAAAATTATGAAGAAAATGATCAAAATCTAGATTCACAGCGTCAAAATGTACTCAATTGGTTAGAGCAAAATAATATTGAATATACTCCGTGTATGGGGTTTGAAGAAGAAGGCTTAATTGATAGCTATTTAGGCGATATATATATAGATGTTCCATTTGATTTGGAAAATGCACAATATCAAATTTTGAGTGATTACTTAGAAGATGAAGACGGTGAAATGAAAATTGAAGGTGTTTATTTCTTTGTACTGTATTTAGAAACAGCAATTGAAATTGAAGCGGAACGTGTCATGGCTCGTGATGATGCTAACTTTGAAGATGATACTTGGAATGGCACACCGTCATAAAATGAAAAGCGAGTATAAAAAAGCCACCTTTAGGTGGCTTTTTTATACGTAAATTTATTTTTAAAGTTAGTACAACTCGCCTGATTTGCGTTTTGCAATAAAATCTTTAGATTCTTTAGCAATAATACCTGAAAGTAATAATAATGCGATTAAGTTAGGTACAGCCATTAAACCGTTAAATGTATCTGCGAATAACCAAACAAGGTCTAGTGTCGCGACACAGCCAATAAATACAGAAATGATGTAGATAATACGATATAGCAATACAAATTTTTCACCGAGAAGGTAACTACAGCATTTTTCTCCATAATAACTCCAACCGAGAATAGTTGAATAAGCGAAGAAAATAATACCTAAAGTAACGATCCAACCACCAACACCAGGTAATAGTTTATCAAATGCTGAAATGGTAAGTACGGCACCTGTTTGACCATCAAATGAATTTCCAGCCATGATGTAGCCCATGACAAGTACAATACCTGTAATAGAACATACGATAATCGTATCAATGAATGTACCTGTCATAGATACTAAGCCTTGACGCGCAGGATGGTCAGTTTTTGCAGCGGCAGCAGCAATAGGTGCAGAACCCATACCTGCTTCATTAGAGAATACACCACGTGCAACACCGTAACGAATAGCAGCTCCAATTGCACCACCAACAGCAGCTTCACCCGTAAACGCGTATGTGAAAATCATTTCTAGTGCAGGCATAACCAATTCTAGGTTGTTTAAAATGATAATTAAACCACCAGCAACATAACCAATTGCCATCACAGGGACAATAACAGAAGATGCTTTAGAAATGCTTTTGATCCCACCTAAAATCACTAATGCTGAAAAAGCAGTAATCACAATTCCTGTAATCCACGTTTCAACGCCCATACTATTTTCAACAGCAAGCGCTACTGTATTAGATTGAACGGAGCTCCCAATACCAAATGATGCAAGCGTACCAAATAAAGCGAATAATACAGCCATCCATTTCCACTTTGTACCGAGACCACGCTCGATATAGTACATTGGACCACCATTCATTTGGCCACTTTCATTTTTGACACGATATTTAACAGCTAAAACACCTTCGCCGTATTTCGTTGCCATACCAAATAATGCAGTCATCCACATCCAGAAAACAGCACCAGGTCCACCTAGTACGCAAGCTGTAGCAACACCTGCAATATTACCCGTACCAATGGTTGCTGAAAGCGCTGTCATTAGTGATGCAAACTGCGAAATATCCCCAGGTTCATTTTTATTTGGATGCTTTCCAAATACTTGTTTGAATGCTAAAGGAAGCATTCTAAATTGCCAAAAGAGTAGACGGAAGGTTAAAAACACACCTGTACCAACAATGAGTACGAGCATGTAAGGACCCCAAACCCATCCACTTAATGTTTCCATAATTGATTGTAAATTTTGCATAAATATTTTCTTTTCATCCTGATTATTCGTTATTTGAATTAAGCAATTGCTATGCCATTTTTTTGAAATTTATTTATGTCGTATGAGATGGTAATGAACCACAACATACCTGTTTATTTTGTACACAAAAATGGGTTTGTTACAATAAGTAAATCAACAAAAAATAAATATACACGTTGTATTAATCACTAAAAAAAGCAAATAAGTAAAATAAATCAATATTTACGATTATTAAGGAAATACTGATCGTAGGACGTTTTCTTTTGCATTATTTAAAATTTAAGTTAATTTTAGTTGGTTATATTAAAGGTGAATTAAAAAATGTCAGAGCAAAAAATAAATTCGCCAACGGAAGATGGTGATTTAAAAAGAAGCTTGTCGAATCGACATTTGCAGTTGATTGCGATTGGCGGAGCCATAGGGACAGGGCTTTTCATGGGCTCAGGGAAAACAATTAGTCTTGCTGGACCGTCCATTTTATTTATTTATATGATTATCGGTTTCATGGTTTTTCTTGTGATGCGTGCATTGGGAGAATTGCTATTATCTAATCTTCAATATAAATCATTTATTGATTTCTCAACCGATTTAATTGGTCCATGGGCTGGTTACTTTGTAGGTTGGACGTATTGGTTGTGCTGGATCACAATTGGTATCGCAGATTTATCAGCCATTATTTATTATTTACAATTCTTTAATGGTGGAGTGTCATTCTCACCATTAGAAGGCGTATTGATTAGTGTTGCCTCAATTTCGTTCATTATGTGTTTGAACTTAGCAACGGTAAAATTATTTGGTGAAATGGAGTTCTGGTTTGCAATGGTGAAAATCATTGCAATTTTGGTACTTATTGCCGTTGGTGGATGGATGATCTTTACAGGTTTTACATCTACTTCAGGTCAAGTCGCATCATTAACTCATTTATGGAGTCATGGTGGGATGTTCCCAACAGGTTTAACAGGCTTTTTAGCAGGCTTCCAAATTGCAATTTTTGCATTTGTGGGTGTTGAGTTAGTGGGTACAACCGCAGCAGAAACGAAAGATCCTGAAAAGAACTTACCAAAAGCAGTGAATTCAATTCCAATTCGTATCATTATTTTCTATGTATTGGCATTGGTTGTGGTAATGGCTGTTACACCATGGAATAAGATTGATCCGTCAATCAGCCCATTTGTAAACTTATTTAGCCAAGCAGGTATTGCTGCTGCAGCTATTATTATGAACTTTGTTGTTCTGTCATCGGTAATGTCATCAATGAATAGCGGTGTATTTTCTACAAGCCGTATGCTCTTTGGTTTATCTCGTGAAGAGCAAGCTCCAAAGTCATTGGGCAAGTTGAATAAGCGCGCTGTTCCTGCAAATGCATTGTATTTTTCAACTGTGTGTTTATTTGCTGGTGCTGCATTACAGTATTTTGTTCCAAACACAGTGTTGGCATTTACACTTGCAACAACATTATCGACCATCTTATTCATTTGTGTATGGCTTATGATTATTTGGAGTTATGTGGTTTATTACAAAACTCGTCCTGAGCTTCATGCAAAATCAACATTTAAATTACCTGGTGGTTTATTTACGTGTGCGGTTGTTGCAATTTTCTTTATTTGTACTATTGGTATTCTTGCACTTGAGGCAGATACACGCCAAGCGTTAATGGTGAGTCCTATTTGGTTCATTATTTTGGTTATTGGATATTTTGGTTTCTATAAGCCAAAACATAAATAAAGTTTAAATTTTTAGCAAAAACGTCAGTTATTTACTGGCGTTTTTTTATTTCAGAGGCTAATCTTTTGCGTTTAGTGCTTTGGTCATGAAAGTGATCACGGTATACTTTGTTAAAATTAATGGATAGGTGGTCAGATGCGTTTAGTCATTTGCGGCATCGGTATTTTAGTTACAAGTTACGCACTCGTAGGCTGTGGTCAATCTGGCGTATTACAGTTAGCCAAAGATGAGAATTATGATAAGCGTGCACAGTATTTACTTTATTCAGATTCTAAATCTGTAGAAAAGCAAAAAGAACAAGCTACAGCACCTGTACAGCAACAATTTGCTGCACCATCAAGTTCTGAGACACAGACACCTTAACTCGATCAACGCAAGGATACATTCATGAGTTTCACCCGCATTAATGGGGTATTGCATGCAGAGCAATGTTCATTACAAACGCTTGCACAGCAATTCGGCACGCCACTTTATGTTTATTCAAAAGCAACCTTTGAAAAGCATTTTTTAGATATGGATCGTGCTTTTAGCTTTATCGATCATCAAATATGTTTCGCGGTAAAGTCAAACTCTAATATTGCGGTATTGAATGTATTAGCCAAGCTTGGAGCAGGTTTTGATATTGTGACAGGTGGCGAGCTTGCACGTGTATTAAAAGCTGGTGGCGATGCATCTAAAATTGTGTTTTCTGGTTTAGGTAAAACTGAAGCAGATATCAAAAAAGCATTGGAAGTTGGTATTGCATGTTTCAATGTTGAGTCTTATGCAGAGCTTGATCGTATTCAAAAGGTTGCTGCCGAACTAGGTAAAAAAGCACCTATTTCTTTGCGTGTAAACCCTGATGTGGATGCAAAAACACATCCTTATATTTCTACAGGTTTAAAAGAAAATAAGTTTGGTATTCCTTCAGATACAGTATTTGAAACTTACCAGTATGCAACATCTTTACCAAATTTAGATGTTGTGGGAATCGATTGTCATATTGGTTCACAGCTTATAGAAACTCAGCCTTTTGTTGATGCTTTAGATCGTGTCATTGTTATGATCGATAAGCTAAAAGAAATGGGTATTACACTTAAACATATCGATATTGGTGGTGGTTTAGGTGTGACTTATAAAGATGAAGTGCCGCCTACAGTTGAAGAATATGCTAATGCACTTAAACCAGCTTTAGAAAAGTTAGGCTTAAAAGTGTATATGGAGCCTGGGCGTAGCATTTCTGCAAATGCAGGTGCATTAGTTACTAAAGTTGATTTATTAAAACCAACAAATCATCGCAACTTTGCCATTATTGATGCTGCAATGAATGACTTAATACGTCCTGCGCTATATGAAGCATGGATGGACATTCAAGAAGTAACGCCACGTACAGATGTTGAGGTAAAAGAGTGGGATGTGGTTGGTGCAATTTGTGAAACAGGCGATTTCTTGGGTAAAGAACGCCAGTTAGCACTAAAAGAAAATGATGTATTGGCTGTGCTTGGCGCAGGTGCATACGGTTTTGTAATGAGTTCAAATTACAATAGCCGTGGTCGTGCTGCTGAAGTAATGGTTGATGGTGAAAATGCACATTTGATTCGTGAACGCGAAACGATTGAATCATTGTGGGAAAACGAGCGCTTATTGCCTTAAGGAGTAATTTTAGATGTTATTAGAATTTACCAAAATGCATGGTTTAGGCAATGATTTCATGGTGGTTGATCTCATTAGTCAAAAAGCGTTTTTAGATACACTCACAATTCAACGTTTGGCAGATCGTAACTTTGGTATTGGTTTTGACCAGTTACTTATTGTTGAACCACCAGATGTACCAAATGCAGATTTTAAATATCGTATTTTTAATGCAGATGGTTCTGAAGTTGAGCAATGTGGTAATGGTGTACGCTGTTTTGCACGTTTTGTTCATGAGCGTAAACTTACGACAAAAACCAAAATTAAAGTGCAAACGAAAGCTGGTATTGTGGAGCCTGAACTTGGTCAAAATGGCTGGGTACGTGTAAACATGGGCTATCCTAAATTTTTGCCACAAGAAATTCCATTTATTGCGGAAGAACCAGAAAATCTTTATGACATTGATTTAGCAAATGATGAAAAGCTAACAATAGATGTTGTGAATATGGGTAACCCACACGCAGTAACAGTTGTGCCAAATGTACTTACAGCCGATGTTGCTAAAATTGGACCGCAAGTAGAATCTCATGAGCGTTTTCCACAGCGTGTAAACGCAGGTTTTATGCAAATTATTGATGAAAAGCATGCACGTTTACGTGTGTTTGAGCGTGGTGTAGGTGAAACACTTGCTTGTGGTACAGGTGCGTGTGCAGCTGCTATTTCAGGCATGCGCCGTGGTTTGTTAGCAAGTTCTGTGGAAATTGAATTGGCTGGTGGTAAGCTTTTAATTGAATGGAAAGAAGGCGATGTTGTTTGGATGACAGGTCCAACAGCAACAGTTTTTGAAGGGCGTTTAGATTTACGCTATTTCCAGTCTTAAGAATAAGCGACAAAAAAGCCCTAATGTATTAGGGCTTTTTTGTGAATGAAATAAAAGTTGAATTGATATAAATTTGCTACACTAAATTTTTTATACGAAATAGGACAGTACAATGGAGGGTGTTCAGGTGCAACAGCAACCCATGCAACTACTGTCTATGTGGCTAAAAGAACGTGAAATTCAAAATCAGTCTAAACATACTTTACAGGCATATTTTCGAGATGTTTCTGACTTTTTAAATTATTGTGAACATCAAAAATTAGAATTAAATAATATAGAAACAACCGATTTGCGTAGTTACTTAGCAAATAAAGTAGAACAACACCAACTAAGCTCAAGTAGTTTGCAACGTATGCTTTCATCTATTCGCCAATTTATGAAATGGGCAGAGCAAGGACAGTATTTGGCTTTTAACGCAACAGATGATTTTCAGTTGAAACGCCAGCCAAGACCACTACCTGGCATGATTGACATTGAAACAATTAATCAAATTTTAGATCAACCAGAGCCTGAATCTGAAGTGCAAAAGCAGTTGTGGATTCGAGATAAAGCAATTTTAGAGTTGTTATATTCAAGTGGTTTACGTTTGGCAGAGGTTCAAGGACTAACTATCCGAGATGTCGATTTTAATCGTCAATTACTCAGAATTACAGGTAAGGGCAATAAGACCCGCGTTGTTCCATTTGGAGAGAAAGCAAAAACAGCTGTTATGCAATGGTTGCAGCTGTATCCATCGTGGCATGGTGATTTTGTACCTGAGGCGAATATTTTTATTACTCAAAAAGGAAATCCTTTAGGGGTAAGGCAAATTGAAAATCGAGTAAAGTTTCAAGCGCAACGAGCAGGTGTTAATGTAGATTTGCATCCGCATTTGTTAAGACATTGTTTTGCTAGTCATATGTTGTCAAACAGTGGAGATTTACGTGCTGTACAAGAAATGTTGGGGCATAGTAATTTAACGACAACACAAATATATACTCATGTCGATTTTGATCATTTGGCACAAGTTTACGACCAAGCACATCCTCGGGCACAAGTAAAAAAATAGTAACAATTCAAAAACGTTGAATAATGCTGTTGCAATAAAATTAATGCTATTGTTTATCAAGATAAAAGATGACTTTTTGAACTAACGTAGAATAAAAAGAAGTCAATTTTTGATGTATAAGATTAGTGTATAAGTGAAGGTGGCTGTATAAAACATGAAAAGGTTTTTTCGTTCCATTGGATGTATTAATAAGCAATTGTTTTTAAACAAGGTATAAAAATGATTTTAGACGTTCAAGAAAAATATGATCAATTATCTTTAGTACAAAAAGAGATTTTTGCTGGCTATGGCTTACGTCAAGTGAAGCATTTTGTGGAAATTAGTTTACCTAAAATTGAAGCTGTATTGCCTGAGGGTGCACATGTTCAGGGAATTAATGCAGAGGGAAAAGTGCAGGCCATTAATCCTACAACACAACAAACATATTTGTGGATTTCAGATTTACAGTGGCAAGAGCGCCCGATTGCAACTGTAAATATCGACTTAAAAGAAGATGCAATTGCTGTATGGAAAATTTTTGGTTTAGAGCAGTATGAATTAATAGATTTAAGTCATGTACATCGTGATTTTTTAGATTCTGTTTCAGCTTAGCCTTTAAGTTTGAAGTAAAAAAGCATAGTTTTAACTATGCTTTTTTATATTGGTTAAATTAAAAGTTCACTAGAGGTCATTGAGTGGTAGTTGAGTACTTTGCTTAATAATCTGACTAGGCAAATCTGTTTTTACACTCGTAATGCCATTTTTTTTGGTTAAATGAGTAGACTGAAATTTACGATAACTTTCTAAATCGGGGACAATAACTTTTAGCATCGCATCACATTCACCTAAAATAATATAGCACTCCATAACTTGAGGAAGCTCTTTCATTGCTTCAATAAAAGTATCAATAGTTTCAGCATCTTGACCAACGAGCCAGATTCGAGAAAATAAAATTAACTTAAAACCAATTTTGTGCTGATCAACAATGGTGGTGTAACGCTCAATGACACCAGCTTCTTCGAGTAGCTTAACTCGACGTAGACATGACGAAGGTGATAAGCCAATTTCTTTAGCTAAATCGTTATTTTGAATACGTCCATTTTTTTGTAGCTCATAAATGATACATTTATCGATTCGATCTAGTTTTACTGAAATAGACTTAGAAATAATTCTCATAAATTAGAATATAATTTGAAAAATAATATTAATTATAGAATATTTGAAATCCTATTTTAAAGCTTTTCGCAGATACTACTTCAACTTTCAGACAAATGAGAAAGGAAAAGGATATGTCTGTATTTGCATTGTTTGCCTTAACGGTAATTCCACTTATTTTCACACCAGGACCAGATATGCTTTTTATCCTGTCACAAGTGATGGGTAAGGATGCAAAAGCAGGTATGATGGCAACTGTAGGTGTATGTTCGGGTTATTTGGTTCACTCCGTTTTAGTTGCTTTAGGAATTGCAGCAATTATTGTTTCATTTCCAATTTTATTTGAAACGATTCGCTGGCTAGGAATTGCTTACCTTTTATATTTAGCTGCAAGTTTATTGAAGTCTGTATTTAGCAGTAAAAAACTAAAAATTGAGAAAAAGAGTGCATCTAATCCAATTAAAAAAGGTTTTTTTACTGCATTATTGAACCCAAAAGGTATGCTGATTTATTTTGCGATTTTGCCGCAATTTATCAATAAAACAGGTGATACAGTAAGTCAGGGTTTAATTTTATCGTTTATTTTTATTGGCTTAATTTTTGTTGTGTATTGTACGTTAAGTATTGTATTTGCCAAAATTACGCAAAAAACACATATAGATGAACGTAAGCAGAAAATCATTGATGGAACATCAGGTGGACTGTTGGCAGCTGCTGCGACATGGTTAATTATTAATTAATAGTGTTTAAATGAATAAGCGGGAAGCACATCTTATTGATGTGCTTTTTTATTTATATAAGTAAATAGCTATGGACTAAAAATCTAAATTGTTTAATGAGTTAGATGGGCACAAAGTTTTCTAGACAAATAAATAATTTGAGATTGGTTGATCGCTTTGTATTTTCTGCCAAGACATTAGTATAAAAGGGACTTAAATAGAGCATCTTTTCTTATTTGCCAAAATCAGTAGTTTTGATGAGATAAATCAAATAAAAATATAATATAAATCAATGGTTAAAAAATAACTAAATTTCTCATTTAAAGTTTTAAAATAGCATCAAAATAAAAATGTGAACGCATCGTTCAAGGAAATTTACGCATTTTTACAGGTGTTTATTGAATTGTGACTTGACCGAAATGCCATACACATTGCAAGATAGGACACCTAAAAAATTTAAGTGAAGAATTACAATATTCTTCTCAACATTTACATTTGCTAAAACAGCCGAGGATTACATGAAGGCTCTTGTTGCTGTAAAACGTGTGGTTGATGCCAACGTTAAAGTTCGCGTTAAACCGGACAATAGTGGGGTTGACCTTACTAACGTTAAAATGTCAATTAACCCATTCTGTGAAATCGCAGTGGAAGAAGCGGTTCGTTTAAAAGAAAAGGGAACTGTTTCAGAAATCATTGTTGTTTCTATTGGTCCTAAAGAAGCTCAAGAACAAATCCGTTCAGCGATGGCACTTGGTGCTGACCGCGGTATCTTAGTTGAAGCTGATGACAGCCAACTAGGTGCTCTTGAAATTGCTAAAATTCTTAAAGGTGTTGTAGACGCTGAACAACCTCAGTTGATTCTTCTTGGTAAGCAAGCAATTGATGATGACTCTAACCAAGTTGGTCAAATGCTTGGTGCGATTCTTGGTGCAGGTCAAGGTACTTTCGCATCAGAAGTTAAAGTTGAAGGCGATAAAGTACAAGTTACTCGTGAAATTGACGGTGGTTTACAAACTGTTGAGCTTGCACTTCCTGCAATCATCACAACTGACTTGCGTTTGAATGAGCCACGTTATGCTGCTCTTCCAAACATCATGAAAGCACGTAAAAAGCCACTTGATACTAAAACTCCTGCAGACTTTGGTGTTACAGCTACAACTAAGCTTAAAACAGTTAAAGTTGAAGCTCCTGCAGAACGTAAAGCTGGTGTACAAGTTAAATCTGTAGATGAACTTGTTGAAAAATTGAAAAACGAAGCGAAAGTGATCTAATACAGAAGGATAAAAATCATGAGTATTTTAGTTATCGCTGAGCACGACAACAAAGCACTTAATGGTGCAACTCTAAACGTTGTTGCTGCTGCGCAAAAAATTGGTGGTGATATCACTGTATTAGTTGCAGGTTCTGGCGCTCAAGCAGTTGCTGATCAAGCAGCTAAAGTTGCTGGTGTAAGCAAAGTTTTACTTGCTGATGATGCTGCTTATGCAAATCAATTGGCTGAAAACGTAGCTAAATTAGTTGCTGAAGTAGGTAAAGGTTATACACATATCCTTGCTGCTTCTACAACCACAGGTAAAAACGTACTTCCACGTGCAGCTGCACTTCTTGATGTAAGTATGATTACCGATGTAATTGCTGTTGATGGTGCTAAAACTTTCAAACGCCCTATTTATGCAGGTAATGCAATTGCAACTGTAGAATCTGGCGAAGCAGTTGTTGTAGCTACTGTTCGTGGTACTGCTTTTGATGCGGTTGCTGCTGAAGGTGGTTCAGCAACTGTTGAAGCAGTAGCATCTCAAGGTGATGCTGGTATTTCTAAGTTCGTTTCTGAAGAAATCGTAAAATCAGAACGTCCAGAATTAACTGCAGCTCGTATTGTTGTTTCTGGTGGTCGTGGTGTAGGTTCAGGTGAAAACTATCACGCTGTACTTGACCCATTGGCAGATAAGTTAGGCGCTGCACAAGGTGCTTCACGTGCTGCGGTTGATGCTGGTTTTGTACCAAATGATATGCAAGTAGGTCAAACAGGTAAAATTGTTGCACCTGACTTATACATCGCTGTAGGTATCTCAGGTGCGATTCAGCACTTGGCTGGTATGAAAGAGTCTAAAGTAATCGTTGCGATTAACAAAGACGAAGAAGCTCCAATTAATGCAGTAGCTGATTACTGGTTGGTAGGTGACTTGAATACTGTAGTTCCTGAATTGGTTTCAAAAATCTAATTTCTAGAATACAGAATAGAAAGCACTCATTTTGAGTGCTTTTTATTGCCCATAATTTTGATTAACGTACAAGCTTATTTATAGAACAGTAAGATCTAAAAATAATACAATTGATATCTTATTATTTTAATTAATTTTTTTAGCTAGAATTTATAATTCATTATTCTTTTTTATTGGCTTTAATTTTTTAAATAACTCATAACTAATTGATAATAAAGTATTTGATTAAAAGTGTGTATTTGTTTGCCCAATTTTACATTGTTTATTTGTGTTACTATTGTAATCATTTTTTAATCATTTCTTGTTGTTTCGGCAAGATTTGGAGAGTCTCCCTTGTTAATTGAATATCGTATAACTGTGCCTGTTGTGATATGCGCAGTTTTAATTGTTATTTTTCCATTTTTTGCTGATTTTCATGTTCCATTATTTGATGGTTTTCTTGTAACTGTAATAGAAGCGCTACAAGCTACTTTATTGTTACTGTGTGCAATATTCACCTATTTTTACATGAAGCCATTTCAGTTGGAAAATGGTCAAAAGCAATTTTGGTTATGGGCTATTTTTTGGTGGATTCTACTATTTGGTCGTAGTACAAGTTGGGGGCGTGATTACTTTCCAGATGTGCCGAGAGAATATTTTCGTGTAATTTCTGTTTTTGTCATTGCTCCAGTTGTATTTATGCTTTTTTCATCCCATTTGAGAAGTGAAATTGCAAATAAGTTTAAAAAGGCTGTATTTCCTGCTTGGGCCATTGGTATTTCTGTACTTGGATTAGTTATTGCAGATTCTGTAGAACACGGGCGTTTAATTGCTCCAATATTTTTGCATGATGTTCAATATGGGGACTTAATTGAAGAATTATATGAATTCCCATTCATTATTGGATTGTTCCTGATCGCATTTTCATTGATGAAACAAGATAAGGAAAAAGGGTAAGTTATTGTTCGGTAAAATTTATATATTTTGCTAAATATCAGCTTGGTCTGAATACGATTAAAGTTAAAAATAAAAGCCTCCATTATTGGAGGTTTTTTTGTCATAAAATTAGCTAAATTGATTAAAATAAATGCAAAAAATCATGGTTATAGTTGATATTGTTTGGCACAAAAACATTGCTATCTATGCTATAATAATTGGCTATATTTTTAATTTTAGTTACGTCTTTTAAGACGAGCTTTTCACTGATTTTACGATATAAAATGCGGGCAGAATTCTGCTTGTATAACAAGGAGTATGCATGAGCGTATCGGAAATTAGACCGATTGCCATTGAGGATGAACTTAAAAGCTCATATCTCGATTATGCAATGAGCGTGATTGTGTCACGTGCTTTGCCAGATGTGCGAGATGGTTTAAAACCAGTTCATCGTCGTGTGCTTTTCGCAATGCACGAATTGGGCAATGACTATAACAAAGCGTATAAAAAATCTGCCCGTGTGGTTGGTGACGTAATCGGTAAATATCACCCTCATGGTGATTCTGCAGTTTATGAAACAATTGTTCGTATGGCGCAAGATTTTAGTTTGCGTTATCAATTGGTTGATGGTCAGGGGAACTTCGGTTCTGTCGATGGTGATAGCGCAGCAGCAATGCGTTATACCGAAGTACGTATGCGTAAACTTACCCATGAGCTTTTAGCAGATCTTGAAAAAGATACTGTTGAGTGGGAAGACAACTACGATGGCTCTGAACGTATTCCTCAAGTTATGCCAACACGTGTGCCGAACTTACTCATTAATGGGGTAACAGGTATTGCTGTTGGTATGGCAACTAATATGGCTCCGCATAACATGACAGAAGTTGTGAATGCGTGTTTAGCTTATGCAAATGATCCGCAAATTAGTATTGAAGGGTTAATGGAACACATTTCTGGTCCAGATTTCCCTACAGGCGGTATTATTTATGGTAAATCGGGTATTGTAGATGCTTACCGCACAGGTAAAGGTCGTTTACATATTCGTGGTAAATACCATTTTGAAGAAGACCAAAAAACAGGTCGTACAACGATTGTATTTACTGAAATTCCTTATCAAGTCAACAAAGCAAAAACGATTGAACGTATTGCTGAGTTAGTGAAAGAGAAAAAACTTGAAGGTATTTCAGAGCTTCGCGATGAGTCAGATAAAGATGGTATGCGAATAGCCATTGACTTAAAGCGTGGTGAAAATGCTGAAGTGATTGTGAACAACTTGTTCCAAAATACTCAGTTAGAAAATTCATTCAGCATTAACATGGTTTGCCTAGATAATGGTCAACCTAAGTTGATGAATTTAAAAGATATCATTGCTGCATTTATTCGTCATCGTCAAGAAGTGGTAACACGTCGTACGATGTTTGAATTGCGTAAAGCACGTGAGCGTGGTCATATCTTAGAAGGTCTGACGGTTGCACTTGCGAATATTGATGCAATTATTGAAACCATTAAAACGTCTGCAAACCCAGCCGAAGCGCGTGAGCGTTTACAAGCAGGTGAGTGGGCAGCAGGCGGTGTTGCTGCATTGCTTGAAAAAGCAGGCGCAGTTTCTGTACGTCCTGATGAAATTGAAGGCGAAGATCCAAGTCGTCCATTTGGTATTGATGGTGCTGTTTACCGTTTGTCTCCAACACAAGTGGGTGCAATTTTAGAATTACGTTTACATCGTTTAACAGGTCTAGAACAAGACAAGTTACAAGCGGAATATACTGAAATTCTTGCACAAATTGCTGAATTAACAGCAATTTTAAATGACTTTAATTTGTTGATGAATGTCATTCGTGAAGAATTAGCACTTATTCTTCAGCAATATGGCGATGCGCGTAAAACAGATATTGTTGAATCTCGTATCGACTTCTCTCGTGAAGATTTGATTCCTGAAGAGCAAATGGTGCTTACCGTTTCTAAAACAGGTTATGCGAAAACTCAACCATTATCTGACTACGCGGCACAGCGTCGTGGCGGTCGTGGTAAATCTGCAACGTCTATGAAAGAAGATGATTACATTCAACATTTGATTGTGACATCTAACCATGCAACGGTTCTTTGTTTTACTAACGTAGGTAAAGTGTACCGTCTGAAGGTTTATGAAGTGCCTCAAGCATCTCGTGGCTCGAAAGGGCGCCCAATGGTGAACTTATTACCATTGGATGAAAACGAGACAATTACAGCAATTTTACCTGTAGTTGATGCACCGAAGAAATTCAAAGAACGTTTGGCAGATTTTAAAGCATTTGTGAAAGCTAATGCTGCAACGCTACAAACAAACGAAGTGATCAATAGTCATTATACAGAGCTTGAAGCAGCTTTAACTGAGTCTGAAGATGGTGCTGATGATATTTCTGATGCATTACGTATTCAGTTGAAACAGCTTGGTTTAGAGCTTTCTACAACCGATCTAGATGATGAAATCATTAATGACTTTGCTCAACAAGCAGAAGCTGTTCGTAAAAACTTCTATGTATTTATGGCAACAGCATCGGGCACAATTAAACGTGTTGAATTAGAACAATTTAGCAATGTTCGTTCAAATGGTTTACGTGCAATTGAGCTAAAAGAAGAAGATACTTTAATTGGTGTTGCTATTACCGATGGCGAACAGCAAATCATGTTGTTCTCTAACGAAGGTAAAGCAATTCGCTTCGCTGAAACAGATGTACGTTCAATGGGACGTTCTGCAAAAGGTGTGCGTGGTATGCGCGTAACATTTGCAGCTTCTGTTGTAGAAGATGATGTTGAAACAGATGTAGATTCTGATGAAGAAGATACAGATTCAACATTTATTAGCCGTATTGTATCTTTAGTGGTTGTGCCTGAAGAAGGTGAAGTACTGTGTGCATGTGCAAATGGTTATGGTAAGCGTACACCAGTAGGTGACTTCCCAACGAAGAAACGTGGCGGTAAAGGTGTGATTGCAATTAAAACATCTGAGCGTAACGGTGAATTGGTTGGTGCTGTTTCAATTGATGAAACAAAAGAGCTAATGCTTATTTCGGATGGTGGTACTTTAGTACGTACGCGTGCATCTGAAGTTGCAACTACAGGTCGTAATGCTCAAGGTGTTCGTCTAATTCGTCTAGGTAATGAAGAGATTCTTGTTGGTGTGGTTTCTGTTGAAGCTGTAGAAGAAGATGACTTTATTGAAGATGTTGAAGGTGAAACTTCTGAAGTTGAAACAACAAGTACAAATGAAGCAGATATTGAAACTGATGTAAATCCATCAGAAGATTAAGTTTTATTGTGTAAAAAAGGACGCTTAGGCGTCCTTTTTTTATATACTTAGCTTTTAGAGTTTGAATGTATGTGTAAATGATGAAAGTAAAAATATTGCTTTTAAGTAGTTTGTTTGCTTTAGCGGGTTGTGACAAGCTTGGTCAAAAGGCAATGGATGCTATTCCTAACCCGAGTCCTGCACAGGAACAGGTTGCAGCAGATGCTTATAATGATTTACGTGATAAAAAATTCGATCAATTTCTGACGTATTTAGAACCAGAATTACAGGCTAAATTTAATAAAGAAACGAAAACTTTGCGTAAATTTTCTTATGCTTTGCCAAAGTCGGAGTTAAAACATAAAAAAATTGTGTCTAAGAAAATTGAAAAATCGACAGATCAACCAAGTTTGTATACGGTAACGTATGAATATAGTTATGATAAAAACTTGGTTCAGTATGATGTAAGTTTTGATAAGCCAAATGGTAGTACTAAAATACGTGACCTTAATGTTTCGGTATTTGGTGAATCTACCAACTAATAATGAAATGTGGGTTGTAAAAAAGGACGCTGAAGCGTCCTTTTTTGTTATTCATACTTAGCGTGATGCTCTGATAGTTTTTTTAGGATTTCTAAATAATTTTGAGAAATATTGATTGCTTAATAACCATGTAATGTGAATAATCATTAAAAAATCTAGAAATAACGTATCTAGATTTTTTGTATAAGACAACATTCTAATTTGAAAGGAAAATTAAAAGAATTTCGTATAACATGTATTATGTTAATTTTAGGGAAACTTAATTAAAGGTCTAAATGAAAAAAGAATATTCGTGGCAGACTAGGCAAGAGTTATCTAATTACTATCAAGATTTAACATCAGACCTCATTAATTTAAATCATTTTTTATTTTTAACAGGAATAGAAGCATTAGAATGTAGTCGAGATTTATTAACAACTTCTAATTCTTATCCAATAAGTTTTTTAGATTCTTTTAAGTTAGAGGAATCATATAACAACTTGAACGAAAAAGATGAGGATCTGACTCAATGGATCTTTAAAAGAGGAATTGCTTTTAGTAATGTTGTATTTATTACATCAGATACAGAATTAACTATAAAAACAACATGGAAGGAAGTCGTAAAACAAGTACGTAGTATTCAAGATATTTATAGCAATTATTTTACTGTAATTGATACAACAAAACAGTGGGCTTTACACTACCATCACCATAATCTGTACACCTTTTATAGCTACTAAAACTATCCATTTAACATAATGGCAATTATACGAAATTTAATATTTTATTTATTATCAAATAGATGAATTATTGCATAGTATGAAAGATAGTGTGTTGTTTCACTAATAAATATATCTTGGATGATAGCTCATCAATTCTAGAATTATTTATGCCAATTTCATCTAGTCGTCTAAAACCATTGTATAAATTTCTTCTAATTTTCTTAAACCCATCTATATCTTTATTCAATAATGTTCCCTTAACTTTTTTAAGCTCAGAAGGAGTTTGTACTTTGATATTACTTAGCTGTTTATCAATTTCAATCAATAACAAAAGTACTTGATTAACGATCTCGCTGTCTTCATTAGAGTTCATATATAACCTTATTTGTAGTTAAAATTTTTTTCTATAATGTTTTATTTAACATAAAATCTCTTATGCGAAATATTTTATCGTAATACTCGAACTTAATTTCATTGTACCAATATACAAAATTTTTATAGAAGAAGTTGTGACACTAAATTTAAAAAAATAATAAAAAAGGACGCCTAAGCGTCCTTTTTTTTAATACACAAAGAATTATTTGCTGTTTAATTCAAGCTCATATTCTTTACGTTTATCTTGGTCAAATACGCCTTCCCATTTACTAATTACAAGTACTGCCAAAGCATTACCAATAACGTTCAATGCCGTACGTGCCATATCTAAAATACGGTCAATACCTGCAATGAATGCAAGACCTTCAAGAGGAATACCTACGCTACCTAAAGTTGCCAATAACACAACAAAAGAAACGCCAGGAACACCTGCAATACCTTTAGATGTAATCATTAAGGTTAAAACAAGCGTGATTTCTTGTGTTAGCGTTAAATCAATACCATAGAGCTGAGCAATGAAGATTGCTGCAATACTTTGATATAAGGTCGAACCATCTAGGTTAAATGAATAGCCCAGTGGAATGACGAAGCTTGTAACTGGTTTTGGCGCACCATAAGCTTCCATTTTTTCCATAATACGAGGTAAAACGGTTTCAGAGCTTGCAGTTGAATAGGCAAGAATTAATTCATCTTTAAGAATTTTGATAATTGTCCAAATGCTGAAGCCACAAATTTTAGCCACAACACCTAAAACAGCAAAAATAAAGAAGAGGATCGCGCCATATACAAGAAGTGCAAGTTTTAACAAGGGTAGTAACGATGAGAAACCGAAGTTAGCAACAGTTGCAGCAATGAGACCAAATACACCAATAGGTGCAAACTTCATGATCATGTGAACAACTTTAAACATTGTTTCAGAAACAGCGTTTAATACATTAAGTAAAGGTTGTTTAACTTCTCGATCAAGTGCACCTAAACCAATACCAAACATTACCGAGAAGAAAATAATCGGAAGCATTTGACCACTTGTTAAAGCAGCAAAGAAGTTTGATGGAATAACCGAAAGAATGGTTTGTATTAAACCATGATGTGCTTCGCTTACTTGATGTGTTGTTTCTGCATATTTAGAAATGTCGACTTGCGTTAATGAGGACATATCAATACCAGCACCAGGCTGGAATACGTTTGCTGCAACAAGACCAACAACGATTGCAATTGTAGTAACAATTTCAAAATATAAAATTGTTTTGAAACCTAGCTTGCCAAGACTCTGACCGTGACTATTTGCAATACCTAGAATTAACATAGATACAACAAGTGGAACCACGATCATTTTAATGAGCGTAATGAAAATTGAACCCAAAGGATTCAAGAAATTCATGACTAAATCATCGCGATATTCAGGAGAATAGTGTAGGAAAGAGCCTACCAATACACCAATAATAAGGGCAATTACGATCTGCCAAGCAAGGCTAATCTTAATTCTTTTCATACTCAGCTCTGAAAATATAAATTAGCTAAAACCATTAAACGTCAGACAATGTGCTTCTAAAGTAGAAACAATAATGTGTGAATAATATTTAAAAGTCAGGGAGATGTTTATTGTGCATTCAAAATTGACACGCAGTTATTATTTTTCGTAAAAATCGTGGTGACTGGTTGTTATTTTTACAGTTTAATTTAATAAATCTATTAAATGTTTAAGTGTAATTTAATAAAACATTATGATACATATTCTAATTATTAATGATTATCATTTTTTCAATCGATGAAATGCGATTGTTAAACAGAAAATAGTAAAGAAAACTAAATAAACCATTTTAGGAATGACAAGAGATGTTGGTACTCCCATTTGATTGAGTTGGATAAACATTTGTGGACCAACAGATGAAGGGAGTATTTGACCAATCCAATGAATCCAAGTTGGCATTGCTTCATATGGCCATGCAATGCCACTTAAAAGAAAGAGCGGAACGGAGCTCGCAACAATAATATGTCCAATACGTTCTGCACAATCCATGAAAGAAGCAATGAGCAAAGAGAGGGCAATGACTGAACTAACAAAAATTGGTACGGCAATAAGCATGCCCCAAAAATTACCCCCATGAGGATAATCAAATAGCCAAAAAACAAAGCCAAAAAAGTATAGACAACCACAACAGCCAATGGTGAGTAGAGCTGCAAAAATTGCTCCAAACTCTATAGGTGTTGCTTTCCATTTAAGTTCTCTGTACCCCGCCACAAGCATACCTAAACCGAGTAAGATTGTTTGATGTACAATTAAAGATGAAATTGCAGGAAATACATAACTACCATAGCCTGAAAGGGTGTTATATAGCGGAATTTGATGAATCGGAACCGTAGGCTTAAATTGTGTGATGTTTCCTAGTTTTGAATATTGCTGCGCTAATGTGTTTTCAACAGATAAGGCTAAGCCTTCCCCAATTTTTTTAGTGGTTAAAAGATTCGAAGCACTGAGATAGAAGCCAATTCCACCAGGTTCACCACGACGTAAACTATTTGATAAGCCATCAGGTAAGAGTAAAATGCCTTGCACTTTTTCTTCTTGTACCATCTTTTTAGCTTCATAAAAGTTACCTGAAATAGTCACAATGTGAACATCAGGGCTACTATAAATGTTATCGATAATTCGATCAGTTGTTATACTGCGCTCTTCATCTACAATAACAATGGGTAAGCCTTCAGGTTGTTGGGCATCATAAGCTGTTGGGTAAAAAATCCCATAAAAGAAGATCGATAGGATAAGCGTTGCAACAAGAGGTTCACTTGTGACAATGTTTTTGAAGGTTTTCCGATAATAAAATAGAAATTCCTTCATGATTTTTGCCCTTGTGAGAATCTTTTTAATAAAATGAACGCAATAATAAAACTAACAATACAAAATATAACTAGTGCAAATAAAGGCTCAACAGAGGTTTTTACAGGGCTACCAATAACCCATTGTTGAGTTTGTAAACGTGCATAGTGTGTGTAAGGAATAATATTTGACCATAACTTGGTAAACCAAGATGCATTTTCTGTGACAGGTAAAGTGACACCTGCAAAGCTTAATGATGAACCACCATAAACCGCTAATACACCAAAAACCTCTAAGGATTTTTTAGTAATTAAAACTAAGAATGTGCTAATTAAGGCATACGCCAAATAGAATAAAACTTGTGCGAGTAAAATAACCCATAAGTGTCCAGCGACAAACCAACCACGAATATCAACAAGCCAGAACATCCATATCCATGTCCAGATGCTAAAAATAACAACATAAACGATATTTTTAGAAAGAATGGCAGAGCAAAGACTTTGTTGGCTAATCCATTCTTGTGCTTTACGTTGTTTAAATTCTTGTCCAACGGAAAAAGCTACACAACATGCGAGTAATAAATGAAAAATTGCGGGAATTACATAAGGTTCAAGATAAAACTCATAATTGAAATTTGGATTAAACAATAAAGACATTTTGATATTGGGTGTTGGAATATTAAAATGTGGAATATCATTTACAAAAAATTCCGTACCTAAATAGTTTGCTGTTGCTTGCAGAGTACTTGTGAGCATAGCTGATGAAAGCATATCTCCAATGCTGTAATAGCTTTGGTTGTATGCCATGTTAATTTCAGCATCTTGACCACGAGTTAGTCTTTGTTCTGCACCAGCAGGAATATGGACATAGCCCCAAATTTTATTTTTATTGAGCAGGTGTTCAATTTCTTCTTGGCTTGGAGAAATCGTAACAATGCGAATAGTGTCATTCAAAGACAAGTAATTTTCTATTTTATGGCTTAAATTACTTTGATCTTGGTCAATAATTCCAATGGGTAGGTGTCTTGGCAAACCTTGGGTAAACATTGCACTAAACATGACAATAAGAAACAGTGGCACAAGGGTAACAAGTGCCAAGTCCCATTTATTTTTTAGTAAATATTTAAGTTCCCGCTGAATGCCAAACCACATTAATTTTTCACCTGTTTGACATCAAATAAAACACTCATACCCACTTTAAGGTTAGGCATAGGCTTGGTTGGTACTAGTTTAAATTTGAAGCTGCGGATGTCATAACCACCCGTTTGGCGTGTGGTTTTAATGGTTGCAAAATCCCCTTGAGGACTAATTTCTTTAAGCTTAAATGTTGCAGTCTGATTTAATGCAGGAATAAAACCTTTCAATTCTTTCTTTTTATAAAGATATTGATAGTGGTCTTCACGAACATTCAAGCTTACCGAAAGATTCTTTTGGTCGATAATGCTGATAATAGGTACACCAATTCCTACTAATTCGGAAACATTGCCGTAAGTTTTGGAAATAATGCCATCAATAGGAGCGTTTAAGAGTGTTTCATCGAGTAAAGCATTTGCTTCATCAACTGCAGCAGTTGCAATTTGAACTTGAGCATCTGCAGATTGCTTTTGTTCAGAGGTGCTACCACGTTTTGCACGAAGATATTGCTGATAACCACCTTCAGCTAAATTTGCAGTAGATTGGGCAGCTGCTTTCATTTCATCATGACGTTGGCGTGAAATTACACCTTCTTTATAAAGCTTGCTGCCACGTTGATAGGTTGTATTTGCTAAACTTGCTTGTGCTTTTAACGCTTGCCAATTTGCATATAGCGTTTCAATATTTTCAGCTTGAGCACCTCTATCAACAGTTGCTTGTAAAGCTAAAGCTGTTTGTAATGCACCTAGAGCTTGCTTCTTTTGGTTGTCTACCTCAGGACTGCTTAAACGTACTAGAGGATCGCCTTTGCGTACGGTTTCACCACCTTGAACAAAAAGTTCTTCAATACGGCTAGGTACTTTTGTACTGACATATAAAGTTTCAGCTTCAACTCGACCTTGTAAATCTAATTCGGAAGGTTGATAGCTTTTCCATAGACCAAAAGCAATTAACAATCCAATAATGAGTACGACTAAGATAATAGCGACTTTAAGAAGAGCCGAACGAGAGCTTTTCTTTGGTGAATGAACATTTTCAGCTTGTTCAATGTGTTGTTCATCAGTCATATATGACTCACTTATTATTTAATATAGTGGGTGTTTGGTTGATTTAAAAAGCTCTGGAAACTCTGGAGAGATCCATTACTTTGTAATAAGCTTGCTAAAGACAGAACATACTTATAAGCATTTACGGCACTTTCAGTTTTTAACGCATAAATAAGGTTTTGAGCATCAATGACTTGCGTTGCTGTTCCCATATCTTCTTTAAAAGATAAAGTTTGAATTCTTAAGTTTTCTTCAGCTGCCGAAAAGTTACTTTGAATGAGGGTATTACTTTGCTGTGCTGTTGTTAATTCGCTAAAAGATTTATAAATAATATTTTCAATTTCTTTTTTTGCTTGTGCTGTCAAAAGTTTAGTTGCTGAATGTTCTAACTCAGCAGCACGAATGCTTTTACCTTTGCTCACGCCTGAAAATAAATTGTACTGTGCTGCAACTCCGACAATCCAATTGTCTTTTTCATCTAGTGCATATTCACCAAAAGCGAATAATTTGGGCTTTTGAGCTGCATTTTTAACTTTGACATTCTCAGCTGCTAGCTTTGAATCGGCTTCTAGCTTCTTAATTAAAGTAGATTGATTGTTGAAAGATTTTAGTAATGAATTAAGTGAAAGTTGTGTGTTTGTATTGACAAATAATGGAGTGCTTAACTGAGTAATTTGACTGTCGTGTAGCATATTATTTAAATGAAATAGACTAGACTGCAATGCTGCATGTGTCGATTGTTCAATACGTTTTGCTGTGTTTAAAGCAACTTCAAATTGTAAGCGTTGCCCCTTACTAATAAAACCTTGTTTTTCCAATTTTAATGCATTGTCATAATGCATTTGCATTGCTTTTTTATTGTATTGGCTAGAGCTAAATAATTGCTTTTGCAGCTGAACATTGAAATAAACTTGTATCAAATCAAAAAGTTGTAAATCTTGTTGTTGTTGCTCGTTGAGTTGTCCTTGCTGTTTCATAATTTCAGCGACTTGTTTCGTACTTGTTATTAAACCACCTGTATAAATAGGCATGATCATAGAGATCGTTGGTCTCACCATGTGATCTTTTAATGTCATGTCATAACTATTTGGAATTAAGCCAACACCCTCACTAATCCCTTGCTGAGATAAGCCTTTTAGATCATTTGCAATTGTTGGATCTAGATTGGGAAGCTGATCAATTTTATTATTAATATTATCTGTTAAGCCCTGATTTAGGTTGTTTTTAAGTGTTTCGAGTGGGACATCAACCCGAGTATGGTAAGAAATTGCGCGAACATTTAAATCAATTTGAGGCAAGCCTAGATTTTTTACGGCTTCAGCAGAAAGTTTAGATGCTTCGGTTAGGTTTTGGAAAGCTTGCGTATTATAAGAGTTTTGGATTAGTTGTTTTTCAGCATCTTGGAAGCTAATAGTTTGGGCATAACTTGTGTTGCTGCAAAAAATCATTGCAGTGAGTAACGTATATTTTAAGGCAGCATGAGAGTATTTAATTTTCATATTTTATAGTACGTTAGCATTTGACAAATACAGAGGGTGGGTGCGTGAATTTAAGCTTAATACCAAGGAGAATAATAGGATTAGCTCCAAATTAAAAGTGAAAAATACAATAAATATATCTTTTTAATCTATATTGATTTTTTAGCTTTAATAATAGTTCTAGATTGGAATAAATTTGTGCAAGAGCATTAAAGATGTGGTTAAATGCCCTTATTTTATTGTGCTTCACTTTGAAAGGAAAAATCATGCGCGCGTACAATTTCTGTGCTGGTCCAGCTGCATTACCTACTGCCGTTTTAGAAAAAGCTCAAGCTGAAATGCTCGACTGGCAAGGGAAGGGGCTTTCCATTATGGAAATGAGCCATCGTAGTAAAGACTATGTTGCTGTTGCTGAAAAGGCAGAAGCAGATTTACGTAAACTCATGAACATTCCTGAAAATTATAAAGTTCTATTTTTACAGGGTGGTGCATCGCTGCAATTTTCAGCTATTCCGTTAAACCTTTTGGGTAAAAACAGCAAAGCTGATTATATTCATACAGGTATTTGGTCTGAAAAAGCACTGAAAGAAGCAAAACGCTATGGCGATATTAATGTTATTGAAGCTGGCGTAACCGATGCTGATGGTAAGTTAGCCATAACAGATCAAAGCACATGGAACTTATCTGCTGATGCTGCTTATGTTCATTATGCTGAAAATGAAACAATTGGCGGTATCCAGTTTGCAGCGATTCCAAAAACAGATAAGCCTTTAGTTGCCGATTTATCTTCAAGTATTTTATCTGCACCAATTGATGTCACTAAGTTTGGTTTAATTTACGCTGGTGCACAAAAAAATATTGGTCCTGCTGGTTTAACACTTGTGATTATTCGTGATGATTTATTAGATCAAGCGAAATCTGAAATTCCAAGCATTTTAAAATATGGTGATCAAGCAAAAAATGGTTCTATGGTAAATACACCATCAACATACGCTTGGTACTTATCTGGCTTGGTATTTGAATGGTTAATTGAGCAAGGTGGTGTAGATGCAATTCATAAAGAAAATGTGAAAAAAGCAGAACTTCTTTATGGTTATATCGATGCAAGCGATTTTTATGCAAATCCAATTGCAAAAGCAAACCGTTCAATTATGAATGTGCCTTTCACTTTAGCAAAACCGGAACTTGAAAAACAATTTTTGAAAGAAGCTGAGGAACAGCATTTATTAAACTTGGCAGGTCACCGTTCAGTGGGTGGTATGCGTGCAAGTATTTACAATGCGGTTCCACTAGAAGGTGTACAAGCACTTGTAAACTTCATGGACGATTTTGCGAAACGCAATGCTTAAGTAAAATTAAAAGACATGCAAAAGCCCATCAATAGATGGGCTTTTTGATATTTGGATGAATCTAAAACTGAATTTACGTATTAGAAAACAAATGTATGTAATAAATAAGCAGAAATAAACATCCCCAATGCAAAAAATAGGCATGATATAAGATCTAATTGGTAGCGATTTCCAATTCGATGTTCCACTTGTTGTAAATTTTCTTCTTGCACGATTCTCATAGATATTATTTCCGATGATCTATTTATCGTTGATTCCATTAGTTTGTCATATTTTTAACATAAAAAATTGATTAAATAAAGTACTATTTAAAATTAACTTAATATATTTTTTATTTAATAGAGTTATTGTCAAATTATTATATTAATCCAAGTAAATTCAGGCTTTCAGATTATATCTAAGTAAATTAATTAGAATAAAAGTATTCACAATATTTTGAATTTAAAAATACAGAATTGAATTTAAATCTGTGGATAACTATTATTTTTTGAATTTAATTTGATTAAAAAACAGTCTTTATTTATGGAAAAAATAATCAAATATTCTGTATTTAATTGAGGTAACAACAATGAGCTATAAAAAAATCTCGGTATTCATTCAATTAAATTGATCATGAAACCGAGATTTTAATTTAAATAAATTATTGTTTTTTATTGAAAATACTGACTTGAAGCCAGATATTTCCACGAATGTATTGACCAATTTCAAAGTGACTATAGGCATGATCTTTTGTTGCAATACGTGCAAGAATCGCAGGTTGATTTTCCTCTAAAAACAGAGTGATATCATAAAGTGTGTATTCATTATCCATAAAACTCATAGAAGTTTTACCCACAATTTTACCTTGGAACCATGCTTCATCTTCTTGTCCTATGGTTTCACCATAAAGATAAGCAATCATTTTTGAAAAATTGACGGTAACTGGTTCTTTGTCATCGTCATTTTTAGGTTCCCAAGCATCGAGTAGTTCTTGTAAGTTTTCTGGTGCAACGCCACCATGTTCTGCCAAAATATCATTCAATGCGCGGTGGTGCTTAATAGAAGCAGGATCATCTACAATGATTTGTTCGTGATCTGACACAGCTTCTAGTTCGTATGCCCAGCCATTGAGTTGAACGCTATACGTTTGATCTTTGTTATATTGTTGGCGGTTTACGCTATATAAGTTGTCAAATGCATAGGCAACACCAGAGCCTACATTAAGCTGAAGTACCGCTTGAGCATTTGATTTCCCACAAATAATGCGTTCAATCTTTGCATCTACTTTATATGGGCTATCAAAGGTTGGAAAAGCAGTTTTAACCGCTTTAGGTTTATTATTTTCAACATCAATGACTTGGTTGAGTAAAATGGCTGCCGTACTTGGACCTTGAATTAGCCAAGATTGTTCATCCATTTCAGCTTCTGCTCGACACAAACCCATTGGCATAATTGGAGCATCAAGTGCCATACCTAACCATTTTGGCACATCTATGGCTGGTTGGTCTGTGAGCAAATTCCAGTGCTCTGCATGACTACCGAAGTGTTGATCTTCAATGGTGATCCGTTCAGGACTATTTTGATTTTTCATATGCACAATTGATTTTGGGTTGTATTTATCTATTAGATCGAGGGTTATTTGAAATTTTCAAGTCATAAGCTTAAAAGAAACTGAAAATTATCTTTTTCATGTAACAAAACATTCATTTAAAGCTAATCAAAATCTGCTTAGATAGCAAGTGTATATACAAATCTAGATAGAGGACTTTAAAAGAGATTATCTATCATGTGAGTGATACAAATTTGATAGACTAATCATGCTTAATTATTTAGGGTTTTCCTGTGCTGCCATTTAAACTTTGGGTTGATGCTGATGCTTTGCCACGTATTTTGAGAGATGTGATTATTCGTGCATCGGATCGTTATCAAATGGAAGTTACATTTGTGGCAAATCAAAGTGTCGGTATTACACCATCTGTACGGATTAACTCAATTCAGGTAATGAGTGGTGCAGATGTTGCAGATCAAGAAATTGTAGATCGTATGAAAGAGAATGATATTGTCATTACACAAGATATTCCTCTTGCAGCACAGGTGATTGAAAAGGGTGGTGTTGCTATTCATCCGCGTGGTGAAGTATATACAACTGCAAATATCAAGGCTCGTCTGCATTTACGTGATTTTATGGACACTTTACGTGGTGCAGGTGTACAAACAGGTGGACCACCGCCACTTGCTGAGCGTGATAAGCGAGAGTTTTCTAGTTCGTTGGATCAGACCATTCAAAAACACAAACGTAAAACAGCCTAAATATTTATGATCCCATCTAAAGCAAACTTAATATCGACTTATGTATTGCTGATATTTATTTGGTCGACAACACCTCTTGCTATTGTCTGGAGCGTTTCAGATCTTCATAGTTTGTGGGCTTTGGTATTACGTTTTTTTATAGCACTGCCTTTATCTTTAGTGCTGCTTTTCTTAATGAAAGTAAAGTTACAGCTTAATTTTCTTTCTATTCATAGTTATATTGCTGGCGCTTGTAGTTTTATTGGCTCGCAAATTTTTACGTATTTAGCAACGGGTTATTTAAGTTCGGGCATTATCGCATTGATGTTTGGCTTAGCGCCCATTATGACCGGGCTTATTGGTCGATTCGTATTTAATATTCATTTACACCGTATGCAATGGGTTGGGATGCTGATTGCTGTTATTGGTTTAATGATTATTTGTGTGGGAGGAAGTGAACATCATATACAGCCAATAGGTATTGTTTTAATGCTCATTAGCGTTTTTGTATATTGTATGTCTATTTTCTGGGTTAAAAAAATTAATGCACCACTAGAACCTATGGCGCAAGCATCTGGTTCAATTATTGTTTCTAGTATGTTTGCATTGTGTTTGTTGCCGTTCATTTGGCAGTACGCACCCACTCATATTCCAAGTACAAAATCTTTAATTGGTTTGTTTTATGCTGTAATTATGGCTTCGTTGCTTGCAATGTTTTGTTATTTTAAATTGGTGAAAAATATTAAAGCGACGACATTATCTTTAACCACAGTTATGACACCATTACTTGCAATGGTGTTTGGGGCATTGTTGAATAATGAAAAACTCACCAGCATGATATTTCTTGGTACTGTGGTTTTACTAACAGGACTGTTTGTATATTTCTATAAAGATCTTATACAAAGCAGAGCCGTTAAAAAAGCTGAATCTCTAGATTAATTCAGCTTTATTGTGCTTGTATAAGTTTAAGAGCTTCACTTAATTTACTACGGTCTTGTGGCAATAAAGTAATAAAATAAGCGCCTGTTCTATATTTCCCATTATCCTCTTCACGGCAATGAACCACTTGTGCAATAGCTGCGATATGGAAAAAATTCTCGGGATGGCTTAGGGTAATATGAATATATGTATTTTCTGTGAGGGGCTGATCTGAAAAAAAGCTAATACCACTTTCAGATATATTCACATTTTCAGGAATTGGTAACAAGGATTGTACAATTGCATCGTATAAAGTACCTGTGATGAGGTTTAACTTTTGATTGAATAACGATAATATGCGTGCAATCTGTTGATCTTTTTCAGATATTTGTTCTATTTCGTGGTCTAATGCAAGATCAAATTGATCTAATTCTGCAAGTAGAAGAAAATAACGTGGCAACACAAAATTTGAATCATAAGGGTCGTTTAGCGCAACTTGTTCAGAAATGACCTGATAGTTGATTCTCAAGGCAGCATCGATACGCGACATTACACGACGGTCATTTTGACCAAATTGATGCTGAAATTTTTCCATAATCTTACCTCGGACTAGATGGTATGTTTAAACCAATCTCGCTATATATAGGGTTGAGATATACTCGCGCTAGGCGCAGTAACCATTTTATTTCTTTTATTGCTTTGGTCTCAATGATTGGCCTTACCTTAGGTGTTGCCGTACTCATTACTGTCCTTTCTGTAATGAATGGTTTTGATCGTGAATTAAAAGATCGTATTTTGGGTATGGTACCGCAAGCTACTGTTTCTTCAACCCAAATATTAACAGATTGGCCTGAACTTGCCAAAAAAATTGAGCAACATCCACATGTGACAGGTGCAGCACCTTTCACGCAATTACAGGGGATGTTAACAGCTCAAGGTCAAGTATCTGGCATTATGGTGACAGGTATAGAACCAAAGTATGAGAAGAAGGTTTCTATCATACAAAATCATATGGTTGAAGGTAATATTGATAATCTAAAAAAAGGTGAGTTTGGTATTGTTTTAGGCAAACAACTGACGGATGCCTTAGGTTTAGGTTTAAATGACAATGTTACTTTAGTTTTACCAGAAGCTACGCCGTCTCCAGCGGGTGTTGTACCACGTTTTAAACGCTTTAAAATTGTTGGTATTTTTAGTATTGGTGCCGAAGTTGACTCAATGATGGGTTATATCGCACTCAATGATGCTTCCACACTTTTACGCCTTCCTGATGGCGCTCAAGGTGTACGTATGAAGTTAGATGATATTTTCCAAGCACCTATTGTTTCAAATGAAATTGTACGTGAATTACCATCTAATTTTTATGCTTCTGATTGGACGTTTACACACGGTAATTTATTCAGTGCAATTCAAATGGAAAAAGCAATGGTGAGCTTACTGTTGTTTCTTATTGTATTGGTTGCTGCATTTAATATTGTGTCTTCATTGGTTATGGTTGTAACCGATAAAAAAGCAGATATTGCCATTTTAAGAACTTTAGGTGCTTCACCTGCCACAATTACTAAAATATTTATGGTTCAAGGAACTGTTATTGGCGTAATTGGAACAGTTTCTGGTGCTATTTTAGGGATTATTCTTGCAACGAGTATTAGTAGTATTGTGGGATGGATTAGTACTGCATTTGGCCTAAATTTATTTGATGCTTACTTTATTAACTATTTACCATCATATTTAAGATGGCAAGATGTTGTAGTGATTGTGAGTTTATCTTTAATTTTAAGTTTCTTAGCAACTATTTACCCAGCTTTTCGTGCTGCGAAAATTCAACCTGCAGAGGCATTACGTTATGAATAAAGTAGTCCTTGAAGCAAAGAATGTATCGAAGCATTTTACCGATGGAAAAACTACAGTCGAAGTGATTCGTGGTTTAGATTTAAAAGTTGAAGAAGGGCAGTTTGTTTCTATTGTAGGTTCAAGTGGTTCAGGTAAAAGTACTTTATTACATGTGTTAGGCGGTTTAGAGCGTCCAACGGAAGGTATGGTATTTTTAAATGGACAACGATTTGACACTTTAGGTGAATCTGAACGTGGTTTTCAGCGTAATTTACATTTAGGTTTTGTGTATCAATTCCATCATTTATTACCTGAATTTACTGCGTTGGAAAATGTTGCAATGCCTTTAATGCTGCGTGATGGTACGAGCTATAAAAAAGTTAAAGAACAAGCGGAATATTTGTTAGATCGAGTGGGATTATCTCATCGTTTAACACATAAGCCAGGTGAGCTTTCTGGTGGTGAGCGTCAGCGAGTTGCAATGGCGCGAGCTTTGGTTACTAAGCCTGCGGTGATGCTTGCAGATGAGCCAACAGGTAACTTAGATCGTAAAACAGCAGTTAAAATTTTCGAATTATTAAGCGATTTACGTAATGAGTTTAATATGGCAATGCTGATTGTGACGCATGATGAAGTGCTTGCTCAATCTGCCGATAAAATTTTGCATATGCAAGATGGTATTTGGGTAGACGAATAATTTTGTAAATACGACAAGTAACCTTGAAGCCCACTTTGGTGGGCTTTATTATTGCGCGTAATAATTAAAATAAAGCTTATAATAATGATTCAAATGATTTGTGCTGGATGGATATTCGGCATTAGCTTTTTAGGTAAAAATATTGAAAATGACTTAAAGCTTTCTTCTGTTGGTTTTTCTAGTGTTACGGCTTTACTTATTGTTTTATTTTTAGTTTATTTTAGAATCAATAAAATTCCTCTACGTATAATCAGTGCGGTATTTGCATTTATTATTGCAAGTTTTCTTGGTGTGAATTATTCAAACAATCAACTATTAGAACGTCTTAAATATCGAGTACAGCATACAGATAATGTTGACGTTATTGTGGCTGTGAACTCTATTAATCAATTAAAACCTGAAACAATTCAACAGAAATTAATTGTGCTTAATCAGTTTGAGCAACCCGTTATTTGGAATAGTTCACTTAAAGCTGAACAATTTAAACCTCTTGAGATAGGGAAGTACTATCGGTTACAAGGTAAAGTTTCTCCTATTCATAGTTATGCAACACCTGGTGTTTTTGATATCGAGCAATGGTATATACAGCAGAATTGGATGGGTAATTTTCAGATTAAGCATGTGAAGCCTTTATCTGAGGATGAAGTCAAAGAACTTGGATATGCTTCTTATGTAAAGAGAAACCAAAGCTTTACAGCAAAATTTAAAAGATGGGTAGAGCTTCAGCGGCTAGGTATTCGTTATTTTATTCAAAAGCAACCAATACAGCATAAAGGTTTAACGCTTGCACTTTTAACAGGTGATGAAAGTTTATTGAATAAGCAAATAGAAGAACAGTTTCAACGCTTTGGAATGAGTCATTTGCTTGCAATATCAGGTCCACATGTTCTTATTTTTGCTTGTATGATGTGTTGGCTGATTCATCAAGTAATAAAAAAATACTGCCCTAAAGTTTATTTCAAAATTCCAAAACAAACTTTACTTCTGTTCCCATTTTTAAGCTGTGTATTTTTATATTGTGCTTATGTCGGGTTTGAAATACCAGCACTAAGAACTTTGTTAATGACTTTGCTGGCTAGTGTGTGGATTCTATTTAAGTATCCTATTAAAGCTTTAAGCTTTTTACTTTTAAGCGCTTCATTATTATTAATTGTTGATCCTTTTAGTATTTTATCGGCAGCTTTTTGGCTGTCTTATGGCGCATGTTTTGTGTTGTTAAGAATTTATCAAACCATACAAGAGCAGAATTTTGAACAGCAAAATTTAATACAAAAAAGTATAAATGCACTTAAGATTTTAGTGGAATCTCAGTGGAAAATCTTTGCTGCTTTATTTCCATTAATGATTATTTTCTTTAAACAAATTGCTTGGATTACCCCTTTTAGTAACCTTTTTGCCATTCCATTTATTGGTTTGGTTATTGTCCCCATAGATGTTTTAGCAGGCTTAAGTTATTTGCTATTTGAACCATTAAGTCAGCTATTTTTCCAAATAAATAATCTTTGTATTGGTTTACTTCTCTTTATTGTTGAATGTATTGATCAAATTTTTCATCCGCAACTAATCCCAGTTGCAATGAATTTTTGGCTCATGATCTGCGTGATTCTCTCGTTAATTATCTTATTTTCACCGCAAGGACTTTTGCCAAAAGCATGGGCAGGAATTTGTTTATTTCCATTATTTTGGAGTGAGCATAAAGATGATCCATTTGAATTTTCAGTTTTAGATGTTGGGCAAGGGCAATCTATTGTGATTCGTAGTGCAGACACAGCCATCATGGTGGATACAGGTGGTTATTATGATGAAACAAAATTTAGTGTAGGTAAGCAAATTATTCAGCCATTTTTATCGGTAAATGGTATGAAAAAAATTGATTATTTATTTCTTACACATTTAGATCAGGATCATAGTGGTGCATATACATATTTGAAGAATAATGTGACTTTTAAACATGTTTATTCAAATGAGCAGATTGATGTTTTACCACACTCCAAATTTTCTTACTGTAAGCAGGGGCAAATATTTACACTTAATAATCATGTAAAAATAGAAGTACTTTCACCTAAAACAGAGCAACTCGCTTTTGCTAAATATGATAAAAATGAGAACTCTTGTGTGCTATATATTCAAGTTTTAAATGCACAAAAATATCAAAATTATTTATTGATGGGTGATGCTGGCTGGCAAACAGAATATGAGATTTTGCAGACTTATCCAAACCTAAAAGTAGATGTTTTGGTACTTGGGCATCATGGTAGTCAGCATAGTTCTTCTTATGATTTTTTAAAGAGGATTAGACCTAAGATTGCAGTAGTATCGGCAGGCTTTAATAATCGATACGGTCATCCAAGTGAAGTTGTAAAATCACGGTTAAAAGACTTAAATATCCCTATGTTGAGCACGATTCAAAGTGGAACTATTCAGTTTTCACAAGATAAATATAGCCATATCGAGATCAAAAAAGAACGAGATCATCGATTATGGCTAAAAAGAGAAATTAGTGAATAGTTTTACTGAGGCGTATTTTTTCGACCAAGGCTAAGGCGTCATCCGTAGGAATATTATAAATTTTTTGCAATTCAGGATTAGCATTAAAGCGTTTGTAGCTCCAATGATAATTTTCTGGATTTTTACGAATTAACGCTTCAAGTTGTTGGTGAATAGTTTCTGTACCTTGTTCTGCTGTTTGGGTATAAATTGCAGAATCAATTTCCTCTATAAAAATATCGAATGAGTTGTTTTCATTTCTAAGTGCGTACATAAATAAAGTTGCAGCTTTAGTTTTTTGAATGAGTTTTGCACTTAAGTTACTTGAATATAGGGGGATACCAAAATAAGGTATAAGTTCACCTGAATGATCAGGTGAATGGTCGGGTAAAATAACGGTTGTGCCACCTTGTTTTAAAGCTCTAAAAATTTGACGTACGCCAGATTCATCGGTGGGTACCAATATCGATTGATCTCGACTACGTGCACTACGAACAAAATCATCAGCAGATTCATTTTTGATAGGCTTATACATAATGGTCATTTGAGTATATTGTGCAAGCCATGCATTCATAATTTCCCAAGTACCATAATGTGGTATGACTAAAACTAAGCCCTTATTTTTAGCAAGTGCATTATGAAAGAGCTGCTCATTATGAACTTTGTTGATACGTGCAATATTTTTATCACTTTTAGCTCCCCAAATATGAAAAAATTCAAAATATGAAATCATTTCATTTTGAATAGCATTTTGAGCAATTTTATTTCTTTCTGTTTGGCTTAAATGAGGGAGAGCAATTGCTAGATTTAACCGAATAATATGAGCTGTTTTAGTTAATTTAAAAGTATTCACCAATAATGCTAAAAACTTTGCAGTAAAACGAGCAACACTAAGAGGTTGGCGACTTACAAAATTAATTAAACGTGTGAAATTTGAATTTTTATGAGTCATTGTCTTCAATTTTGTAGAGCGCATTAAAGTGTGAAAAGAATTTAAATATTATCAGGGAAATTATGATGTATAAATATAGAACGCGCTATCATTGTATATAATGTTAGCAATATTAATAAATTTGGGAATGTTTTATGTCGGATTGGCCACCAAAACCACAAGATGAGAATCAAAACACTCAAAAATATCAACAACAGCCTACGGGTGAAGAGTGGAAGTTACTTGAAAAAGTAATTTTAGTCTCTGTTGATGAACAGCGTAAAGCACGCCGTTGGGGAATTTTTTTCAAATTTTTAACTTTTGGTTATATTTTTATCTTGTTATTTATTTTGATGGGGAATGGTTGCAGTAATAATGAATCAGCTCCTACATCGAAATCACATCTTGCTGTCGTGAATATTATTGGCACAATTGCGGCAGATAAACAAAGTGTGAATAGTAGCGATACAATTAAATCATTACGCAAAGCCTTTGAAAATGTAAATAGTAAAGCTGTCGTTTTAAATATTAACTCTCCAGGTGGTTCACCTGTACAGTCAGATGAAATTTGGCAAGAAATTCAATATTTGAAAAAGCAGTATAAAGATAAAAAAGTATATGCAGTTATTGGCGATACAGGTGCTTCAGGTGCTTATTATATTGCGTCAGCAGCTGATGAAATTATTGTCAATCCATCTAGCCTTGTTGGTTCTATTGGTGTGATTATGCCAAATTATGGCGTCACAGGTTTGATGCAGAAGTTAGGTGTGCAAGATCGTACAATGACAGCAGGTGATAACAAAGCATTGCTATCAATGACACAACCAATTGATCCTGCACAAAAAGCACATGTTCAAGGTGTACTTGATAATGTTCATGATCATTTTATTAATGCAGTAAAGGAAGGTCGTGGTGCAAAATTAAAATCACATGATCCTGCAATTTTCTCAGGCTTATTCTGGACAGGTGAGCAGGCTGTTAAATTAGGTGTTGCAGATAAAACAGGTAGTTTAAATACCTTAAAGCGTGATTTGAAAATTGATACAGCTGTGAACTATACGATTGAATATAGTCCATTCGATTCTATTTTAGACCGTATGGGAGCTTCAGTTGGTGAAGGTTTTGCAACGTCACTTTCGAAACAAGTTCAAACTGAACAAAATGTGAAAATTCAATGAAGCCCTTAATCCATTTTGCACATGCCAATGGTGTTCCATCAAAAGTGTATCAAAAGTTATTTGATGCACTAAAAGATGATTATGACATCGTTTATGTACCACTACTTGGACCTGATAAGCGTTATCCAATTGATAATCACTGGAAAAGCTTAACCCAACAAGTAATTGATAGTGTTATTCGTCAAGCAAATGGTCGTAAGGTGATAGGCTTGGGGCATTCACTAGGTTCAGTTCTTACATTTCAGGCTGCGTTACAACGCCCTGAACTGTTTGAGCAAGTGATTATGCTTGATCCACCATTGATTGTGGGTAGAGATGGTTTTGCTTTTCATATTGCAAAATTACTCAAGCTTAAGAGTTTAGATAAAATGTCTCCAGCAGGTCTGTCTAAGCGTCGTCGTGATCATTGGGATTCACGTGAGCAAGCTGCTGAGTTATTACGTCCTAAAGGTTTTTACCAACATTTTGATGTAGATTGTTTTGATGCTTATATTCAATATGCTTTGAAAGAGGACACAGCACGTGGTGGTGTTGAACTGACAATTTCACGTGATGATGAGGTAGAAATTTTTAGAACTAATCCATCTTTATGGTGGTTGCCACAAGCAAAGCCAAAAGTTTCTGTGCATTTAGTTATTGCAAAAGATGGACCGTTTTTAGCACGTAAATTTCCCCAAATTACTAAAAGGAAATTTGGTATTCCTTTTAGTATTGAAAAAGGGGGGCACATGTTCCCTCTAGAGCGACCCGTTGAGGTTGCGGAAATGCTAAAAGATCTGATTAAGCAGAATACGCCATTATAGAAATAAAAAAACGCATCCTAAGATGCGTTTTTTTATGATTTAAATTTTAGAACTTGCAAAATTGAACTGGTGCTTTCATTGGGTGATTTCTGTAAATCACACCATTTGAAGTATGTTTTAAAGCTCCTGTACAAATCCATTCAATGACTTGAGGATAAATAATATGCTCAAGTTCATGCACGCGATTTGCAAGCGTTGTTTCAGTATCATTGTGTGCTACTTTTACAACACCTTGAGCCAATGCCTGACCTGCATCCAATTCAGCTGTTACATAGTGAACAGTACATCCGTGGAAAACATCACCTGTATTTAATACACGTTTATGCGTATGCATGCCTTTATAATTTGGCAATAAAGAAGGGTGGATGTTGACCATTTTCCCTTCCCAGTTTTGCACAAATTTAGCGCTTAAAATTCGCATAAAACCTGCAAGAATTACCAAATCAACATTCCAATCTAGAAGTTGTTGATGCATTACGGCATCGAAATCTTCGCGAGTAGGGTATTGTTTATGTTCAATAACTGCAGTTTGAATATCGGCACTTTTTGCTCGTTCTAAAGCGTATGCATCAGGTTTATTGGAAATAACACCTACAATTTGCCCTGAAAGATTTGCATCAATCAAGGCTTGTAGGTTGCTACCACTGCCTGAAACAAGAACAGCAATTTTAATCATGAGATATCTATTAAGCGAAAATCACACGGATTTTTTCGTCAGCACCCGCAACAGATTCGGCGTTGTCTGCGATGTGACCCATTGTCCATGCTTTTTCACCAAGAGTGTTTAGCATTTCAACAGTTTTATCTGCATCATTAGCATCTACAACAAGAACCATACCTACGCCACAGTTAAATGTGCGGTACATTTCGAATTGTTCAACACCACCTTCTTTTTGAAGAAGTTTGAATAATTCTGGCCATTCCCAAGATGATTCATTCACAACTGCTTGTGCACCATTTGGTAATACACGTGGTAGGTTACCTGGTAAACCACCGCCAGTGATATGAGCCATTGCATGAACATCTACATGTTTAAGCAATTCAAGAATTGGTTTAACGTAAATACGAGTTGGTTCCATTGCTGCATCAGCAAGAGGGCGACCATCTACGTTTTGAGTTAAATCGACATTTTTAACGTCTAAAATTTTACGAAGTAATGAGTAACCATTTGAGTGAGCACCAGATGATGCAACACCAACTAAAACGTCACCCGCTTTAACTTTAGAGCCATCAATAATTTTACTTTGCTCAACTACACCTACGCAGAAACCTGCAAGGTCATAATCTTCACCTTCATACATGCCTGGCATTTCAGCAGTTTCACCGCCAACCAATGCGCAGCCTGCAAGTTCACAACCAGCACCAATACCTGTTACTACATTAGCAGCAACATCAATATTTAAGTGACCAGTTGCATAGTAGTCTAGGAAGAATAATGGTTCGGCACCACATACGAGAAGATCGTTTACGCACATTGCAACCAAGTCTTGACCAATTGTGTCATGACGGTTCAAATTCAATGCTAAACGTAATTTAGTACCAACACCATCTGTGCCAGATACAAGAACAGGTTCTTCATAACCTTTAGGAATTTTACAAAGTGCGCCAAAGCCACCTAGACCGCCCATTACTTCAGGACGTGCAGTACGCTTAGCGACAGATTTGATACGATCGACTAACGCGTCGCCCGCCTCAATGTCGACACCTGCATCTTTGTAGCTTAAACCAGTGTTTGGGGTAGAAGTTGAGTTGCTCATATTGAAGTCTCCGCATTCGCGCGGGGATTATAACCTGAATATACGAAACTCTTATGCTATTTATGCTTTAAAATGTTATCTTTATCGAAATATTTTACTTTCTATAATGAATATACTGAAAAAAGGCGAGTTCCTATGGTAGATCGCACCTTACGTCGCATTTTTATCCTTGTCGGAATTGTATTGCTTCTTTGGGTTTTATATCTATTAAAGCCCGTGCTTATTCCATTTCTTGGTGCACTTTTAATTGCGTATTTATTTAGTCCGCTTGTAGATAGGCTTCATAAGATCGGTTTACCTCGTTGGGTAGCTATTAGTATTGTTTTTATAGGTATAGGGCTCGTTATTACTTGGGCTATGTGGTATTTAGCTCCTTTGGTTTGGCAACAGTTAATGTATGCAAAATCGAGTATTCCTGCTGGAATTCATTGGGTTAATTATACTTTTTTACCTTGGTCATCGCATACATTTGATCTTGTTCCTATGGAATTAGATGTAGATCAAATTTCTGCGGCAGTTATGGAATATATTCAAACTAACTATAGTGCAGATAGTATTCAGACTGTTATTGCAAGATTAGCACAGTCAGGATTGAGCTTTATTCAGGTGGGTGGAACGGTTGTTTTAATTCCAATTATCTCATTCTATTTTTTACTAGATTGGGAAAAAATGCTTGATAGTTTACGTCGACTTATCCCTCGTCCTTATGAAAAATCGACACTGAAAATTGTGGGTGAATGCCATAACATTTTAGGTGCATTTGTTAAGGGACAGTTCCTTGTGATGTTCCTTTTGGGCGTTGTATATGCCGTAGGTTTACAGCTTATTGGTTTGGAAGTTGGCTTGATTATTGGCATGATTGCAGGGCTTGCTAGTATTATTCCGTATCTAGGATTTGCTGTTGGAATTATTGCTGCGGCAGTTGCGACATTTTTCCAGTTCGGTCTAGATTGGATGCAATTGTTACTAGTTGGTATTGTTTTCATGATTGGTCAAGCAATCGAGGGATATATTCTTCAGCCATTCTTATTGGGCGATAAAATTGGTTTGTCACCTGTTGCTGTTGTGTTCGCAGTGTTAGCTGGAGCACAACTTGCAGGTTTCTTAGGAATGCTACTTGCATTACCTGTTGCGGCTGTTATTGTTGTCTTGTTGAAGCATCTTCGAGATTACTATGAACAAAGTCAGATGTATCAACCACATATTGCAGTTTCACAAGATGTTCAAACTGGCTCTATAAGTATTGAAACAGACGAAATTGAAGTGGATATTGAGCTGAAAAAGCATCAGGCAAAAGCACTGCAAGAGAGCGAAAAATCGGGTAGTATTGAAGCTTCAGATAATAAAGATTCTTAGGGTTATAATATATTTATGCGTCAATTGCAGCTAGACATAGAACCACAGCTTGATGCCCGAATTAGTGATTTTTCGGGTCCAGGTTGGGGGCATGTTGTCGATGCAGTAAGACAATTGCACGCAGGACTCTTAAATCGATTTTACGTATATGGCGGGGCAGGAACAGGAAAGAGCCACTTATTGTCTGCCATTTGCGATTCTTATTTAGAAATTGGTAAAACGGCAATTCATGTTTCTTTACTAGAGTTGTTAGATGCACCAACAGAAGCAATTACTTCACTTGATCAGTACGACCTAGTGGCTTTAGATGATATTGAAGCGATTAGTGGAGTTCCTCATTGGCAACGTGCTGTTTTTCACTTAATTAATTATAGTGATGAAATGGGCGGTCAATTGGTCTTTTCATCTCGTTTTGCACCAATAGAACTTAAACTTGAATTACCAGATCTACAGTCACGTTTAACGCAAGCAGTAAGCGTTAAGGTACCTAGTGGAAGCTTATTTGCCGATCGACTTGCTTTGGTTAATTCTGTTCTAGAGCGTCGAGGAGTTCATATTGATCAGCAAATCGTTGATTATTTGTTAGCACATGGTCCTCATCAAACTTCAGATTTGTTAAAACTCATTGAAAAGCTTATTCAGTTATTAAAAGGCGAGAAAACGAAATTAAGTGGTTCTAATATTCGTCAAATTTATGCCTTAATTGATGAATATGACTCATAGTAATATTAAATAAAAAGGTCTCAGAAGAGACCTTTTTATTTTAGCTGTACTATTTTAATTGTTATATGTTGTTTTATATTTTTGAATATATTCTTCACGAATGATTGCACGATTTTCTGGCGCAGCATTTTGTAAACGTTGGCTTAACTCTTTACGCTCTTGCGTACTCATTTTTTGCCAAGCTTCTCGCATTTGCTGTTTTTCTGCTTCAGGAAGTTGGCTAAACCAATCCATACGTTGTTGTAATGAGTTTCGAGCAGATGCGGGGAGCTCTTTATTTAAAGATTGGTAGCGTTTAATCAGTGCTTGTTGTTCTTCTTCGCTCATGCTGTCCCAAGTATCGCTGACTTGTGTATCTGCATCTTTGGAAAAAAACCAAAAACGATCAAAGCCTGCGAAACTTGTTTGCAAAAAACCAAGTATGCAAAATGTAAGCACTAATCTTCTTTTAGCTACCATGTTGAACTTGGTCCTCGCCCATCACCATTAACATTTCCAAATCTTCAACCATTTGAGGTGAAAGTTTTGGGGTTACAACTGCCTGATTTTCAGGTTGAGTTGTAATATCCAATGCATTTGGAAGTACTACAAATCCTGTAATTGCTGCTGCTAAAGCATATCCAGACATTTTAAAAAAACCGTATCTAGATTGCTTTTTATCTTGGATTTTTTCCAAAACATGGTTCATCACAGCAGGCTTATTTTGGTGATGCTGTGCGAGTCCATCAAGCTTGGAAGAAACTTGTTTTAAGAAATCATCTTGTTTCATTCGGATGATCCTCCTGTATATGGATTCATGTGTGACAAACTTAAGCGCAAAGCTTGAATTGCTCGGTGGTAATGCGTTTTTACACTGCCTTCGGTGCAATTCATAACTTGTGCAGTGGTTTTAGTATCAAATCCTTCCCATGCACGAAGCATAAAAGCTTGTTGTTGACGTGTTGGAAGTTGCGCAATCGCATTTTGTATTTCTTCAGCATCAAGAGCTTGATCTAAAAAATCAAAAGGATTGGGTGTGCTTTCATCTACAATATCAAGTTGTTCAATATCGTCATCGTCTAAACTCACTTTTTTAAAAAAAGAAAAAGGTTGTGCGCGACGAGCTTCTTTACGGCGCCAATCTTGTAATTTGTTATTTAAAATGGTGTAGAACAGGGGATACCATTCATCTGTGGTTTTGTCTGAATAAGATTTGTGTAAAGAAATAAAAGCTTCTTGTACCAAATCCATTGCAATACCATGATGTCCCTGAGTTGCACTTTCCATCATAACTAAAGCACGGCCTGTAACTTCATTCATGAAGTTTTTTAGGCGAAGTTCGGCAGTACTCTTAAGAGTACTTGGTGTTTCTATCCGAGACTGTTTGGGTGCTGAGTCCATAGAGATGGAAAATCCTGTCATTGAATCCCCACCATCATTAACAAGTTTATATTCTATATAACGTTGAAAACAATGGTTGGGTTGACATCACAAGTTATTATTTTTCTAGTGTAATCTATTTTTAAATAAGGGCTAGCTTATTTAAAATAAAATAACGATGTTTTTAAAGGCGTTGGCGAACCATTTCAAAGAAGCAAATAGAACCTGCAATTGCTACGTTTAAAGATTCTTGACCACCGGGTTGTGGAATGGCAACAGCTTCGGCATTTTTTAAAGCATAGCTAGATGCACCTTGCCCTTCGTTACCTAAAATCCAAACACATTGTTTTCTTAAGTTTTTGCTATATAAACTTTCAGATTGATGTGAGCTAGTAACATAAACAGGAATGGTGAATTTACTTAAAATATCTTCAAGTTCCACATTTTCATACGTATTTAATGAAAAATGTGCACCCATTCCCGCACGTAAAACGCGTGGTGACCAAATAGAAGCAGAGCCTTTTGTACATACAACTTGCTCAATACCTGCTGCTGCAGCTGAACGTAATAAAGTACCTACGTTACCTGGGTCTTGAATGTTGTCTAAAATAAGCGTGTCTTCAGTAAAATTAAGAGCATCACGAGATGTAGGTAAGTCTACAATTGCAAGACAAGCCAAAGATGTACCTAAAGTACTTAAATCTTTATATAAAGATTCGCTTAATACAAAGACATTGCCATCGTATAAAGAAACAATTTTTTCTAAATCTGGGTGGCTATAAGCGACTTCAGTTGTAAAAATTGAAACGATAGGGCGTTTCTGTTCTAACCAAGCAAGGCTTAAATGCGTGCCTTCAAGTACAGTTTGACGGTTTTTTTTACGATAAGCATTTTGATCAATTAAACCACGTAAGTGTTTAATTTTAGGATTATCTTTTGAATCTAGAAAAAAAGCTGGCATGGGAGATTTTATCCATGAAAGTAAGTATGCAGTTTGCATGACTTACTTTCATTTTTTGAAATTAGTTGTGGTATTGAGTGACAAGGTCAACTTCATTTTTAGAACCAATAACAACAGGAACACGTTGATGAAGTTCAGTTGGTTGGATATCTAAAATACGTACACGACCTGTGGTAGATGCACCACCAGCTTGCTCCATAAGCATGCTCATAGGGTTTGCTTCGTACATTAAACGTAGACGACCTGCTTTTTTAGGATCTTTTGTATCGTATGGATACATGAAAATACCTGTACGGCAAAGAATACGATGAATATCACCTACCATACATGCAACCCAACGCATATTGAAGTCTTTTTCGCGTGGACCAGTTTTACCTGCTAGTAATTCATCGATATAGCGTTTTACGGGTGCTTCCCAATGACGTTGGTTTGATGCATTAATTGCATATTCTTTAGTATCAGCAGCAACTTGAATATTGTCTGAAGTAAGTAAGAATTCTTTAGATTCAGGGTCAAAAGTAAAGAATACAGTACCTGCACCAACTGTTAATGCCATCATTGTAGATGGGCCATAAAGTACGTAACCTGCAGCAGCTTGATTTACGCCTGCTTGCATGAAATCTTCAGCTTGAGTAACTGCATTTTTTGCAGGCAAAATAGAGAAAATAGTCCCTACGCACATGTTGATATCAATGTTGCTTGAACCATCTAATGGATCAAATAAAACAAGGTATTCACCATTTTCTTGTGCTGGGGTAAATTCGTCTAATTCTTCAGAAGCCAAACCACCTACATGTGGATGTACTTTTAAAGCATCGATTAAATAGTCATTAGAAATAACATCTAATTTCTTTTGTTCTTCGCCTTGTACGTTTTCGTGTTGTGCGCTACCTAAAACACCTGCTAAAGCACCCTTTTGTAAAAGTTGATCAATATCTTTACAAGTGTTGGCAATTGTTTCAATAACTTGAGCAAGTTCAGGTGTTAAATTACCACTTTGTTTTTGTAAGAATTGATCGAGGGTGAGGTATGACATGGTAGGGAAACTCCGAAAATAGGATTGATAAGACTTATCAAAAACAATATTGCGGACTATTTTAGAGCAGAACGCGCTAAAAGAAAAATTAAACTACACTATTTGACGTGATTTTACCCTTGCAACTATTTTAGGAACTGCTATGTTGATATAAATAATTGAAAAATATTGGAGAGTGAAAAATGACAACATTAAAGTTTGATAAGACTCCAACGCCTAATGAGGCAATTAAACTTGATGATATTTCTGTAGATAGCGTAAAAGCAGCATGGAAAGATTATGAAGCTAAGCCTGAGTATAAAAAAGTAAATAAACACGATTTAATAGAAGCCATGCAAAGCTCGGAAGAAAATCCTCAAACTTAAAAGAATTTCGAATAAACCGATATAAAAAAGCACCTCATAAAATGAAGTGCTTTTTTATTTTTGATGTCTTATGTAGAACTCAAAATATTATTTTAAAAGTGGTGGAACAGCTTCGTAGTTAATTTCTACACGACGATTCTCTTTCCATGCATTTTCATCATGACCTGCGTTTACAGGCATTTCTTTACCATAACTTACAGCTTCAAGTTGAACTGGGTTAACACCTGTTGTTACAAGGAAGTTTTCAACAGCTTTTGCACGACGCTCACCAAGAGCCATGTTGTATTCACGTGTGCCACGCTCATCTGTATGACCTGTAAGTGCAACACGTGAGTTTGCATTTGCCATTAAGAATTGGGCATGTGCTTGAAGTGTTTGATAGTCTTGGTTGGTTAATTCACTGCTGTCATAGTCAAAGTGAACTACACGTTTTGCTAAAAATGCTTTATTTGCAGCAGTTACACCTTTTGAAGAAGCACCAGCTAAGTTTTGTGCATTTAATGCTGCATCTTCGCTTAAACCTGAAGTGTTTACACTTCCTGCACCATTTGGAAATTGTGTTGCATCCGTTATATTTGCAGGTTTACGGCTTGCACAACCCGTCATAACTAAAGCGGTAGCTAAAAGTGGTAAAACTAAAAATTTAACAGTTTTCATAGTATTGATCTCTAAAGTTAGTTTGAAATTTTAAAATTATTTAGGTGCCCATGCAGGTTCACGAACTTCACCTTGTTCACTTGGTAAGTTCATACGGAAACGTCCATCTAACGACATAACTGACAATAAACCACGATTTCCTTCACGTGTTGCATATACCACCATTTGTCCGTTAGGAGAGAAGCTTGGAGATTCATCTAAACTTGTTGGTGTTAAAATATTGGTAATACCCGAGTTTAAATCTTGAATAGCAACTTTGTAATTACTACCACTAGGGCGGTGTACAAGAGCTAACTTTTTACCATCTGCACTTAATGTTCCACGAGCATTGAATGCACCTCGGAAAGTTAAGCGTTTGGTTGAGCCTGTATCTAAGTTATAGGTATAGATTTGTGCAGAACCACCACGGTCAGAAGTGAAAATAAATGATTTTCCATCGGGTGCATAGCGTGCTTCTGTATCAATTGCACTATCATTTGTCATACGTTGCAATTCGCGAGTCTGTAAGTTCATTTGATAAACTTCAGGGTTGCCATGCATAGAAGCTGTAAATAACATGCTTTTGCCATCTGGCGAGAAGCTTGGTGCCCCATTTAAGCCACGGAAGCTTGCTAATTTTTCACGCTGACCTGTTGCTAAATCTTGAACATAAATTGCAGGACGTTTAGTTTCAAATGAAACGTATGCAATTTTTTTCGCATCAGGTGTCCAAGCAGGGGAAAGAATAGGATCGCGTGAAGTTAGTACAGTACGTGGTTGTGCACCATCTGTATCTGCAATTTGTAATGTATAGCGTTCATTTGGTGTTGCTGGATTACGTAACACATAAGCAATACGGCCACTAAAGTCACCTTTAATGCCTGTAAGTGCTTCATAAATGGTGTCACTAATCATATGTCCTGCTGCACGTAAACGAGAGGCAGGAACAGTGAGTAATTCGTTTAACAAATATTGTTGTTTTTGAACATCATATAATTGATAGTGAATTTCGTATGCACCATCCGCATTTTGTTTAGTTGTTCCTGTTACAACATAAGGAACTCCAGCACTTTGCCAAGCAGCAGCATTTGGGTTGTTCATGCTTGCCGTGGCAGGGAGGTTTTGTGATGCACTTGCGAATTTACCTGAACGATTTAAGTCAGTTTCAATAATAGGATAAAGACTAGAATCATTTGCAAAAGGAATAATTGCAATTTTGGGAGCTTCTTCAGGTGCTTTAGCAATTTCTAGGTGCAACTGTGCATGTGCAGAAATTGAAATGGTTGCACCTAAAGAGGTAAGAATAGCTAGGCAGAGTAGATGTTTACGAGTTTTTTCCATCATTCGTTATTAACTCAAATCAAATGGTTTATTGTGTTTGTTTCACATAATGGCACGATTTTATTATATTTAAAGTAAATGATTATTAAGAACTGTTAAAACAATATAAAAGTGTTTAAAAATAAAACAAAAAATTATTAAATAAAGCCATTGTTTTAGTCAATGGCTTTATTTGGTGTTAATGCATTTACTATTTTGATGTAAAACTTGAGGTAAATGATCTTGCCTCGCGTCGTGCATCTGGATCTGAAGGCATAGGGTATGGTGCAGCAGCGCGAACGGCAGCTTCAATACTTGCTTTCATATCTGGGTCACTGGAATTAACAACAACAGATTGCACCGCACCACTTTCACTTAGAGTAACGCGTGCAGTTGCACGTTTACCCGATGAACCTGATGGTGTATCCCATGCATGTTTAATTTTATTTTCAAAATCCTGCTTGGCTGAAGAGGCAATTCGTTTGGCTTCCGCTTTTTTAGTGGCAGCTTCTTCAGCGGCTTTTTTTGCTGCAGATGCTTTTGCATCAGCATCAGCTTTTGCTTTCGCGTCTGCAGCAGCCTTAGCATCATTTGCCGCTTTTGCCTTTGCATCCGCAGCAGCTTTCGCTTTAGCGTCATTTGCCGCTTTTGCCTTTGCATCCGCAGTAGCTTTCGCTTTAGCATCATTTGCCGCTTTCAGTTTTGCGTCCGCAGCAGCTTTTGCTTTAGCATCATTTGCTGCTTTCAGTTTTGCATCCGCAGCAGCTTTCGCTTTAGCGTCATTTGCCGCTTTCAGTTTTGCGTCCGCAGCAGCTTTTGCTTTAGCATCATTTGCCGCTTTCAGTTTTGCGTCCGCAGCAGCTTTTGCTTTAGCATCATTTGCTGCTTTCAGTTTTGCATCCGCAGCAGCTTTTGCTTCAGCGGCAGCCTTAGCTTTAGCATCCGCAATAGCTTTTGCTTTAGCATCATTTGCCATTTTAGCTTGTGCATCTGCTATCGCTTTTGCATCCGCAGCAGCTTTGGCTTTTTCACTTGCCATTTTTGCATCTTCAGCAGCCTTAGCTTCTGCTTTTTGTGCTTCTTGCTTTGCTTTTTGGGTATTTGCAGGCGGTGTGGTTGGTATAACAGGAGCTTCAACACTTGGTTCAGCAGTCTGTGTAATTTCTTCTTTTACATTTGTATGAGCTGTTTCTTCAAACTCTGTCACTTCACGAGTTACAGGTTTTAAATCTTCAGGCGTTATTAAAACAGTTTTGATTTGCTTTGGTGGTTCAGGTGCTTTACTCATGCCCAAATAAAGCAAGCCAACAATTGCAATAACATGCACACCAAGTGTGAAAGCAATTGCAATTGAATTCTGTTTGAAAGGAGGCTTGTTGAAATCTTTCATAAATTATTTTAATGGCTCTGTAAGCAAACCTACCTGAGTAAGCCCCGCTTCTTGAAGACTGTTCATGAGTGACATAACTTCACCGTATGAACGTGTTTTTTCACCTTCAATGACTACATTAAGTTCTTTGTTTTCAGTTTTTGCGGTTTGTTGAGCTTGACTTAAAATAGCCGTAAGTTCTGCAAGTTCTAAAGGTTGATCGGCTTTTTGATCTTTATACTGTAAGAAATATTGTCCATCTTTATCTAAGCTGACAATAGCGGGCGCATCTTTGGATTCCATTGGGGTGCTATTTGCTTGAGGTAGATCGACTTTAATTCCGCTTGTGATCATTGGCGCAGTCACCATGAAAATCACTAAAAGTACAAGCATCACGTCAATATAGGGAACGACGTTCATCTCACTTTTTAGTGGTTTTTTGATACGCTCGAAGCGTCCTGAACGTTGAATCGCCATTATTTTTGATCCTGATTTGAATCTAAAGATTGACGTTGTAATAGTGCAATCATTTCTTCAGCAAATAAAGCACGGTCTGAATAAATAGATTCGCCTTTAGCTGTGAAATGGTTAAATGCTAATACAGCAGGAATTGCGGCAAAAAGACCAATAGCTGTTGCAATGAGGGCTTCTGCAATACCAGGAGCTACAGTGGCTAAGGTAACTTGGTCTACATCTGCAAGACCAATAAAGGCATTCATAATGCCCCAAACGGTACCAAATAAACCTACATACGGTGCAACAGAGCCAATACTTGCAAGCGCACCTAAGCCTTGTTCTAAATAACCTTGGTCACGGCTTAAACCAACACGTAAAATACGTTCTGTACCTTCAATTGTTTGATTTGATGATGCATTACGCTTTTTAAGTTTCAGGAATTCTCCTAAACCTTGATAGAAAATATCTTCTAAGCCAACTCGTTTTGAGTTGAGCTGAGCATTGTTATATAGAGTGTTTAATTCTGCACCAGACCAAAAGATTTTTTGGAAATGGTCATCTTCTGCTTGAGCTTTTTTATAGCTCATATGTAATTTGGCAATTAAGTACCAGCTAAATAATGATGCTAAAAGAAGCAAAAGCATAATTAGTTGTACAACTGGACTTGCTTGGAGAATAAGATCAGAAACGTGCAGGGTAGATTCTATTTGTGTTGCCATAATTACATTGAGCCAATTAATTTTTTTTAGTCTTGTTCCAATTCTTTTAGAATTAGTTCACGAATTTCTTCTGGGAGACGAGATGGTCGCATATCTGCATTAATACATGCCAATTCGACCTCACCAGATGCCAACATAATTTCACCACGATAAATATTCTGTTGCAATACAAAAGATGAAGCTTTACAAGAAACAACACTCGCAGTGACTGTTATTAAATCATCCATAAGAATTGGGCGTGAATATTTTAAGTTAATTTTATGTACCACAAAATTGTAATCTTTTTGATGCCAATAATGATCTATACCAGAAGCACGAAGCCATTCTGTACGAGTGCGTTCCATAAAGCGAATATGATTTGCATGGTAAACAATACCACCAGCATCGGTATCTTCAATATATACACGAATGTTGAATTCGAATTTATTCGCCATTTTGGTATCCCATTTCTTTATTTCAAAGTGTTTTAGAAACTTTTGACTCAAATTTTAACTTAATATTTTACGAAAATATTTGATAAAAGCCGTGTTTTTCAGGGCAAGAATTTTATCATAATGACTTTGTTGTCCTATGGCACAAGGTTTCAAACTTAAGTCATTGAGTGTAAGTATATTTAGCTTAGTATAAAGTCATAAAAATAACTCATAGGATATTTTGTAAGTATTTGTTTTGTATGGTTTTTTGTGGTTTTTGGGTTTGTGCGCACCTTGAGTTATGTTTTAGATAGAAGCTAAAAGCGTAATAAATGCACTTTAATGTTGTTGTTTCTCCTGAATATTTTTAAATAATCATGTTTTAGGTTTATGCAAGTTGGCATTGAAGAGGATGTACTTTTTCATTGCCTTGAAGATATAGGCTGTTTGTTGAGTTGTTCACAGCTAAAGTGTAATTTGCATTTGGTTGGTTTTGAGTTGTCCAGCCAAATTGTTTAATTGTATAGAGTTCTTGATTTGCGTTACTTTGCGAAATAGCCTGACCATTCCAGCATTTCTTTTGAGTGCATACTGTTACTTTTGAATGACCTTGAATAGAAACTTTGAATGAAGAATCTAAAACAGAACTAGAATGACAAGTTTTGTTTTTACATCTAATTTCATTGATTGTATTTTGGCAATTCCATGATGAAGTGTTTGCCCAAAGTAGTGTAGGGGCAATACTTGTACAAAGTATAATAATTAGAGTTTTCATTGTTAGTATCCTGTGTTTATTTGGATTTTTTAGTACTTATTATTGTGTTTAGTGTTGGTGATCTGTTTTTATTAAGAATAATTATTATGTGATGCAAGTCACAAATATATAATAATATGTGATTAAAAATTATGCAATGGTTTTAAGTGTGATCAATTTAAAATGCTTAATTGAAAAAAGGGTTAAGACCTGTTTTTATTTTTTTAAGATTACTTTTTTTATTTTAAGTTGTTGATTTTGTTTGGTTGATTTTGTAGCTTTGCTATGGGGAAAATAATTTAGAGATAAAAGTGGCAGAACAAAATACGCAAGCATTGGTTTTACAACAGCCGTCAGATCAAAAATTAATTGTTAAAATCGAACAAAATCCTGATTTGATTTCGATAGGAGCATTGTTCATTTCATTCTTGGCATTTGTAGTAACTATTTATGTTGTAAAAAAAACTAGTGAAAGTCAGATTAAAAGTAATATTGAGCTTATAAAGAGTCAGGAAAAACTTAGAACATTAGAATTATTTGTTTTACAAAATAAAGTATGGATTGATGAAGTAATTAAAATCAAAGATGAGTTAGATTATTTGATAAATACTTGGAGTGCTACTCTAGTTTTATTAAATAGTAGAGTTAAAAAACATGGAGAAGTTGTTTCTAAAGATATCTTTAAGGAATCAAATGATCAAATTGAAATTATTTTAAAATCTTTAATTAAAATTGAGTCATTAATAATTTATCTAGATATGCATGATGATGAATATAGTGGGTTATTTAAAGATTTAAAAGAAAAGATCTTATCTCTTATAAATGCATTTAATGAACAGACAGACTGTGAATCATTAGGGCGTGATTTTTTTAAATTAAATATGAGCTTAATGAACAAGCTTAATCAGGATTTAAAGAAAGTTTTTATTAAGAAAGCAGCCTAAGCTGCTTTTTATTATTTCTCTTTCGGCTCTGGCGGTGTTAAACCAAACTGTAAATACGCCATATTTGTGGCAATACGACCACGTGCGGTACGCATAACATAACCTTGCTGAATTAAATAAGGCTCAATTACATCTTCAAGCGTACCCGAATCTTCCGCCATAGCCGCAGCCAAAGCTTCCACACCAGCAGGCCCACCATCAAAACGCTCTAACAACATACTTAAATAACGACGGTCTAAAGTATCTAAACCATCTTTATCTACTTTCAGCATATCTAAGGCAAGTTGTGCCATTTCTTGTGTTACTTCACCTGTGCCTTTCACTTGCGCATAATCACGAACACGGCGTAATAAACGGTTTGCAATACGCGGTGTGCCGCGCGCACGACGTGCAATTTCTTTTGCACCATCGTCTGTCATTGGCACATCCATTAGGTTTGCAGAACGAGAAACAATGTGCGTTAAGTCTTCAACAGAATAGAATTCTAAACGCTGAACAATACCAAAACGGTCACGAAGCGGAGAGGTGAGTAAGCCTGCTCGAGTTGTTGCTGCAACTAAAGTGAAAGGTGGTAAATCTAACTTGATTGAACGTGCAGCAGGACCTTCACCAATCATAATATCGAGTTGGTAATCTTCCATTGCAGGGTAAAGAATTTCTTCAATTACAGGCGAAAGACGGTGAATTTCATCAATAAAGAGAACATCACCTTCTTCTAAGTTGGTCAGCATGGCTGCCAAATCACCTGCACGCTCAAGAACTGGTCCTGAAGTCGACTTTAAATTACCACCCATTTCACGGGCAATAATGTTGGCAAGTGTAGTTTTACCTAAACCCGGCGGTCCAAAAATAAGCGTGTGATCGAGTGCTTCGCCACGACCACGTGCTGCACCAATGAAGATTTCCATTTGTTCGCGAACCACAGGCTGACCAATATAGTCATCGAGTGAGGTTGGTCGAATGGCACGATCAAAATGATCTTCAGGTTTTTCAGAACCACTAATTAAACGGTCTTGCATATATTCTGATTCTTCTCTAATCGGCTAATTATCTATTCATCGACTTTAATGCTGCACGGATAATTTCACCTGCTTCGGTCAATTCACCTTTTACTGCATTTACAAGTTTCTGCGCTTCAAGTGGTTTGTAACCTAATGATTGTAAAGCTGCTTCGGCTTCAGCAACAGCAGAATTTCCTGTGAACTGAATTTGTTCTACTGTTGAATTGGTTAGTTGTGAGCTTGTAGACATGGCTTTGAAGCGATCACGTAGTTCAATCATGAGGCGTTCAGCAGTTTTTTTGCCTACACCCGGAACTTTAACAAGTGTATTCACATCTTCATTTTCAACGGTATGAACAAGCATTTCTACGCTGAGTGTCGAAAGAATCGCAAGTGCCATTTTTGGCCCAACGCCATTTACTTTTAATAAAGTACGGAAAATGGTTTTTTCACGTGAATCTAAAAAACCATACAATAATTGAGCATCTTCACGAACGGCTAAGTGAGTCCAAATTGTTGCTTTTTGACCTTTCTGTAATTGGCAAAATGTAGATAGTGGTGTATCTATTTCATAGCCAACACCATTTACATTTAAAACAACGGTGGGTGCTTCCAATGCTAATACTTCGCCAATAAGACATCCGATCATGTTTGTTTTCGCTTCTTTGTTAATACGCTAATAGTAGTGGTGATTGCTTTTAAAGGCAAAAAATCCAATTGAATGTTTGTGGATAATCTATGCAATTATCCACACAATTCGTTCAAAAAATGCTGAGTTATGGATTTAGAGTAAACCTGCTTTATTTCCTTGTAGCTCTTGAGCCAAATTATAAGCTTGATGATCTGAAAACTTAGAAATTAAATCAAGTACTTGCATGATGTTGTCATAATGATCATCGGAAAAGTGTGTGCCTGCACGTGTTAAAATTGCGAATAATCGATTTTCTTTAAAACTTAATGTTTTATTTGGTGTGGTGAGTGGAATAAAAGCATCTAAAATATGTTGTAAGCTTTGATGGGCAATAATTTCTAAACCTGCTTTTTGCGGATGTTCGAAAATTTTATTTTTTGCAAGATTTTTTGCTTTATTAATACCGAGTTCAATATCAGGTGAGCAGTACTGTAATAAGCTTCCTGAAAGTTGCCCCATTAATATTTCACCATGTTTTTGGGCAAAAGCAGTGGTCACTTCATCGACTAGACGTTTCATTACTCGACCACGTAAAGCTGCAATTTTTTGTTGCCATGTTGTTGTAGTCAGTGCCAGTTCTTCAGGTGTTCCATAGTCGCCAATCAAATCTAAGAAAATAGGTTCGACTTCTTCGTACGTCAGCATATTTAAAATAATGCCATCTTCAAGGTCAATTAAGGCATAACAAATATCATCAGCAGCTTCTAATAGATAGGTAAGTGGATGACGGCAGTAATGGTAATCACCAAGTTGAATTAAACCGAGCTGTTCTGCAATTTGTGCCAAAATTTCTTTTTCAGATTGATAACAACCAAATTTTGCTCGTTGGCTTGCAGGAATATCACCTTGTGAGCTGATGGTTTTAGATAACCAAGGATATTTTAAGTAAGCACCTAAGGTGGCATAGGTTAAACGCATGCCACCATTGTTCGGGTGATAGTCGATTTTGGTCAAAAGGCGTAAACCTTGTGCATTGCCTTCAAATTGACGTACATCGGCTTCTTGTTCAGGGCTTAAATCTTTTAAGAAGTCTGTATGCGAGGCATCATCAAACCATTCACGAATGGCATATTCACCAGCATGTCCAAAGGGCGGATTGCCAATATCATGTGCTAAACAGGCTGCTTGAATAATTGCGCCTACATCGGCAGGGGTAATCCAAGGCGGTAATTCATCTTGGATTTTTTCAGCAGCAAGCATACCCAATGAACGCCCAATACAGGACACTTCTAATGAGTGGGTGAGGCGAGTGTGAATACCATCGTGTTGTGTTAGGGGGTGGACTTGAGTTTTACGGTTGAGCTGTCGAAAACTTTGCGAAAATATAATGCGGTCATAGTCTTTATGATAAGGGCTTCGTGCTTGTTCTGTACTTTGCTTTTTACTGCCTAAACGAACTGTTGAAAGTAGTTCTAACCATCTCATTTGCATCATTTATCGTTATTCGCTCATCTCTTTGTTTATTATCATGCCAAAAAATGAAACAAAGCTCTAGTCGAGTGCGACGTAGCTTGTCTTTTATTTAAATGGTTCTATCAGTGAATTTACGTAAAAGATATATTTAATTATGAGTGCAGTGTTTAAAATTTGCATGTGTTTTACGTTTTAAAAGAAATAACAAAGGGTTTTAGGATTTTGAAAATGAAAAATAGTAAATTTTTGGCTTTAGCCGTAGCAGTATCTTTAGGTTTTTCTTTAACGGCATGTAATACAGTAGGTGGATCAGAGGGAGCATCACAGGTTTCAGCAGCTATATCTGACCCAAGTATTAAACTTGATAGTACACGTATGATGACTCACTTAGTTGCCTTTCAAAAAATTGCACAAGCCAATGGTGGGAATCGTGCTGTAGGTACAAAAGGTGGAATGGCATCTGCAAAATACATTTTAGATGAGGCAAAAAAAGCGGGTTTACAGGTACAAATGTTAGCGTTTGAAAATCGTGAAAAAGTGGTGGGGCAAAATATATTTGTAGAAATTCCAGGACAAACGAATGAATCAGTCGTATTGCTAGGCGCACATTATGATTCTGTAAAAATGGGACCGGGGATTAATGACAATGCTTCAGGTGTCGCATTGCTTCTAGATTTAATGTACCAATTAAAGGCTTCGAAAGAAAAACCTCAAAATACAATTGTTCTTGCTTTTTGGGATTCTGAAGAAACAGGCATTGCGGGTTCACAAGACTATGTAAAAAAGTTAAGTGCTGAACAATTAAAAGGCATTAAGGCCTATATTAATGTAGATATGGTTGGAACAAAAAATCCAGATGTCATGATTGCTGATGCGTCTAAATCATCGGTAACGGACATGGAAAAATTGTTTAAAGAACGCCAAATGGATGAAAATGATTACAAGCCAGTTTTAGATAGTTTGCGAGCAGTTCCTACTCATGCTGGCGATATTGCATTGGAAAATACGTTATCTGAGTTTTTTAAAGATAAAAAAATTACGTTGAAAAAAGATGTATCAACTTTAACAGCAAGTGATACAGCACCCTTTTTAGGTAAAGTTCCTGTGACTTCCATCATTATGTTTAATGAGCAAATGAACGGAGATGAACTTGAGTTTGCGCCGTGTTATCACAAAAAATGCGACACAATTGATCAGGTTGATCCAGAATCATTGCAAATTGCGGGTGATGCGGTGGTCTATTTGTTGAATAGTCTATCTAAATAAGCAATGTGTTGAATTCAATTTAGGTTTCTGCCCAAAATTAAAATGTAGATAAAGATTGCTCAAACTCTTTTTAATGGGCAGAACTCCTTTAGAATGATCAATATAGTTAAAACATGTGGTTAAAATTTTTATACATTCAAAATTTTTATCTGAAAATAAAGAATTTCTTTAAGTTTGTTACAGTTATTTTGCCGATTAATCTGTATTTCCATCTAGCCGATTTATCCAATACACAGTAGAATATGCGCTCTCTTCAAGTCACATTGTGGCAAGGTTCAAAAGACCTGCCCGTGGAGCCAAAATCAGCATGTTTATCGTGGCCGGTGCACCAGCACACTCTTCTTTTAAGAAAACGCAACTATTAACACGTCTATCTTCAATTAGTTCTGTTCAATCTATAGAAAGCCAGTGGGTTTATCTATTTGACCAAGCGTTGAATGAGCAACAACAGCAATCTGCTTTACAGCTATTAAACGATGGTCAATCTTTTGAACTACGCCAAGCTACAAGTGATGAAGTTCAAATATTAGTCACACCACGTGTAGGTACAATTTCTCCGTGGTCATCTAAAGCAACGGATATCTTTGCCAATTGTAATACCCCTATACACCGCCTTGAACGCGGTGTTTTGTTTACTTTGAAGGGTCTAAAAGACATTTCTCAAGAAGTAATTTTGGCATTGCATGACCGCATGACAGAAAGTGTTTTCAATCAAATTGAAGATGCTGCTGCATTGTTTTTAGAAACTGAACCAAAGCCTTTAAATTCAATTGATATTTTAGGTCAAGGTAAAGATGCACTGGTTAAAGCAAACTCTGAATTTGGTTTTGCATTATCAGATGAAGAAATCGATTATTTAACAGACGCATTTATCAAAATGGGTCGTAACCCGCATGACATCGAATTAATGATGTTTGCGCAAGCGAACTCTGAGCACTGCCGTCACAAAATTTTTGGTTCTGAGTGGACAATTGATGGTGAAGTTCAACCATTGTCATTGTTCCAGATGATTAAAAATACTTATAAAGAATCTCCAACAGATGTATTGTCGGCATATAAAGACAACGCTTCTGTAATTGTGGGCTTCGATACTCAGCGTTTCTATCCAAAACAAGATGCTGAAACGGGTCATCATGTTTATAAGTATAAGAGCCAAGCTGCTCATATCTTAATGAAGGTAGAAACACATAACCATCCAACTGCGATTGCGCCATTTGCTGGTGCTGCAACAGGTTCAGGCGGTGAAATCCGTGATGAAGGTGCAACAGGTCGTGGTGGTAAGCCAAAAGCAGGTTTAACAGGCTTTACGGTTTCTAACTTAAATATTCCTGGTTTTGAACAACCTTGGGAAGAAAATTACGGCAAACCATCTCGTATGGCTTCTCCACTTCAGATCATGATTGATGGTCCTTTGGGTGGCGCTGCATTTAACAACGAATTTGGTCGTCCTGCGTTAAATGGTTATTTCCGTACTTTCGAACAAAATGTAAATGGCGATGTAAAAGGCTTCCATAAGCCAATTATGATTGCGGGTGGTTACGGTAACATCCGTCCTGACCATGTAGAAAAAGATGCAATTCAACCGGGCGATTTATTAATTGTTCTTGGTGGTCCTGCAATGCTGATTGGTTTAGGCGGTGGTGCAGCATCTTCTGTAGATAGCGGTAAATTGGGTGAAAACCTAGACTTTGCTTCTGTACAACGTGAAAACCCAGAAATGGAACGTCGTTGCCAAGAAGTTATTGATACTTGCTGGCGCATGGAAGATTACAACCCAATCGTATCTGTACATGATGTAGGTGCGGGCGGTGTTTCAAATGCAATGCCTGAATTGGTGAATGATCACGAATTAGGTGCGGTACTTGATTTACGTAAAATTCCATCGCTTGAAAAAGGCATGTCTCCAATGGAGATTTGGTCAAACGAAGCGCAAGAGCGTTATGTATTGGCTATTCGCCCAAGCTCTTTAGAATTGTTTGAATCTATTTGTGAACGTGAGCGTTGCCCGTTTGCAGTGCTGGGTGAAGCAACTGAAGCTCGTCATTTAACTGTTGAAGATCCATTGTTTGAAAACAAAGCTGTGGATATGCCAATGCAAGTGATGCTTGGTGGTACACCGCGCATGAGCCGTACTTTTGAGACAATTGAACGTAAAGGCGATGACTTTGAAGCTTCAAAAGTAACTGATCTTAAAGATGCGATTTACCGTGTTCTTAAAAACCCGACAGTTGCGTCTAAATCATTCTTAATCACCATTGGTGACCGCTCTATTACGGGTATGGTTGCACGTGATCAGTTTGTAGGTAAATGGCAAGTTCCTGTCGCGGACGCTGCGGTAACTACAACAAGCTTAGTGGGTTATACAGGTGAAGCAATGGCAATGGGCGAACGTCCACCCGTTGCACTTCTAAATCCTGCCGCATCGGCACGTTTATCTGTTGCCGAGTCAATCTCGAACATCATGTCTGCAAAAATTGACCAAATTAGCGACATTAAATTGTCTGCAAACTGGATGGCTGCGGCAGGTCAACAAGGTGAAGACCAAGCATTATTCGAAGGCGTAAAAGCTATTGGTATGGAAATGTGTCCTGCATTGGGTATCGCAATTCCTGTAGGTAAAGATTCTTTATCTATGCGTACCACTTGGAATGATGAAGGTGAAGATAAAGCTGTAACATCTCCAATGTCAGGCGTAATTACTGCATTTGCACCTGTAACAGATGTTCGTAAAACCTTAACACCTGAACTTAAAAACTTAGAATCTGTACTGGTTCGTATTGACTTGTCTAAAGGTCAATTCCGTTTAGGTGGTTCAATCTTAGCGCAAGTTTATAAAGCAATTGGTTCGGTAACTCCTGATGTAGACAGCTTCGATGACTTCAAAGCATTCTTTGCATTGGTTCAAGACTGGAACAACCGTGGCTTAATTCAGGCTTACCATGACATTGGTGATGGTGGTTTAGTTGCGACTGTTGCGGAAATGATGTTTGCTTCACGCTTAGGTGTGGCATTAGAAGATCAATCGGTTGCATCGTTATTTGCAGAAGAAATTGGTGCAGTGCTTCAAATCAGTAAGTCTGATTGGGCAGCATTAGAAGCCGAAGTTGCAGCATCTACATTGAAAGATGCAATAGCAGTAGTTGGTACTGTAAACAATACAGATACTTTAACTGTAAATGGTTTAAGCCTTGATCGTAGCGATCTTCAAGTGGCTTGGACTGAAGTGTCACACCAAATCCAACGTTTACGTGACAATGTAGAAACTGCAGATCAAGAATTTGCTTTAATTACAGACAAAGCACACCAAGGTTTAATTGCTAAACCTACGTTTGATTTGAATGAACCAATTGAAGCACCGTACATTGCGGAACGCCGTCCAAGCATGGTGATTTTACGTGAACAAGGTGTAAATGGTCATGTTGAAATGGCTGCTGCATTTGACAAAGTCGGTTTCAATACTGTCGATGTACACATGAGTGATTTACTTGCAGGTCGTGTAAGCCTAGATGATTTCGAAGGTTTAGTGGCATGTGGTGGCTTCTCTTACGGTGACGTACTTGGTGCAGGCGGTGGTTGGGCTAAATCGGTATTGTTCAATCCGAAGCTTCGTGACCAGTTCGAGAAATTCTTCAACCGTGATGAAACATTCTCTTTAGGTATTTGTAACGGCTGTCAAATGTTGTCACAACTTGCGCCATTAATTCCTGGCGCAGAAGCTTGGCCACGTTTCCATCGTAATACATCTGAAATGTTTGAAGCACGTGCTGTAAACGTACGTGTTGAAAAATCGAAGTCTTTATTGTTAGAAGGTATGGAAGGTTCGATTTTACCAATTGCGGTTGCACATGGTGAAGGTCGTGTTGTGGCGCCTGAATCTAATATTGCTGCGTTGAATGCGGGTGACCAAGTGATTTTACGTTATGTAGATAGCTATGGTAACCCAACGCAACATTACCCAATGAACCCGAATGGTTCGCCTGAAGCGATTTCAGGTGTTACGTCTACAGATGGTCGTGCAACAATTATGATGCCACACCCTGAACGTAATTTCCGTGCTATTCAGCATTCTTGGAAACCTGAAGATTGGGATCAAGATGGTGCATGGTTACGTATGTTCCGTAATGCACGTAAGTTCATTGGTTAATTTGAACTGCGTTTAGAAAAAGCCACCTTCGGGTGGCTTTTTTATTTTGTTGCAATTTAAAGATGATTTGTACATAAACTTGCTAGACTTGGTTCATATTTTGCATTTATATAAAGGTAATGATGTTTTTGTGTGTTTTATGCACAGAAAAATTACAACAATTAAGTAGTTGGATAACTCGATAATTTCAGTATCAACACTCAAGTATGAGGTGATGAAATGATTAATAGTGAAAAGCTCACGGATGATAAAGTTGAACTAAAGCAGAAAGGTTGGAAATTATTTGGTGCTGTTATTGTGGTTCAGGCTGTATTGCTGAGTGCAAGTTATGTGTTGAATAGTTTTTAAAAATAGAATAAAAAAACCACCGTAAGGTGGTTTTTTTATTGCTGGAAATATTTCTCTTACTTTTGAAAGGGCAATAGTAATAAAAAACTTTTATTAGAATGAAGAAGCATTTTTTCTTCACAGTCTAACGTGCGATATGAAGATTCTTATGAAAAGGCTAATGAATATCAGGAGGAAGAACGACAAGCTATTCAATTATTTAGAAATTTTTATGCTATTAGAAAAAAAGTACAATTAAAGAAAATTTGATTAAATTAAAATATTTAAGACTTATAAAAGTTATTTAATCTATCAATGAATGCTCCTTCTCCCTGTGGGAGAAGGTTGGGATGAGGGGAAACCTCTCCCTAACTCTCTCTTAAAAGGAGAGGGAATACCAATATTAATTTTTTATGTTTATTAATATTATAGTAATGAATTTAAATACTTAAACTCATTTACAGGTTTCCTGAAAAGAGCAACTTATCATCTTAGGGGTAGGGATGTGAAATAGAGAGGTAAAAAAAGCTTTAGTTATAACTAAAACTTTTAAAGTAAGGGTGAACACAATTAGCCTAAGTTAAAAGCGCCTGTAATACCTGCAATTAACATTTGCGTACCAATGACAGCCAAAATAAGCCCCATTAAACGCGTCACAATGTTTAAACCATTTTGACCAATTTTGGAAATAATTTGATTACAAAAAATAAAACAGAAGTAAGTGATGACACATAGAACAAAGAAAACAGCGATTGTTAATAAATCTGTTTCAATACCGCCAGAAGAATAGCTCATTGCTGTTGCGATCGTTCCAGGTCCCGCAAGTAAGGGTACGGCTAATGGAGAAATTGAAATATCATTATTGGTATCTGCATTACTTGAAGAGTGGATTGTAGATGCAGAACCTTGCAGCATGTGATAACCAATCATAAATACAAGAATACCGCCTGTAATACGTAGTGCAGGTAAGGTAATTCCAAATAAGGTAAAGATTTTTTGTCCAAGTAATGCAAACAATGAAATTAATATGAAAGTTAAAGTAAGTGCTTTTAGAGCAGTCGCTTTTTTCATTTCATTGCTCATACTGCCTGTTAAACCGGCAAATGCAGCAGTATTTGCAATTGGATTCATGATTGCAAAGAACGCCATAAAGACAGTCAGCATGTGTTCATAAAGCATATTCATTGGTGTTCCCTTGTTGTACTAGTGCAATTTAAATATCTGTTTTTATTAATTTAAGGAATAAAAAAGATGAATACAAGATTTATTAACAATCATCTATTTATTTTATAGTATTTAGGTCGGTTTTTATTTTTTATTGATTGAAATTTAAACCATTATGGAATTTAGTATTTTATATGTAGCTTGTGATTTAACGCTTAGGTTCAACTATACAAAGTGATATGACTGAAAGTTGGAATAAAAAATGATTATAGATCATGGGTAATATTTGTTAAATTGATAACAGTAATTATGGGGTAGTTGGCTAATGTTAAAGCTTATTTATTACGTTCCTGAGTCTCATCTTGAAACTACTAAACTTGCTATCTTTGAAGCGGGTGCAGGTGGTATAGGTCATTATGAACATTGTGCTTGGCAAGTGCTTGGTACAGGTCAATTTAAACCTGTAAAAGGCGCGAATCCATTTATTGGTGAACTTGAAACATTGGAACAGCTACCTGAATGGAGAGTCGAAACCATTGTGCCTGAAGAAAAAGCCAAAATTGTGGTAAATGCATTGAAAGCAAGTCATCCCTATGAAGAACCTGCTTTTGAGTTTTTACAAATTATTGATATTTAAATGTAAGACAGGGCTGAAAAATCATTTTTTGTCGGGATTAAGTTTTTTATCAATATAAAGATATAAAGGACCTACGGTGCTCATGACTCCAATCATTCGTACAACATGAAATGCCGTGACCATAGGAACACCTAAATGAAGTACTTTAGCGGTTAGGGTCATTTCAGCAACTCCACCAGGTGATAAACCCAATAAAATAGTGGGTATAGGAATATCAACAAAATAAACCAAGGCATAAGAACATAAAAATGCCATACCAATACTCAAGATATTTGCTCCTGCTACAACAGACATATATCTTGGTGCGGTTTTAAAGAAACTTTGACTAAACTTATTTCCTAAAGACCAACCTAAAAGCACCTGACTTAAATGCAAAATAGATGGTGGAATAGATGATAGTTGAATGCTGTTTGATGTTAGAAGAATAGCGACAAATAAAGGACCAAATGTCCAAGGATTAGGAAGTTTAAATTTTTTAAAAATAAAGCACCCTAATAAACATAAGACAAATAGCAAAATGAAATTTCCCCAATGAATAGGGATGCTTGAAATTAAAGATTGATCTGAGCCATGCCAACCCATTAAACGGTAAAAGAAGGGGATAAATACAACGACTAACAGAACACGTAAAGCATGTGCAGATGCTACTTTATCTACGCGAGCTTGATAATGTTCGGCTAAATTCGACATTTCATTTGCACCACCAACCGCAGAACCAAACCATGCTGTTTTAAAGTCGACATGTCCCCATTTAAAAACAATACATGCAGTTATTGCACCCATGATTAATGCAAAAGCTAATCCTACTAGTAAAATTGCCCAATGGCTGAGTACTGTTCGAATCATATCGGGGGTGAAATATAAACCTAGTGATAAGCCAATAATAAGCAGACCAATTTGACGTGCAGATTTATGACATTCGATAGGTGCATTGTTGATTTTTAAAAGAGCGGTTACAAATAAAGGACCAAGTAACCAAGGAATAGGCAAGTTGAGTTGCTGCGCTATAAATGCACCACAAAGGGCAAAGCAAAAACTGTAGAAATATTTGAAATAAAGCATACCGTTTTATACGTATCTTAAAGAGGAGTATCAACACACAATTTGTATGTTGCTACTCCTTATAAATTAAGCAGAAGTTGGATTGCGACGGTTACGGATATAACGGAATAATGGTAATACAACCATTAGCCCTGCAAGAATCCAAAGTACTTTAGTGATTGGACCATGAAATAAAATAGATAAATCACCATGAGAAATAGATAGTGCACGTCTTAAGCTAGATTCCATAAGCTCACCCAGTACATAACCTAAAATTAATGCGGAAAGTGGGAAATTCATTTTTCTTAATAAATAACCAAAAATGCCCAATACCACCATAAATACAAGATCAAATACGGTACTGTGAATTGCATATACACCAACAAAGCTTACTGTTGCAATTGCAGGAATAAGAATGTAATTCGGAATAGTGAGAAGCTTTGCAAAGAAGCCAACCATTGGAATATTCATGACCAATAGAATGACATTACCAATGAAAAGCGATGCAATTAAGCCCCAAACAATAGTCGGTTGTTCCGTAAAAAGTTGTGGTCCTGGTGTAATGTTGTAAAGGGTTAATGCACCAAGCATTACCGCCGTTGTACCTGAGCCAGGGACACCTAAAGTTAACATTGGAACAAAGGAACCACATGCAGAAGCGTTATTTGCTGCTTCTGGTGCTGCAATACCTCGTAAGTCACCTTCACCAAACTGATTGTTTTTTCCTGCAAGTTTGCGTTCACTGGTATATGCCATAGCACTTGCAATTGTTGCACCTGCACCAGGTAAAATACCCACAATGAAACCTAAAAATGAAGAACGAATAATAGCGCCCAAAGAGAATATAAACTCTTTAAAGTTGAAGAGGGTACGTTTGCCTTGGCTTAAGGCTTTTTGTCCAAGTGTGGTTTGTTCAAGCATAATGAGAATTTCGCTGATACTGAAAAAACCAATCACAATAGTTGTAAATTGAATACCATCACTTAGGTTTACAGAGTCAAAGGTAAAACGATAAACACCTGTGACTGCATCCACACCAACAGTGGCTAAACCAAGACCAATTAAAGCGGCTATGCCTGTTTTTACAGGTTGGTCGCTAATAAGACCACTTAAGCAGGTCAATGCAAAGACCATTAGAACAAAATATTCGGCAGGACCAAATACAATTGCCCATTTTGCTAAAAGTGGTGCAAATAGAACAATACCTAAGGTAGCAACCATACTTCCGATAAATGAACTAGCCGCAGATAAAGAGAGTGCAATTCCAGCTTTACCTTGTTTAGCAAGTGGATAACCATCTAAGGTAGACATAATGGCGGCAGCATCTCCAGGTACGTTAATGAGAATAGCTGAAATACGTCCACCATATTCACAACCTAAATACACGGCAGCAAGTAAAATTAGAGCACTTTCGGGTGGTAAACCTAATGCAAATGCAAAAGGTAAAAGTAGAGCAACACCGTTAATTGGTCCTAAACCTGGTAATAAACCGACAATGGTGCCAATGAAAGCACCAATTAAAGCAATTAATAAATTTTGTGGTTGTAAGGCAATTTCAAATCCGTGTGCAAGGTACGCTAAAGTATCCATTTATTGTTATCTCACTTGCTAAAGAAAAAGCCTAAAGGCAAAGGAACATCTAAACCATAGTCGAACATCAGGTAGCAAAACACGCTAAGTGAAATAGCACTAATGAGGGAAACTTTAATATTTCCACCAAATAAAATACTAAGGGCAAAACACATAATGGTAGTTGCTAGAATGAAACCTAGAAATTCGAAGGTAAATGCATAAATAAAAAAGAAGAGAAGTGTTAAGCACACTTTTTTTAATATAAGAGGATTTAAAAAACCGACATCAACTTTGTCTGAGAGTTTTTTAGGTCTAAAAACTAAATAAATACAACTAATAATCAGAAGTGAAAGTAGAAGTAGTGGGTAGGGTCTTGGTCCAAGCGGATCGTATGCAATTGGAGCCACAAAACCCCATGCAATAAAGAGTAATCCAAAGCATGCAATACCGATACTGCTTATAAAAATCCTTTCAAAAAGCATGATGATATTTCCTTTTAATAATAAGAATAAGCTCATTAAAGCTTGAGCTTATTCTTCCTTTTTTGTTTTTAATTCTGACTACTTACCAATTAGATCGTATTCTTTTGATAATTCACGAAGTTGATTCGTTTGCTTGTACACATATTGAGTTAACTCATCACCAGTCAAAGTTAAAGGCAATAAGTCATATTGTTGACGAATTTGTTCAAATTTTTCATTTTTTGCCATAGCATCGAATGAAGATTTCCACCAGTTATATGCTTCGTCACTGACTTTAGGCCCCATGTAATAACCGCGAATTACAGGCCATTCAATATCAAAACCTTGTTCTTTTGCTGTTGGTATAGATGCTAAATTGCCTGGTAAGCGGTCTTTTGAAAATACGGCTAATACACGCATTTTACCTGCTTTCATGTGTGGAACAATTTCAGCAACGCCTGCACTTACAACTTGAATATGATCACCAAGTACAGCTGTTACGGCCTCACCACCACCTTCAAGAGCAATGTAGGTCATATTTTTAGGGTCTATACCTGCAACTTTTGCGAGCATGGCAGTCTGCATCCAATCTTGACCACCAACACTACCACCCGCACCAAAGCTTACTGCTTGAGGATTCTTTTTCAATGCCTCAACAAGATCATTTAAATTTTTGTAAGGAGAGTCTGCTTTTACCGCAACCATACCGTAGTCTGTACCAATAACAGACAACCAGCGGACATCTTTTTCTGTATATTTACCGAACTTACCTTGAGCGATATTGAGTAAAGATCCTGTCGAAAAAGCGACAATAGCATTGTCATTTGCAGGGTCGTTGGCAATAATTTTGTTATATGCAACTGCACCAACACCACCTGGCATGTATGTTACTCGCATAGGAGCTTCAAGAATGTCAGTTGCTTTTAAACCATTTTGAGCGAGCTTACAGGTCAGATCAAAGCCACCACCTGGTTTAGCTGGGGCAATACATTCAGGTCGTTTAGGTTCACCAGATGTAATTTTTTCTTTATTACAGCCTGCAAGACTAAGTCCAATTGTCAGCACTGAGCCTGTAATGAATAGTGATTTTTTAATCATTATTTTGATACTCCTTTATTTTAATATTCCATTAATTATTGAACTGATTTATTAAAAAATCTACAAAATCAAATTCTAATAATGAATTTATATTTACATTAAATTCATAAAATTTGCACACTTATATTTATTATAAATTGTTAATATCATTGGTTTTATAGTGTAGTGATTCGTCTGAATTTTAGGAGTAATAAGGGTTCTAAGAAAAAATAGATAAATATTGGAATAAAAATATTTGCTCTGTTTTTGATCAAATAAGTTTTTGTATCTTGTATAAAATTCTAAATAATAAAAATTCCACATCATTTATTTTGAAATAGGTAAATGTTTGAAACGTGATAAAGGTTGTAAGTATGTTTAAAAATAGTACTGAGAACCTCATAATTTCCCACCTAAATTTTATAATGATTATTTGCAAACTCAAGGGAAAGGTAAAAGCTCAATGATTATTGGATAGTTTTCTACAGTAGCTTTTAATGTTTATAGCATGCAAAACCCAAAATATTGATTATGAGGTCGTGATGCCAATACAGGTACATTCATTTTATGAGTGAAAAGTTTGTCTTATGACTCACAAAAATAAACGCTTTTAAATAAATGAACCTAAATAAAAAGACCTATATTTAATATAGGTCTTTTTATTTTAAACTTTTTGAATAAATAGATTTCGATCAAAACGATACTGTGGGAAGAACACACCATCTTCAGCACGTTCACCTGCACCAATGACCATTACTGGGTACTGCTGATGGTTAAGTTTTAAAATTTTAGCGACTAAAGGCTCATCGAATCCTTCCATCATACAACTATCAAAGCCATAAGCACGAAGAGCTAATACAAGATTTTCACAAGCAAGTGCTGTAGTTTTTGTTGCCCAAAGTTTTGCATCATCTGTGCTGAATGCTGTAACTGGAAGTTGCTTATCTAGTGTACGTGCAACTTTGAAAGCTACTTTCTTAAAGTTACCTAGTGAATTAAAGTAACCTGTCTTATAGTTGTATGGAATGAACTTGTAATATTTTTGAACCATAGCAGGAACTTTCGGAAGTGGAAATTCCTTGATATTACGTTTTGCCATTTCATCAATTCGGTCTGTACGTGCTACGCATACAATGAGCTCGGAAGCAGTTTTTGCTGCTAATTGACCTAAACAAGCTTTGATGAGTTGTTTTTTCTTCTCAGGATTTTGAACAACATAGAATGTCCAAGGCTGTAAATTTGAAGAATTAGGTGCAAGTAAGGCTAAATCTAAACAGGCATCAAGCACATCTTCAGGAATAGCTTTTTCGGTAAATTTACGTACAGAACGACGGCTTTCAATAACTTTACGGAAGTTATTAATATCAATATCTTGAGGAGCAGGCTCGTAATAACGCTTTTTTTCAGAAGTGGTCATGTTTATTCTTCATAAGATGATGCACTTTAAATGAAAGTAAAAAGTGCATCATGGACTTTAGTTGAACTGTGTAAAATCGGGTTTACGTTTTTGCATAAATGCAGAAAGCGCCTCTTTCATTTCAGGTGAAGCAACACGCTTCATAAAGATTTCAGCTTCATGGTCAATACATTCTACAATTTCTGTTAAATTGTGCTTCATGAGTGCTTTCGTTTGACGTAAAGATGCTAAAGGTAAAGCCGCTAAATGCTGTGCTTGTTTTAAAGCAGTTGCATAAACATCATCTTCAATACTATTTACAATACCAGCACTTAAAGCTTTTTCGCTATTAAATTTTTGAGCAGTAAATAATAGTTCAGCAGCTTTATGATAACCCGCTTGTTGAATGAGCAATTTACTTGAAGCACCTTCAGGCGATAAGCCTAAGCTTACAAATGGAATTTGGAATAGGGCAGTGTTGTCACTATAAACAAGGTCTGCATGTAACAAAATAGTGACACCAATACCAATGGCAACACCACGAACTGCAGAAATTAACGGTTTAGAAAAACGAGCAGCTGATTTTAATACCACAAATGGAGGCGCATCATCTGCTTTAGTTTGTAGTGGTGTTTGAATAAACTTCATGAAATCTTGCATGTCATTACCCGCACTAAAGTCGGCATCTTGACCACGTAAAATCACAACACGAACACTGTTATCTAAATCTGCTTGATCTAAAGCTTCAGCAATTTTTAAATAGAGTTCACCATAAATTGCATTTTTTGCTTCAGGGCGATTGATTGCTAAAGTTAATACGCCATTTTCTAAAGATGCGTTTAAATGTTGATGAGGTTGTTGAATACAACTGAGTGTCATCGTACTATCCTTGCTTTAAACTTAATTTATTCTATGGTTCATTATGTCGCATATTTTTAATATGGACACAACTCATGAGTCATAAAAAGTCAGATCGGTTATGAATTATAAATTTGATTATCTCGTTTTTATTGGTCGTCTGCAGCCATTTCATTTGGCACACATGAAAACCATTCAAATTGCTTTAGAGCAAAGTCAGTTTGTGGTTTTAGCATTAGGTTCGGCGCAACTTGAACGTAATATCAAAAATCCATTTTTAGCGACAGAACGTGAAAAAATGGTGCTCTCTAATTTTTCAGAAGATGATCAAAAACGGATTAAGTTTGTTCATGTTATTGATGTGTATAACGATGAAAAATGGCAGAAACTTGTTAAATCTTTAGTCGCTGACGTTGTTGTACCTGAGGCTAAAATTGGTTTAATTGGACATTTCAAAGATGATTCATCTTACTATTTAAAATTTTTTCCTGAATGGGAAATGGTGGAGCTTGAAAGCCTTGAAGGCTCAATGTCTGCAACACCTATGCGTGAAGCATATTATGATGGTCATATTTTACGTGAAGCTTTTCCTGAAGGCTCAATCCAATTTCTAGAAAAATTCCAAAATACTGAAATTTATAAAAAACTACAGCAGAAATTTAAAGATCAAGATAAAACAAATATTGATCTTTAAGCATTTTCTTACTTATGTAGCCATCTTTAAGATGGCTCTTTTGTATTTTGAATAAATAGCTTATTTGTATGCTCAAGGATGATGGTTGTTAAGGTTTTTAAGGCATCGGACTGTTGTTTCCAGTGATGCCAATATAATTGAACATCAGTTTCTGCTTCAGGAATAAGAGGAATTAATTGACCATTTTTTAGTTCTTTACGAATTTGCATTTCGGGTACCATGCCATAGCCTAAACCTAGAATAATTGCATCAGCAAAAGCCGATGAAGATGGAACAAAGTAATAGGGGTAACTTTGCATATTTAATCCAAATAACTTCAAAATACAATCTGAATGAAGTTGATCTTTGTCTCCAAAAATAACCGCAGGAGCACGTCGAATACTTTCACGGTTAACACCATGTTGAAACCACGTATTTTTAAATTCAGGTGTCGCAACCATCAAATAACGCATTGCCCCTAGGTGATGTGTGACACAACCTTTCACGTGTAATTGTTCAGAACTAATACAGGCATTCACAATACCAGCTTCCATCAGCTGATGCGTTTGGGATTGATCATCAATACTTAATTGAAGTGCAATGCGTTCATGAATAAGCGTGGGTTGAAGCGTAGGGAGTAACCACGTTTCAAGTGAATCTGCATTAGTCGCAATGTTTAATTTAAAAAAGGAAGATGTATCCGATTTTCCTTTGAGTTGTTGTAATAAATTTTGTTCCATTAAGCGTTGATGTTGCAAATGTTCCAAAAGTAATTGACCTGTTGATGTCACACGACAAGGGCGTTCACGCACAATGAGTGTATTACCTAAATCTTTTTCTAAACTTTGCACACGAAGTGTGACCGCAGAAGCAGTAATGTGTAAGCGAATTGCAGCTTGCTCAAAACTTCCTGTTTCTGCTACAGCAAGAAAGGCTTCGCAAGCTTTATGTGGAAGCATAGTTAATCCTAAAAAAAATTTAGTTATATTGATATTTTCTCAATAATACTTAATTTTTAAAAATTTACGACATAATTCCCCGCATATTTAAATGACGGTGATTTGAAATGCTACATACGGTACTTCAAGGCTTTTTAGTGAGTATTGGGCTGATTGTTGCAATTGGAGCACAGAATGCTTTTGTATTGAAACAAGGTTTAAAACAAGAACATATTTTTTGGATTTGCTTGATTTGTGCAATATCCGATGCCATTTTAATTTTTGCAGGTGTATTTGGTTTTGGTCATATTGTACAAAGTCATACAGCTTGGGTGGATGTTGCTAAATATTTAGGTGCGATGTTTTTATTTTTATATGGCTTACAGCATTTTTATCAAGCTTGGACAAAAAAACAAAGCTTAGAGGCAAATGGCAAAGATGAAGCAAACTTGGTTAAAGTTTTACTGATTTGTTTAGCATTTACGTGGCTAAATCCACATGTATATTTAGATACAGTCATTTTAATAGGCGCAATTTCTACGCAAATTTCAGGGGATAAAGTTCATTTTGCGATAGGTGCAAGTTTAGCGTCTTTCATCTTCTTTTTTAGCTTGGGTTATGGTGCGAAATATTTACAACCATTGTTTAAAGATTATAGGGCTTGGAAGGTTTTAGATGTGGGTATTGGTTTCTTGATGTGGGGAATTGCGTATTCGTTAATTGCATAAAAAAGCAGGATGCTTTTAGGTATCCTGCTTTTAAACTTAACGATTTAATTAACCCTGAAGCGCTTTTAAATCTTCTAAAACTTGTTCAGCATGACCAGCTGCTTTTACTTTACGGTATTCCTTAACTAATTTACCATTATGGAAAATGAACGTAGAGCGTTCAATGCCCATTACTTTTTTACCGTACATATTTTTTTCTTTAATCACATCAAAATGCTGGCAAAGCACTTCTTCTTTATCACTAATTAAATCAATTGTTAGGTTTTGCTTTTCTGTGAAGTTTTGATGCGCTTTTACAGAATCACGAGAAACACCAAAAATAGTGGTGTTTAAAGTATCAAATTGATCTTTTAAACAAGAAAAGCCAACCGCTTGAGTTGTACAACCTGGTGTTGAATCTTTAGGGTAGAAATAAACAATTAACCATTCTGTAGGAACTTCAGTTAAATTAATTTCACCTGACGTGGTCGGGAAAACTTGGTTGAGTAAACTTAATTCAGTAGACATATTAAAACTCTAAAAATTCTCAATTATGTAGATGATCATACTCAATGCGAGGAAAAATAGATAAGACTTTTCAATGATTTTTTGTTTTTTTAAGCCATGTGTTTATTCAATAAAAAAGCCACATGACGTGGCTTTTTTAACTTCAATAAATTACTTTTGTAATTTAGATAATTTTGCTTCTAAAGCATTACCTAAACATGCTTTCACTTTAGGTTGCTCTGATTTTGCGAAACCTTGCATTGCAGTTGCAAAGCGTTTTTGGTCTTTCGCATTTTGAGCGCCTTGAAGTTCCCATTGAAGAGACTGTGGCATACGACCTTGAGATTCAACATTACATTTACAAAGTTTACTTACTTCATCTTTAGTAATTGCTTTTAAAGCACCAGCTTTAGTTTGCTCATCAACACAAACATTAATTAAACTTTGTTTAACATTATTACTTTTATAAGCTGCAGCCATTTTAGATTGATCGGCAGCAGCGAAAGATGCTACTGAAAAAAGAGTAGTCACAGCAGCTAGACTTGCAATAATAATTTTAGATTTCATTAGGTCAAAATACCCCTTTATACTGGAATGTAGCGTGTTGGATCTTCGACACCTGCTTCTACGAAACCTTGTTTACGTAAACGACAGCTATCACAAACACCACAAGCACGTCCTTGGTCATCTGCTTGGTAGCAAGACACGGTCTGACTATAGTCTACGCCATGCTCGAGACCTAAGCGAATAATATTTGCTTTAGATAATAGTAAAAGTGGAGTTTCAAATTTTAAAGGTTTACCTTCCACACCAACTTTTGTAGCAAGGCGAGCCATGTTGGCAAATGCTTCAATAAATTCAGGTCGGCAATCAGGATAACCTGAATAATCTACTGCATTAATACCAATTACAATCGCTTCAGCACCAAAAACCTCAGCTGCAGCCAAAGCATAAGACAGGAAGATGGTATTACGTGCAGGTACATAAGTAACAGGAATACCTTCTTGTTCTTGCTCAGGAACTTCAATATTGTGATCTGTTAATGCAGAACCACCTAAATTACCTAAGTCGATATTAATAATGCGATGTTCTACACCTGAACGCTTAGCGAGTTCTTGTGCAGCAACTAACTCAGTCGTTGAACGTTGACCATACATAAAGCTTAGTGCTGTACATTCATAGCGAGCTTGAGCCCAAGCTAAACATGTAGTTGAATCTAAACCGCCAGACAACAATACAATCGCACGAGGGCGCATATTAAATCTCCAAAAATATAGAATAAATACTGAGATGCAGTTATAACAGCATCAAATTAACGACCAGTTTCATCATTCCAAAGCAACTTGTGTAATTGCAATTGGAAACGAACAGGGAGATGGTCGTCTAAAATCCATTGCGCTAAATCACGCGCAAGTTGAGGTAAACGAACTGCACCTTTTTCAACTGCAAATGCAGGCGAAAACCAAACAGTGCTTACTTTTTCATTCAGTTTGTATTGCTCAACTTGTTGTTTAGACCATTCATAATCTTCACGGTTACAAATCACAAATTTGATTTGGTCGTGTGCTGTTAAGTGGTCAAGATTTGAAAGCAAATTCCGTGCAACTTCACCTGAAGTTGGTGTTTTTAAATCTAAAACTTTTGAAACACGAGGGTCTACTTTAGAAACATCTAAAGCACCGCTTGTTTCCAAAGAAACTTCACAACCTAAATCTGCCAAACGCTGCATAAGAGGTAATGCATTGGGTTGAGCGAGTGGTTCACCACCCGTGACACAAATATAAGGTGTTTTAAAATCTAGTGTTGTTTGAATAATGTCATCTAATGATTGGCGTTCACCACCTTCAAAAGAATAAGTTGTATCGCAATATGTACAGCGTAAAGGGCAACCCGTTAAGCGGATAAAAACCGTAGGCAAGCCAGCTGCATTTGCTTCACCTTGCAATGAATAAAAAATCTCCGTAATACGTAAACCCGCAGACGGATCAGAAACAGGAATAGCGGAAGATCGGAGATTATTCATAACAAAATTAACCAAGGAAGATAGAACACTATAAAAATAAAAATCTCTACGATCATGGCTGACCGTAGAGACAAGGAACAATTAAAGTTCCGTAATCTATTTAATGAAGAAGATTAATCTTCACGTAATAAATCGTTCAAGCTTGTTTTTGCGCGAGTTTTCGCATCAACTTTTTTCACGATAATTGCAGCGTAAAGGCTGTAAGTACCGCATTTAGAAGGCAAGCTACCTGCAACAACTACAGAACCTGCTGGTACACGGCCGTAATGGATTTCGCCAGTTGCGCGGTCATAAATTTTAGTCGATTGACCAATAAATACGCCCATTGAAATTACAGAACCTTCTTCAACGATTACGCCTTCAACGATTTCAGAACGTGCACCGATGAAACAGTTATCTTCAATGATCGTTGGGTTTGCTTGAAGTGGCTCAAGAACACCACCAATACCAACACCACCAGACAAGTGAACATTTTTACCAATTTGAGCACATGAACCAACAGTTGCCCATGTATCTACCATTGTACCTTCATCTACGTAAGCACCAATGTTTACGTAAGAAGGCATTAAAATTACGCCTTTTGCTTGGAAAGAACCTTTACGAGCAACAGCAGGAGGTACTACACGTACACCAGCAGCTTTAAATTGCTCTTCAGTCCAGCCATTGAATTTAGTATCAACTTTGTCATAGAAGCGAAGATCACAAGCTTCCATTGGTTTGTTGTCATTCAATTTGAAAGATAACAATACCGCTTTTTTAATCCATTGATGAACAACCCATTCACCATCGATTTTTTCAGCTACACGTAATGAGCCGTTATCTAAGCCAGCAATAACTTCTTCTACTGCTGAGCGAATTTCAGTAGAGCAATCCGCTGCTGTGAAATTAGCACGGTCTTCAAACGCTTGTTCAATGATTGTTGAAAGCTGAGACATGATCTTCCTTCCAGAAAAAAATTTTTAACGATTTTACACTATATTGACTAAAAAAATGACTTAAAACCGAGTTTGCAATGAATTTATTCTTAAATATTTTGATTTTTTTAATCTTTTATAACTGAATGTGATCATATATTCTATCTTCCTTCATAATTGTACTAAATTTTATGAAAATGACGTAAAACAAAACAAAAATAAGCAAAACACGCTCAAAAAATTAGCGACTTTCAAACTATAGTGAATTCGTTGGTTATTTATACGATTCATGGCTTAAGGCAATGTCGCACTTAATGGAGTATGAAATGAAATATTTAAAAACAGCCTTAGTTGCATCTGTTTTAACAACAGCGACAGGTACGGTAATGGCTGAAGATGCTGTTATTAAAGATGGTTATATTTTTGAACAAAATCGATTAATCCCCACAGGTGTGCGTGCTGAAGTTGGTACAACGGGATACGGTGGTGCAATTCAATGGACTGCAAGTCCTTATGTCGGTTTATCGCTAGGTTATAATGGCGGTGATTTGTCATGGTCTGATGATATTAAAATTAATGGCTCTAAATATGATGTTGATATAAACAATAAAAATATCTATTTAAATGCGGAAATTCACCCTTGGGGTACAAGCGAAAATCGTTGGGCACAAGGACTATATGTTGCAGCAGGTGCAGCATATTTAAAAAATGATTATGACTTAGACCGCCGTGTAGATGGAGCACGTGGCTTTACAGTAAATAATACCGACTTTTTAGCAGGTGCTGAAGGTGTTCATATTAATGGTAAAATGAAATATGACAATGCACTTGCACCATATTTAGGTTTGGGTATTGCACCTAAGTTTGGCAAAAATTGGGGGGTATTTGGTGAAATTGGTGCTTACTACACAGGTAATCCTACTGTAACTTTACAAACTGTTTCAGGTTCGGCAACCAATAATGCAGGAACAAATTTAGATGTAGAGTTGGCAAAGGAAGCACATAAACTTGAAAATGACAATAAATATGCTTGGTTACCCGTTGGTAAAGTAGGTGTGAATTTCTACTGGTAATTTTATTTAACGTCTGAATTAAAAAAGAGGCTATTAATAGCCTCTTTTTTAATGTCTTAAATTTTAAGGATTAAAATTATTCTTCAGGATAAGCCATTTTCTTTAAGGCTTTAATATCTGTTTCTGGGGAGCATAAAGATACAAATTCGTAGCCATATCCACGAAGTAAATGTCCTTTACGAACGGCAATCCATGTCGTATTTATACCAAAAATATCTGTTGGAATTTGCTTTAAACGATGGTCACGTTCAGCATCATACGCAACGTCATTTACAATACCCACGCCCATTCCAAGCTCAACATAAGTCTTAATGACATCGGCATCTAGTGCTGACATTACAATGTCAAAATCTGCACCAGATTCTTCAAATGCTTTATCAATTTTAGAACGACCCGTGAAACCACCGTGGTAGGTAATAATTGGGTATTCTGCTAAATCTGGAATGGTAATATTACTTTTACTTGCAAGCGGATGATTTTGTGGCGTAATAATACTATGTTGCCAATTGTAGAATGGCACACTTGCAAGGTTGCTTTCAGTTGTTAAAGACTCTGTTGCAATACCAATATCAGCTTCGCCTTGGAGCAACATTTCTGTAATTTCAACAGGGCTTGCTTGTTGTAAAATCAAGTGAACTTTAGGGAACTCTTTTTTGAATTTATTTACAATAGGCGGTAACACATAGCGTGCTTGTGTATGCGTGGTCGCAATGGTCAGCGTACCTTCATCGACTCTATTGAAATCATCTGCAAGACGTTTAATGTTATCTGCATCTACCAACATTCGTTCTACGATACCAAGTAAAGATTGACCAGGTTCTGTTAAGCCAAGTAAGCGTTTACCTTTACGAATAAAAAGTTGTACGCCTAATTCATCTTCTAAATCTTTAATGTGTTTACTTACACCAGATTGTGAAGTGTATAAAGCTGCAGAAGCCTCTGTAAGATTATAATTTTGTCTTACGGTTTCTCGTATGATTCGTAGTTGTTGGAAATTCATTATCTTTGTTCCCTTTTGGTGAGTGGGGAATTAACCCCACTCTAAAGTCTTAAGCGACTTGATTTTCAAATAAATGCAATGCCGTTGCACTTAACCAAACTGTTTGGTCAGGACGGAATTGGTGTAATTTTGCTTCATCAGACGTTAAGGTAATTTCAATTAAGTTGCCCTGACGATCTTGTAATTCTGCAATAACTTTACCTGCAATCCATACTTCACGTAAGAAAGTTGCTTGAATTGCATTGTTTTGCGGTTGAGCATGAATATGTAGCTCATCTGGACGAGCAAATGCAATTACACTGCCTTGTGGAGCATTTTGTAAACTTGCAAGTTGAACTCGATCTTCTCCAATTTGAATCACACCATTTTGATTGTGTCCTTCAAAACGGTTTGCTTGACCTAAAAAGTCGAATACAAATGGTGTTGCTGGTCTTTCGTAAACTTCACGAGGTGAACCAATTTGTTCAACATTACCTTTATTCATCACAATAATTTGGTCTGCCACTTCAAGCGCTTCTTCTTGGTCGTGCGTTACAAAAATAGAGGTAATGTGAAGCTCATCATGTAATGTACGTAACCAACGACGCAATTCTTTACGTACTTTTGCATCTAGTGCACCAAATGGTTCATCTAGTAAAAGTACACGTGGTTCAACAGCTAAAGCACGAGCAAGTGCAATACGTTGACGCTGACCACCTGAAAGTTGAGCAGGGTAACGGTCTGCTAAGAAACCAAGTTGGACTAAATCTAGAAGACGAGTAACACGCTTTTTAATTTCAGCTTCAGATGGGCGTGTTGCACGTGGACGTACACGTAAACCAAATGCAATGTTGTCAAATACAGTCATGTGGCGGAACAAAGCATAATGCTGGAATACAAAACCAACTTCACGTTCACGTACATGAACATTGGTTGCATCTTCACCTTCTAGAATAACTTGACCACCATCTGCAGATTCTAAGCCTGCAATAATACGAAGTAATGTTGTTTTACCACAGCCAGATGGACCAAGTAGGGCAACCAATTGACCATCTGGGAAATCTAAAGAGATGTTGTTAAGTGCATGGAATGCACCAAAGTGTTTTTCAATATTTTTAACTTGAATACTCATGAGGTCATTCCTTAAGCTTGTGCATCTTCATTGCGTTTGTCTTGTTTCTCTTGGCGAATCTCAACCCATGTTTTTAAAATAAGGGTCACAATTGCGAGTAATGCCAAAAGTGAAGACACAGCAAATGCAGCACTGAATGTATATTCGTTATATAGAATTTCTACGTGTAGTGGCAATGTATTGGTTTCACCGCGAATATGTCCTGAAACCACAGACACTGCGCCAAATTCACCCATTGCACGTGCATTACAAAGAATGACGCCATAGATTAAACCCCATTTAATATTAGGTAGGGTCACTTTCCAAAAGGTTTGCCAACCTGAAGCACCTAATACAATAGCAGCTTCTTCTTCCTCTGTACCTTGAGCTTCCATAAGAGGAATAAGTTCACGGGCAACAAAAGGAACAGTAACAAATACAGTTGCAAGAACAATGGCAGGAACGGCATATAAAATTTTAATGTCGTGATCCATGAGCCAAGTGCCCATCCATCCTTGTGTCCCAAAAATGAGAACAATCATTAAACCTGCAATAACAGGAGATACCGAAAATGGCATGTCGATAATAGTGGTTAAAATAGATTTACCACGGAAGTGAAATTTCGCAACACACCAAGCAGCGGCTATACCAAATACAACGTTTAGTGGTACAGCAATTGCAGCGGTCAACAGTGTTAATTTCACAGCAGATAAAGTATCTGGATTAATCAAAGCTTGAACATAAACACTAACGCCTTGTTTAAATGCTTCTACAAATACCAAAACTAAAGGTAAAATTAAGCAACTTAAAAAGAAAATGAGTGCAATAGTTAGAAGCGTATAACGTACCCATGTCGGTTCACGTGTCGCATCACGAGATTGTAGTTTTTCAGCTAAAGCAAAACTATTTGTGTTCATCGAGCAGTTCTCCCTGTACGACGACTTGCCCACGCTTGTAATAAGTTAATTAAGAACAAAATTACAAATGACAGAAGTAGCATGACCACAGCAATGGTTGTTGCACCTGCATAATCATATTCTTCTAAGCGAGAAATAATCATGAGTGGAGCAATTTCAGTTTCAAATGGTTGGTTACCTGCAATGAAAATAACCGATCCATATTCACCTACACCACGTGCAAAAGCTAAAGCGAAGCCCGTAATTAATGCAGGCAATAAAATAGGCAAAATCACTTTAGTGATAATTTGGAAACGACTTGCCCCTAAAGCAGAAGCAGCTTCTTCAAGTTCGGTTTCTAAGTCGCTAAGTACAGGTTGAACTGTACGAACCACAAAAGGAATACCAATAAAAATAAGTGCAAGCGTAATACCTAAAGGGGTATAAGCGACTTGAATACCAAGTGGTTCAAGATATTGACCAATCCAACCTGTAGGTGCATAAAGTGATGTAAGCGCAATACCTGCAACAGCCGTTGGTAATGCAAATGGTAAATCGACTAAAGCATCTACAATACGTTTGCCGGGGAAGTTGTAACGAACTAAACACCAAGCCAGTAATAAGCCAAAAACAACATTAATAAAAGCAGCAATAACCGCTGCACTAAAGCTGAGTTGTAAAGACTTTAAAATACGCTCAGATGTTAAAATTTCCCACAAACCATCCCATCCAATGCCTAACGATTTAATAAAAACCGCAGAAAGTGGAATAAGTACAATTAATGATAAATACGCTAGGGTAAAGCCTAGAGAAAGACCAAATCCTGGCAGCACTCGGGATTGCTGCGACATGATTACTCCTCAAAAAGAGAGCACTGACTAAAATGAGTTAGTGAAATAAATAAATTGAAAACAAGCATAGTTTGCAAGTGTTAAATAGCAAATTTAAAAAAATACTTGCCTACATCAGAAATATTGATATGTTTTGATGGTTTATCTGAAAGTAGATAGCTTTCTAACTCAGGGAAAGAACCAAAACCAGATGCAACATTAATATGTCCAACTTGACCCAAATTAATTGGATTTAAGCCCCACGATTTTGCCAATTGCAAGGCATCTTGAAACTCTAACCACGGATCATTTTCACTAATGATTAAATGTGTTGGCACATGTATTTTTAACTGATGAAAATAAGCTTGATAGTCGTTATGGCTATTTCGAGCAAAACCAGCACTTCCAAAACGTGCAGGATTTGCAGGTGCAACTAAAACTAAATTTTTAACTTTGCTTTTCAGTTCAGGGTGCTGTGCTAATGCAGCAACAGTAGTTAGGCAACCAAAACTATGAGCAACAATTTGAATATCACCTTGAATGGGCGCTACAGTTTTAACAAATTCTGCGACCCAGTTTTTTAAAATGGGTAAATTCCAATTGGCTTGTTGAACACGAGAGCAAGAGGGCATGAGCTGTCTTTGTAATATAGATTGCCAGTGGTTGTATTCACTACCTCCAACCCCTGGAACAATTACGGTATGTGTCATGATCCTGCTCCTTTTTTCTGCTCGTTATTTAGCGCTGTTTGCTTTTACGATTTGGTCAAACACACCACCATTTTCAAAGTGTGCTTTTTGTACTTTATCCCAACCACCAAATTCTTGATCGATAGTCACTAGTTTGAGTGGTTTAAACGTATCTTTATATTTTGCTAATGTTGTTGCGTTACGTGGACGGTAAAAATTACGCGCAGCAATTTCTTGCCCAGCAGGTGAGTACAAGTAGTTTAAGTAACCTTTTGCTAAGTTTAAATTGCCTTTTTTAGCAGCATTTTTCTCTACAATAGCAACAGGTGGTTCAGCTAAAATTGAAAGCGATGGTGTGATAATTTCAAATTTACCAGGTTGTTCACGAATGGCTAAATGTGCTTCGTTTTCCCAAGCGAGTAGTACATCGCCAATACCACGTTCTGCAAATGTAGTTGTTGAGCCACGTGCGCCAGAATCGAGGACTTTGGTGTTTTTATAAATTTTACGAACGAATTCTTGAGCAGTTTGGTCGTTACCACCTTTTTGGTGCTTCGCCCAAGCCCAAGCTGCTAAATAATTCCAACGTGCACCACCTGACGTTTTAGGGTTTGGTGTAATAATTCCTACGTCAGGTTTAACTAAATCGCCCCAATCTTTAATGCCTTTTGGATTTCCTTTACGTACAAGAAATACGATTGTAGATGTATAAGGTGTTGAGTTTTGAGGAAGTTTCTGTTGCCAGTCGGATGGTAATAATTTTGCTTTTTCAGCAATAACATCAATATCGGCTGCAAGAGCAAGGGTTACAACATCGGCATCTAAACCATCAATCACAGCACGAGCCTGTTTACCAGAACCACCATGTGACTGTTTAAAATTGATTTTTTGACCTGTACGGCTTTCCCAGTATTTACCAAATTGCTTATTTACATCTTCATATAATTCACGAGTAGGATCATAAGAAACATTTAAAAAGTCTTTAGCAGCAACCGTAAGCGATGTTGCAGAGATTAGAGCAGCTAAGACTCCAAGCTTTAATTTTGATGAAACACTCATGCCAACCTCAATATTTTAATGTTTTGAAACATGGTTGCAGAATAGCGATTTTCTTTATGCAAAAAAAATAACAAAAAATGAATTTGATATGAAAAAAAACGATAAATGTATTAAATACAAAAAAACATTGATTCTGCGGACAAAACCAATGTTTTTAAAAGGGTTCAAATAGAGTGTAATTTTATTTTTTACTATTTTCTTTTACGATTTGGTCGAAAATACCACCATTGTCAAAGTGTTGTTTTTGTACTTTTGTCCAGCCACCAAACTCCTGATCAATCGTCACAAGTTTTAAGGGTTTAAATACAGTGTTGTATTTTGCAAGTACGCTGGCATTACGTGGGCGATAGAAGTTTTTTGCAGCAACTGTTTGCCCTGCAGGTGAATACAAATAGTTTAAATATGCTTTAGCAAGGTTTTCATTGCCATTTTTCTTCGCATTTTTCTCTACAATTGCCACGGGTGGCTCTGCTAAAATTGAAAGAGATGGTGTAATAATTTCAAACTTATCTGGTTGTTCACGAATTGCTAGATGTGCCTCATTTTCCCACGCAAGTAGTACATCACCAATACCACGTTCTGCAAATGTAGTTGTTGCACCGCGTGCACCCGAGTCGAGTACTTTGGTATTTTGATAAATTTTGCGTACAAATTCTTGAGCAGTTTTGTCGTTACCACCTTTTTGATGTTTAGCCCAAGCCCATGCTGCTAAATAGTTCCAGCGTGCGCCACCCGAAGTTTTAGGGTTTGGTGTAATGATAGCAACATCATTTTTAACTAAATCCCCCCAATCCTTAATTCCTTTAGGGTTGCCTTTACGAACCAAGAAAACAATAGTTGATGTGTAGGGTGTAGAGTTTTGTGGAAACTTCTTCTGCCAGTCTTTTGCAACTAAACCCCGTTCTGCAATTTCATCAATATCTGCAGCAAGGGCAAGTGTAACTACATCGGCATCTAGACCATCAATAACAGCGCGTGCTTGTTTTCCAGAACCACCATGTGATTGCTTATAACGGATATCTTGACCTGTTTGTTTTTTCCAGTATGCACCAAACTCTTTGTTAAAATTATCGTATAGTTCACGTGTTGGGTCATAAGATACGTTTAAAAAGTCTTTTGCAGAAACACTAAAAGCTGTTGCTGAAATAAGAGCTGTGAGAATCCCAAGTTTTAATTTATGAGTAATATTCATGTTTTGCCTCAAAGTATTATTTGAATAATTTGTTAAAGTCAGGCAAGAATAGCGGGAGTTTTTTTTCCAAAAAAATAATAAAAAACGAATTTGATGTGAATTTATGTGAATAAGAAATGAACTAATCATTTCTAAAATGTTTTAAGGCTCATAGGATATATGCTGTATGCAATGTTTTAAAAATGCTCAAAAAGTTTTGGATATCTCATTGTTAGACAGAGCATTCCATTATGGCGATGGTTGCTTTACGACAGGACGTATTCGTAATAATGAAATTGAATTAGCACAATTGCATCAATCACGCTTAAAACTTGCTTGTGAAAAATTACTGTTAAATGTCAGTTTAGATTTAATCGATCAAAGCATTGATCAACTTAAACAAGAACATGGCGTGCTCAATGGCACTTTTAAAATTATTATTAGCCGAGGTGATGGACAGCGTGGATACAGTCTACCTGAACATGATGCAGAGCTTTGGTTTTACTTCTATCCTAAAGACGTTCAGGATTTTCAATATGAAAAAATTGAAGCAGGTGTTTTAACGCAATCTATAGGTATGCTTATGCCTAATTTGGTTGGAATTAAAAGCTTAAATCGAATAGAACAAGTCCTCTTAAAAAAAGAAGCAGATGATAAGAACTTGGCTGAAGCTTTAGTGACAGATATTCAAGGTGCTGTAGTTGAAGGGGTGAGTAGTAATTGTTTTGTGCGAATAAACAACACGTGGCTGACACCAGAACTTCGTTATAATGGTGTTCATGGTATTATGCGCGCAGAAATTCTTAAGCGCATGCAACAACAAGGCGTAGTTTGTGAGCAACGCCGTATAGATCAGAATGAAATACAAAACATTCAAAGTCTATTTTTTTGTAATGCCTTAAGTCCTATGAAAATAGTGGCAAAACTTAATTCTGAACAGTTAAATACACAAGCATGTATTGATTTATTTCATCATCTTCAATTGAACCAGATTCACTAATATGTCTAAACCGAAGCCAAAAGTTAAAAAGAAAACGAAAAAAACCTCATTAGTTTTTTCGCCTAAAGCTATTGTTATTACTGTACTTTTTTGTGCGGTTGTAGTTGTAGGTGTACTTTGGAGCAGCTTGTTTAAGGATTATCCTGTAGAGGCGTCTAAACAACGTCTTGTCATTAGTAATGGAGATACTTACTCAGGTTTTATTGATAGTTTGGCGCAAGAAGACAAGGTAAGTTTCCCTATAGTATTGAAGCTTTATCAAAAACTAATGATTCATGACACCTTAAAAGCAGGTGTTTATGAAGTCCGCAAAGGCATGAGTGTGCGTCAAGTATTGGATATGATTTCTAATATTGATAATGCTGACATGAATCGAGTTCAGGTGATTGAGGGTACAACTTTTAAAGATTTAATTAACTCTTTAAGAAAGAACCCTTTGGTGAAAAATGAAGTTAGCCACTTGTCTAATGCAGAAATTTTAAAAGCTTTAGATATTCCTTACGACCATCCTGAAGGTTTATTTGCTCCAGATACATATTTTTATGATAAAGGTGAGTCAGATAAAGCGATTTTATTAGACTTATATAAACGTCAAATGAAAGCTTTAGATGCTGCATGGGAACAGCGTGAGGAAAACTTACCGTATAAAGATAAATATGAAGTACTTACGATGGCTTCAATTATTGAAAAAGAAACAAATGTAGATAGCGAGCTTGCACAAGTTTCGGGTGTGTTTGAACGTCGTTTAAAACTTGGTATGCGACTACAAACAGATCCAACGGTAATTTATGGTATGGGTGATCGTTACAATGGCAATATTACACGTAATGATTTAAGAACCATGACGCCTTACAATACTTATAGAATTAATGGTTTACCGCCAACACCAATTTCTTTACCAAGTAAGAAAGCAATTGAAGCAGTATTACATCCCGATAATTCTAATAATATTTACTTTGTGGCAACGGGTAATGGTGGGCACAAATTTACAAGTAATTTAGCAGACCATAATCGTGCGGTACAAGAATATCTGGCTGTCATCAGATCTAAAAAATAAGGAGTAAAGATGTTTATTAGTTTTGAAGGGACAGAAGGTGTTGGTAAAACAACCTTAATTCGTCGTATTTATGAGTATTTAGAACAACAGAATAAAGATGTTGTACTTACTCGTGAGCCAGGTGGAACGCCAATGGCAGAACAGATTCGTTCGCTATTGTTATCTGTAAATCATGACGAAAAAATGTGTAATGATACTGAACTGTTATTGATGTATGCAGCACGTGCGCAGCATTTAGATTTAGTTGTGATGCCTGCACTAAATGCAGGAAAGACAGTTCTTTGTGATCGTTTTACAGATGCAAGTTTTGCTTACCAATGTGCAGGTCGTGGTTTGAGCCAAGAGAAACTTGAGCTTTTAAATGCAAATTTTGTAACGTGTATGCCTGATTTTACTTTTTGGTTAGATGCACCCATTGAAATTGGGATGAATCGTGCTAGAGAGCGTGGAGCATTAGATCGTTTTGAAAAAGAGAAAGTAACTTTCTTTGAGAAAGTAAGAGCTGGTTATGCCACATTGGCCGAGCGTTCTCCTGAGCGTATTAAGCGTTTAGATGCGACACAAACACCAGATCAGGTATTTGAACAAGCATTGGCTTATTTAAAATCTGCATAATTAAATTTTAATTTCAGTATATTTTTTTAAATCCCTTATAGTAAAACGTCTATAAGGGATTTTTTTAATCAAAATGAAAAGTACTAAAACAGAAATTATTGAATTTTTAAAACGTGATTTTTCACAAAGCTTAGTCAATTGTGAGGTCGAAGAAGTTTTTTCTCAGGGATCACGCTTAATTTATAAGATAGATCAAGAACAATTAAGACCAGGTGGAACTGTTTCAGGGCCAACTATGATGGCACTTGCAGATTTAGCACTTTATGTCGCAATTTTAGGTGAAATAGGTATTGTTGCTTTGGCAGTTACAACTAATTTGAATATTAATTTTTTACGTAAGCCAGCAGGTAATCAAAACTTAAAAGGGGAGTGTAAATTAATAAAAGTAGGGAGGAGTTTAATTGTAGGTGAGGTTTGGATTTATTCTATAGGAATGAATGATCCTGTGGCTCATGTTACTGCAACGTATGCAATTCCTAAAAATTAGAAAACTAATTGTTCAAATTTTAAAATGGTGCTAAGTTGTTTATAAATAAAAATTTCTTTAATAAAAATTAAACATAGATGTGGGATAACTATGCAGGTAAGTGATCATGAGGTGGTAAAAGCTTTTCAAGATAAGGTTTATCCATTATCTGAAAAGTTAAAGGAAATGTTGAATGAACATTATAGCCATCAAACAGAAAGACGAGGGTGTGGATATACACAATCGACTCGTTTACTTGCCGAATATATTAATCAACCTAGATTAGAAAATGAGTTTATTGATTTAAAAATATTTAATGAATATTCATGGAAAAATTTAAAGAAAATTTTAGATTTGAAATCACTGTATCCAATAGGAATTTCAGGGTGGCGTAGCCTAGATTTGAATCCAAGCATTGATATGTTTTTAAATGAAAATCCGCATGATGATGAGTTTGTTCGAAGCTTGAAAATAGAACGAGAGTTTCAAGCACATTTAAGGTCATTAGCTAATTTAATGCAATTTGAAGAAAGTAAAGTTCTCTGTCAAATGTTAGTAGATGTTGTTTTGCCTCAAATTTCAGAACAGAGTCAGATTGTTGAATTACAGACTTTAGCAGAAAAACCTAAAGTTGGGTCTTGCCCTATGGCAGAGAATTTTTTTCTAAAAATTGCACATGGTTCGGTACTTCGGCAAGGGGAAATTAATATTATTGTTGATGATCAAGAGCGTCCGATTCTCATTGAGAAAATGAATATGGGAGATAACCATTCTTGTATCAGTTTACAAGCACTATTGATGAATGGTGTGCGTGTTCCCGCAGGTTCTTTGTTTTCAGTAGATTATGATATTAGTGAAATTGAAAATAAAAGAATAAATAAGCAATTTAAAGGGCATGTAGTGTCTTATAAAGAACTCAATGGCTTTTGGTTTCTAAGATTAACAACTTTAGCTATTTCACCTGAAAATAGAAAAAGAGCATTTTCAACACACTATAAGCAACAAGTTGCGAATGGGTTATATAGTCCTGGTACAACTGAACTGACTCAATTATTCAATATTGCACAAGCGCAAATATAAGGAGAAATAGCGATGCTTCAAGTTTGTTATTCTCCACGTTATTTTGCAAAAACACATACAAATAGTATGGAAAAATTGACGGCTGTAGCACAAGCACTTTCTCAATTTGGTTATGTACAATTTCATGAACCACAACTTTTAGATCAAACCCTTTTTTATGATTTGCATGATGAAAAATATACAAATGCTGTTTTAACGGGTGAACCAACCAAACTTGCGACTATGGCAGGATTTAAGCCTTGGAATGAGCAATATAGAGATGCTGTTTTACATATTAACGCAGGGCAAATATTGGCTGCCGAATTAGCATTTGAACATGGTATTTCTGCAAATATTGCACAGGGGTTTCATCATGCGACCTATGCTTATGGTGGGTCATTTTGTACATTCAATGGTTTAGCTTTGGTTGCAAAATATTTTTCAACCAAGAAAATATTTGTTTTAGATTGTGATCAGCATGTAGGGGATGGCACTACAGATTTTGCAGCAAAATTAGAAAATTTATTTAATTTTTCTATTCATGGTGATCCTTTAGGAATTACAGGTAATGCGCGTTCAGAGTCGAGAGTAATACATAAAAATAAAGGCAATTTTGCTCAATATACAATGGCAATTTATGAAGCGTTTCAAAAAGCGATAGATTGGAATGCTGATTTAATGATTTATCAAGCAGGTATGGACTGTCATCAAAATGATCCTTTTGGTTCACCTTGGCTGACAACAGAACTACTTGAAAAACGAGAAGAATTGGTTTTTAGTTTGGCGAAAAAACATAAAATTCCATTGTTATTTGTTTTGGCTGGTGGATATCAGGCTCTACCTGATTTAGTACCGTTACATCTCAAAACTTTTGAAATGGCATATATGATTTATTATTAAATTTTATTTCTTCTTATTAAGTAAATGGAAAAACTTCCTCTCCTAAATTAGAAGAGGATGAATACATTTTATGAGTGAATGTTTTCGAGTATAGTTTGGTTGCTATATGGACTGAGCACCGTTTTTTGTAAGTGATCTGATTGTTTTGGATGATCTAGAGTGTAATGTAAACCACGAGACTCTTTGCGCTCTATTGCACATCGAACAATCATTTCAGAAACTAAAACTAAATTACGTAATTCAATCAGGTTTTTACTGACTTTGTAATCTTGATAATACTCATGAATTTCACTTTTGAGCATTTCAATACGGTGTAAAGCACGTTCTAAGCGCTTGTTGGTTCTTACAATACCTACGTAATTCCACATTGTTTGGCGCAATTCATCCCAGTTTTGTAGAATGACGACATCTTCATCAGGATTGGTGACTTGAGAATCATCCCAAGCAGGAACATTAGGCGATTGATAATTTTCCTTAAAATTCTCTTGAATATGCTGTGCAGCACTCATGCCATAAACAAAGCATTCTAAAAGTGAGTTACTTGCCATTCGGTTAGCACCATGTAAACCTGTATAGGATGTTTCACCAATCGCATATAAACCTACAATATCTGTTTGGCTATGTTCATCTACCATTACACCACCACAGGTATAATGTGCTGCGGGTACAACAGGAATCATATCTTTGGTGATATCAATACCAAGTTCGAGTAAGCGTGCATAAAGCGTAGGGAAATGTTCTTGAATAAAATCTTCAGATTTATGGGTGATGTCTAACCAAACGTGACGGATCCCCAAACGCTTAATTTCATAGTCTATGGTTCTTGCCACAATATCACGTGGAGCAAGTTCAGCTCGATCATCGAAACGTAGCATAAAGCGTTCGCCATCAGGCAGGCGTAAATAAGCTCCTTCACCACGCATCGCTTCTGTAATTAAGAAGGAGCGAGCTTGAGGGTGGTATAAACATGTGGGATGAAATTGGTTAAATTCCATATTTGCCACACGGCAACCTGCTCGATACGCCATAGCAATACCATCACCTGTTGCAATATCAGGGTTGGATGTATGTAAATAGGCACGCATTGCACCACCACAAGCTAATGCAGTAAATGGCGCTAAAAAGGTTTGAACTTGATCTGTGGTTTCATCTAAAACATATAAACCTAAAGCATGATTGTCTTCTGTTAGACCGAGCTTTTGTGATGTGATGATGTCTATAGCAATAAAGTTTTCAAAAATTTGGATGTTTTCTTTTTCTTTTGCACGTTCAATAAGGGTAGTGGATATTGCTTTACCTGTCGCATCTGCGGCATGAATAATTCGACGTTGTGAATGCCCACCTTCACGTGTTAAATGAAGCTGATTTTGATCATCTAACGTAAATTGAACACCTTGTTCTAATAGAAAATCAACAGAAGCTTGACCACCTTCTACCGTTTGTTGAACAGCATTTTTTTCACATAAAAATGAACCTGCAATCATTGTGTCATTTATGTGTTGTTCAATAGAGTCTGTTTGATCTAAAACAGCAGCAACTCCACCTTGAGCATAATAGGTGCTTGCATCGGTGAGTGATGATTTGGCTAAAACAGCAATTTTAAAATGATGTGGCAAAGATAATGCAAGTGTTAAACCTGAACCGCCACTCCCCACAATAATCACATCGAATTGATGAGAAATATCTAAATTAGTCATATCCATAAGCTAATTTTGAGAAAAGTTTGAATATCAGAACGCTTTTTATACAAAAAAACAAGCGTAATTTAGTGTTAAATAATGAAATAAATTTATTTAATTTAAAAAATTAAGGAATATTTAAGTTATTGTTTATAAAACATATAGGGGAAACATTTTATTACGAAAGAATAGATTCCTTTGTGATAATAATTATCTATAACGTGTAAGTAATTGGTTGAGTGAACATTTTATATGAAAACAAATGAATTAAAAAAAGGGATTTATGCTGCAGTTTTTACGATGGTAGCCGTACAAACAAATGCAGGAACTCCAGTCGATTTTTCTAATTTAGTAGAAAATGTAAGCCCTGCAGTTGTAAGTGTAAACGTTGTGAAAAAAATGACTCAAGATGAGCTCATGCAACAACAAGTTCCTGAAATTTTACGCCGATTTTTTGGTAATCAAATCATTATTCCACAACAAAAAGCACCTCAAGAAAAGACGGGTTTTGGTAGTGCATTTTTTATTGGTAAAGATGGATATTTGCTTACAAACCATCATGTTGTTGAAAATGCCTCTAAAGTCACTGTCGTTTTAAATGATCGCCGTGAGTTAGATGCAACGGTAGTCGGAAGTGATGAGCGTACAGATGTCGCTTTGTTAAAAGTAGCAGGTAAGAATTTTCCAGAACTCAAAACAGGAAATGTAGATACCTTAAAAGTGGGTGAACCTGTGCTTGCTATTGGTTCTCCATTTGGCTTTGATTATTCAGCATCTGCGGGTATTGTCAGCGCAAAAATGCGTAATATGACTGGGGAAACCACAGTACCATTTATTCAAACAGATGTTGCTTTAAACCCGGGTAATTCGGGTGGTCCATTGTTTAACCAAAAAGGTGAAGTTGTTGGTGTGAACTCACGTATTTTTAGTGGTACGGGAGGCTATATGGGGCTTTCATTCTCTATTCCAATTGATGTGGCAATGGATGTTGCAGATCAACTGAAGAAAAATGGCAAGGTTACGCGTGCGTATTTAGGTTTAGGTTTACAGGATATTGATCGTGATTTAGCGGAATCGTATAAGTTGCCGAAACCTGAAGGTTCATTGATCACACAAATTGCACCAAATTCACCTGCAGAAAAAGCGGGTTTGAAATCGGGCGATGTGATTTTGAAACTTAATGGTACTCCTATTTTAAGAACCGTTGAATTGTTCACGTATTTAAACCGTCTTACACCGGGTCAAACTGTACAATTTGAAGTATTAAGAGATGATAAGCGTCGAAATATTTCAGCGCAATTATCAACTGCTCCAGATGATACTCCTGCTAAAGATAAAGTAGGAAATGCACAGAATAAAGGACCAGTACTAGGTGTGAGTATTCGCGATTTAACACCACAAGAGCAAAGCCATTTAGCTATTAAAGGCGGTGTGTTGTTGCAAGATGTATTACGTGGCGGAGCAGCTGCACAAGCTCGTTTAATTCCAGGTGATGTGATTGTTCAAGTAAATAGCCGCGATGTAAAAAATGCAGCAGAATTTGTTGAAACTGTAGCTCAATTTAAAAAGAATAATGTTGTACGCCTAACTATTATTCGAGATGGACAGCCAGCAATTGTTGGTGTTCGCATTCAATAAGCTGTATTTATTAAATTTATAGATTAATTTTTTAATAAAAACCGTTCTTAATGAGCGGTTTTTATTATTCTTATTGAGCGATATTTAGATAAACTTAGACATGTGTTGTGGCTATAGAATTTAAGAGAAATAAATGAGTGGTATTTTTGATTTAACAATGGTTGTAAAGCCAGAACATATTGATATTTTGGGGCATGTAAATAATGTGGTGTACGTACAGTGGATGCAAGATGTTGCATCAGCACATATTGAAGAATTGGGTTTAGGTTTAAAACAATATATTGAACTTAAACATGCCATGGTCGCAGTTGAGCATCAAATGCAATATCGAAAAGCAGCATTTGAAGGGGAAACCATTGTATTAAGAACATGGTTGAATGATATCAATTCATTATACTTATTTAGACAGTATGCTTTTTATAGACCATCAGATCAGACGTTATTATTTGTTGCGAATACGAAGTGGGCATGTATTGAAATAGAGACGGGTAGACCTAAAAGAATGTCACCTACTTTTACGCATGCTTATCAACCTATTTCAAATGAAAAAGATCCTTTTGATTTTTCATCGATTTAGGTTAGGTAAAAGCTTAGATACGAGGCTGATGTATTGATAAAGTTGGTAAATTAGCCTTTAAAATTTTTAAAGTAGAATTAAGTCGTAGTAAATCTATTTTAAATAAACATGATCTGTATTGAGCGCAGAAAAAAGTTTATTGCATTGGATTTTGAGTAAATTCTATTTAGCGTGTGATGTTTGGTTGGCTTTAATTTTTGCGCATTGTTGTCCTACGCGAGCAAGCGCTTTTTCTAAACCTTTAACTCTATTTGCATTATTATGTTTTTTCGCATAAGTAATTTGTTGTTGTAGTTTTTCTTTTTTAAGCTGACACGAATTATAGCTTTGAGCAAATGTCTGAAATGAAACTATAGAAATAGAGATAATCAGTAATGATTTTAAAAGCATATTGCGACCTTATTAATCTATATAAAATATAAATTGTAAATTAAGTTTGGCTTAATAATCAATTGCAGTGATAAAAGGGAATCGCTGTGAAATGGTGTGAGTAACCTTCAGCTTTAGACTCTGAGTATTAAAAAATGGAGAGTAATTTTATTTGAGCCGATTTTAAATTTTGTCTATAAAGCAAAGGAGGCTCTATTTTTAAAGAATTTATAAAGCTGAAAACTAAATTATTATAATGAATACTTTGAAAAAACCATCTGCTATAATCACTCGCAACTTTATTCTGCTTTTGCTGTGTATTAATTATTGCATGCATAGCGCGTTTATTTCCAAGGTAGCCCATGGCGCAAGCTAAAAAATCTGTTGATATAAAAAACATTCGTAACTTTTCGATTATTGCGCATATCGATCACGGAAAGTCGACTCTAGCCGATCGTTTTATTCAAACCTGTGGTGGTTTGCAAGACCGTGAAATGCAAGCACAAGTTCTAGATTCTATGGAATTAGAACGAGAGCGTGGTATTACCATTAAAGCAGCATCGGTAACGTTGTATTACACACATCCGAATGGTGAAGAATATCAACTTAACTTCATTGACACACCTGGACACGTAGACTTTTCTTATGAAGTGTCTCGTTCACTTGCTGCCTGTGAAGGTGCTTTGCTTGTGGTCGATGCTGCACAAGGTGTGGAAGCTCAATCGGTTGCGAACTGCTATACAGCAATTGAGCAAGGTTTAGAAGTTCTTCCTGTATTGAATAAAATTGACTTACCTCAAGCAGAGCCTGAGCGTGTCATTCAAGAAATTGAAGATATTATTGGTATTGAAGCAACTGAAGCACCAACATGTTCTGCTAAAACAGGTTTAGGTATTGAAGGTGTTTTAGAAACACTGGTTAATATTATTCCTGCACCAGTGGGTGATCGTGATGCACCATTACAGGCTTTAATTATTGACTCATGGTTCGACAACTACTTAGGCGTTGTATCGTTAGTTCGTATTAAAGAAGGTCGTGTACGTAAGGGCGATAAAATGTTGATGAAATCAACAGGCCAAACGCACATTATCACTTCTGTAGGTATCTTTAATCCCAAACATACTGAAACAGGCATCTTAGAAGCGGGTGAAGTTGGTTTTGTCATTGCGGGTATTAAAGATATTTTTGGTGCACCAGTGGGTGACACTATTACACTTGCAACAACACCAGAAGTTGCAACATTACCTGGTTTTAAAAAGGTTAAGCCTCAAGTATATGCAGGTTTATTCCCTATTGATGCAAGTGATTTTGAACCATTCCGTGATGCGTTACAGAAATTACAAATTAACGATTCGGCATTGTTCTTTGAACCTGAAAGTTCTGATGCTTTAGGTTTTGGTTTCCGTTGTGGCTTCTTAGGTATGCTGCACATGGAAATTGTACAAGAGCGTTTAGAGCGTGAGTACGATTTAGACCTGATTTCATCTGCGCCAACTGTAATTTATGAAGCAGTGATGAAGAGTGGTGAAACGATTTATATCGACAGCCCTTCAAAAATGCCAGATGGTTCTACAGTAGAAGATCTTCGTGAACCAATTGCTGAATGTAATATTTTAGTACCGCAAGAATACTTGGGTAATGTAATGACATTGTGTGTTGAGCGCCGTGGTGTGCAAAAAGACATGAAGTTTATGGCAAACCAAGTTGCAATTACTTTTGAAATTCCGATGGCTGAAGTAGTCATGGATTTCTTTGATAAATTGAAATCTTGCTCGCGTGGTTTTGCATCACTCGATTACAATTTTGTACGTTTTGAAAGTTCATCTTTGGTTAAAGTGGACGTGCTGATTAATGGCGATAAAGTTGACGCTTTAGCTATGATTTGTCACCGTCAAGATGCTCGTCATCGTGGTATTGCGCTTGTTGAAAAAATGAAAGATTTGATTCCACGTCAAATGTTTGATGTTGCAATTCAGGCTGCTATTGGTGCACAAATTATTGCGCGTTCAACAGTAAAAGCAATGCGTAAAAACGTATTGGCTAAATGTTATGGTGGTGACGTTTCACGTAAGAAGAAACTTCTATCAAAACAAAAAGAAGGTAAGAAACGTATGAAGCAAGTGGGTAGTGTTGAAATTCCACAAGAAGCGTTCCTTGCAGTACTGAAAGTAGAAAGATAAAACAAAGAGGTCATTTAGCTCATGGATTTTGATTTTAATTTAATCCTCGTACCAGCCACACTAATATTCTTTTTAGTGTGGTTATTAGATAAGTTTGTCTTTAAGCAAAGACAAACGAAAGGGCGTGGAAATGAAAATTTTATTATCACATGGGCTTATGACTTTTGGCCTGTTTTAGCGGTTGTATTAGTTTTACGTTCATTCTTGTATGAGCCATTCAATATTCCATCGGATTCTATGGTACCTACTTTAGAAACTGGCGATTTTATTTTGGTGAATAAGTTTGATTATGGCGTTCGCCTACCTATTATCAACAAAAAAATTATTGATGTTGGTGAGCCTGAGCGTGGCGACGTTATTGTTTTTCGTTACCCGCCACAACCTACCATTAGTTATATTAAACGTGTTGTAGGTTTACCGGGTGATCATATTGTTTATGATCACGGTCAACTTACAATTAATGGTACAAAAGTTGCTAAAGTTCCTGTGGAATTTAGCCGTGAAAAAGATGCATTAGATACACCGACATCTATTTATCATAAAGAAACTTTAGGCGACCACACATTTACTATGCGTGAGCTTGATGGAGTGAATGTTGCACGCCAAGCACCGTTTATCAACTATATTGAAAATGGTAAGTATGTAAATACAAATGGTTTATATTGGGAAGTTACAGTTCCAGAAGGACACTACTTTGCAATGGGTGATAACCGTGATCAAAGTGCTGACAGTCGTTTTTGGGGATTTGTACCAGAAGAAAACTTAACAGGACGCGCTTTCTATAAATGGATGCATAAAGAGCCTGGATTTAAAATCCCATCTTTTGGTCGAAATGGGGCTATTGATTAATAACAATTAAAGTGGGGGCGTTATGCGTAAATCTCAGCTTGGGGCTTCGTATATATCAATTTTGTTTGTTGTAATTTGCTTTGTTGTGGTCATGAAGTTTTTGGTTGCTATTTCAGGACCATACTTTGATGATAGAATGATTAATAAGGAAATATCGAGTGTGTTGAAAAACACGACTAAAGATATTTCTGTGGATAACCTAAACAAGCAAATGAATCAGCGTTTTTCAATGAACAATATCAAGAATGTTCAATTTAAAGATATTGCAAAAGTAACGAAAGACGACCGTTTGTTTGTTAGGAAAAAGTATGAAGTAAGAAGACCTTTCTTATTCAATATAGATTTAGTGTTAAAGTTCGAGAAAAATTTTGATCAAAGCTCAGTCCAAACTAAATGAAAGTCGTTTAGTGAGTCGCATAGGGTATCAGTTTAAACAACCTGAATTGTTACAGCTGGCATTGACCCACCGCTCGGTGAGCCATAAATTAAATTATGAGCGTCTAGAATTTTTAGGTGATTCATTGTTAGGGATGATTATAGCGAATTATCTCTATCATGCTTATCCACATGAAAATGAAGGGCGCTTAACGCGTATGCGTGCAACCTTAGTGCGACAAGAAGCACTAGGTAAAATTGCTAACGACTTAAAATTAAGCCAAAACTTAATTTTAAGTACAGGTGAGTTAAAGTCTGGTGGTCATCACCGTGAATCTATTTTGGCAGATACTGTAGAAGCAATTATTGGTGCAATTTATGTAGATTGTAATGATCTTACGATATTGGAACCAATTGTTTTAAAATGGTATGTACCTTATTTAGATCATATTGAGCCAACAGATCAACTGAAAGATCCTAAATCGCGCTTACAAGAGTATTTACAAGCACGTAAAAAGCCTCTCCCGCTTTATGAAGTTGTGGATATTCAGGGTGATGCGCCGAATCAACACTTTAAAGTAGAGTGTATTGTTCAGGGCTTACCTGTGAAGTATGGAGAAGGATCTAGTCGTCGCTATGCTGAACAATCAGTTGCGGCAGATATTTTAAAACTTTTGGAGATCAAGTCTTAATGACTACTCATTCCGATCACATCGATGCTGATCACGAGTCGCAAGAAAGCGACAGTAACGACTTAATTAGCCAATTCTTTAGTTCGCAAGGAACAGATATTCCTGCGGATTATAAAAGTGGATTTGTTGCTATTGTAGGTCGCCCGAACGTGGGTAAATCTACATTAATGAACCATATATTGGGTCAAAAGTTATCTATTACTTCACGTAAACCACAAACAACGCGTCATAAAATTGTGGGTATTGATACACGTGAAAAATCTCAGGCTGTATTTGTAGATACTCCAGGGATGCACAAAAAAGAAGTACGTGCGATCAATAAAATGATGAATCGTGCTGCACATTCTGCATTACGTGATGTAAACCTTGTTTTATTTGTGGTTGATGCACAGAAGTGGACACCAAACGATGAACTTGTTTTGGAAAAACTTCAAAATGCTGATATGCCAGTGATTTTGGTAATTAATAAACTTGATACTTTTGAAAATAAGAATCAAGCATTACCATTAATTCAAGAACGTGCAAAACTTATGAATTTTGCTGAAATTGTTCCTGTATCTGCGTTACGTGGTGCGAATCTAGACCACTTGCGTGACACCATTGAGCGTTATTTGCCGTTCCAACCACCGCTATATTCAATGGATCAAATCACAGACCGTTCAGAGCGTTTCTTAGCATCTGAAACGATTCGTGAGAAAATCATGCGTCAATTAGGTGAAGAACTTCCTTACGATTTAACAGTTCAAATTGAATCTTTTAAAACAGAAGAAGCAACAGTAAATGAAAAAACAGGTCGTCCAAAAGCTGCTTGTACATATATTGATGCCACTATTTTTGTAGATCGTCCAAGCCAAAAAGCCATTGTAATTGGTGAGCGTGGCGCGAAGCTGAAAAAAATTGGTATGGATGCACGTGTGGACATGGAAAAAATGTTCGAACAGAAAATTATGCTGACACTTTGGGTTAAAGTGAAAGGTGGTTGGTCTGATGATGAGCGTGCATTAAAGAGTTTAGGGTATAGCGATATTTAATATCGCTTGGCTAAAAGCTGTGGGGCTGTAATGATTAAGGTGGTCATTGTCGGAATATGTATTTTATTTCTGCAAGGATGCATTACTAAAATTGTTACAGTTCCTGTTAAAGTTGCTTATAAAGCAACAAAAGGTGTTGTTAAAGGTACTGTTGCAGTTGTGGGTGCTGTTGTTCCACATGGGCATGATGATGCTGATTCAAATGAAGATGATGAAGATAAGCAAAAAAAATAATATTAGGATTAAAAACTTGCCTTATGCGCAATGAAATTTTGCATGGTTATTTAATTCATCACCGAAAATATCGTGATCGTAGCCATATTGTGCATTTATTTACACAAGAGCATGGTCGTGTCGATGGAATTTTAAGACAAACTCCACCACCTCAATATCAACCGATCTGCCTGCAAGCATCAGGGAAATCTGAATTAAAAAATTTTAGTAAATTAGAAATTGTAAATCAGCCGATTTTTTTTCATGGTGATGCCTTTTTTTCAGGTTTTTATTTGAATGAAGTTTTATTAAGACTTTGTCCACTTGAGGTAGAGATGCCTCAAAGCTTTGTACAATATTCAAAAACGTTAGAGCAATTACAAAAGTTATCTCAACAAGAAGATCAAAACTTATTTTTACGTCAAATTTTACGTCAATTTGAACATGAATTATTAGAAGATTTAGGTTATGCAATTGATTTTTCAGTCGATTCAAATCAATCACCTATTTCTAGTGAAATGAATTACCAGTTTCAACTGAATGATGGATTTCTTGCCACTGCTCAAGCATCTCGATCTGCAATTTCGGGTGCTTTAATTGAAACAATGATGCAGTATGAAAAAGGTGGGGAATTTAATCTACAACAGTTACAATTACTCACTAAGCTATATCGACAAGTGATTACTTCGCTATTAGGGGATCGCCCTTTAAAAAGTAGGCAATTGTGGGTTCAAAACGCTCAAACTCATCGTAAGTAGGAAAGTATTATGGCTGCATTATTAGGTGTAAATATTGACCATGTTGCAACTTTGCGACAAGCACGTGGCACCTCTTATCCAGATCCTGTAAATGCGGCATTAATTTGTGAGCAAGCGGGTGCAGAAGGTATTACTTTGCATTTGCGTGAAGATCGTCGCCATATTCAGGATGCAGACGTATATCGTATGCGTAAAGTATTAAAAACTCGTATGAATTTGGAAATGGCAGTAACCAATGAAATGGTTGAAATTGCTAAAAATGTAAAGCCACATCATATTTGCTTTGTTCCTGAAAAGCGCCAAGAAGTTACAACAGAAGGTGGTTTAGATGTTGTAGGTCATTTTGATGATGTAAAAAAAGCGACTCAAGAACTTACCGCAATTGGTTGTGATGTTTCATTATTTATTGATGCTGATTTTGCACAAATTGATGCGGCTGTTGCATGTGGTGCACCAACCATTGAAATCCATACAGGTGCTTATGCCGATGCAGAAACAGCTGAACAGCAGCAAGCAGAGCTTGATCGAATTGTAAAAGGTGCTGAATATGCAGCATCAAAAGGTTTGGTTGTAAATGCAGGGCATGGTTTAAATTTGCATAATGTCACACCAATTGCGAAAATCCCACAAATTCACGAATTAAACATTGGTCATTCTATTATTGCTGATGCAGTATTTATTGGTTTAGCAGAAGCAGTGAAAGAAATGAAAGCGGTTATTAAGGCGGCACGTAAGTAAGTTATGTCTACAATTAATTATGATGAACTCATGCAACCAGTTATTGGTTTCTTGGGTTGTAAAACGCCACAGCCTTGGTTAGATGAAGCAGTAAATAACTTAGAAATTTTAATGCAAGATCATGCTAATTGTGAGAAAAAAGCAGCAAGTACAGCAATGAACTTGATGTTTCGATATAGCTATTTTGTCGATTTACAAGTGAAACTTGCACAGCTTGTACGTGAAGAAATGTTACATTATGAACAAGTTTTATCGCTAATGAATAAGCGTGGGCAAGCTTGGCAAAATTTGAGTGCAGGGCGTTACGCAGGTGGTTTGCGCAAAGAAATTCGTACTTATGAGCCTGAAGCATTAATTGATGTATTGGTGATTGGGGCATTTGTTGAAGCAAGATCGTGTGAGCGTTTTTATTCGCTTGCTCCACTTGTAGATGAAGAATTAGGACGTTACTACCGTTACTTATTGAAGTCTGAATCTCGCCATTATGAGGATTATTTAGCACTTGCAATAGAAGTTGCTAAAACATCCAAGTTGAAAAATCCTGAAGAGGATATTCAACAGCGTATTGATCATATTCGTGAAGTAGAAAAGAATCTGATTTTAGCACCAGATGAGCTTTTCCGTTTCCATAGTGGTGTACCTATGAAGGCTGCTTAAATATTAAAGAATACTAAAACCCCTCAGAATTAAGTTCTTGAGGGGTTTTGTTTTTCTGTAATTATACTTAATACTAATAAATATTAATGATAATCATTTGTATTATAGGTCTGGTTAATTTAATCTTGAGGCTGAAAACTGTATATAGATTATATCGCATGAAATTATTGAAGACGGGTCTGTGGCTGTGTAGTTCTATATTTTTAATGACTCATACTTATGCACATTACCCTTATGTTGCTCCGTTAAGTTATCAAACTTTTAATAATCACTCTGCTATTGTTTCGGGTTTTTATGACAATCCATTTTCCCCTGAGATTGCAATTAAAAATTTTAAATTTCACTATCACAATCCACAAGGTGAAAAGATTGAAATTGCAGATGAGCAGTGGGCTAAAACTCAAACGCTAAGTAGTATGAGTTTGGAAAATAAAGTTGATGGAACTTATCGAATTCGTGGGGTGAAACAAGGGGCAACAACTCAATTTGCTCTAGATGGAAAGATGTGGAAGGTGGTAATAGCAGGGAAATCAGTAGCAACTAAGCCAGCTTCTACAAAAGTTATATATGAATCGCAATTAGATAAAAAGAACAAGGTTAAAACCGTTCAGGTCACAGAGATTATAGAAACCTTTGTATCGCGTAAAAATACAAGTACTAAAGTGTTTGAGCATTTACATGATGGTTTGGATATTCAATTTTTAACACATCCAAATGCAATACGTGCGAATCAACCTATTCATTTAAAGCTTATAGATAATAAAAAAGGTATTTCTAATTTGAGTGCTGAGGTTTTAACGCAAACAGTTAATTTCTCACGTGATACTAAAGTGTATAAAGAGGTAACAACAGATGCGCAAGGAAATTTGAATTTTACAATTAAAGATAAAGGGCAATATTTGTTGAAAATAGATTATCAACAATCATTTGATATAAAAAGTGATAGCTTAAAGCGCTATAAATATACTTTGAGTTTTAATGTTATTTGATTTGCTTAAAAGGGCATCTAGCTAAAAAAGTTAGGTGCTTTTATTTTAAATAAGACATAAAAAAGCCCAAGTCTTAAATGCTTGGGCTTTTTAGTATTTGGCTCTCCAACCTGGGCTCGAACCAGGGACCTGCGGATTAACAGTCCGTCGCTCTACCGACTGAGCTATTGGAGAATCTGCATGCGATTATAAGGACATTTACTAGTGGGTCAAGGGGAAACTGTCATCTTTCTTACATTTTTAATCTGTATGCTTTTTATTTGAGCAGAAATGAAAAAATTAAAGAAAAATTGAATGAAATACTTGCAAAGAAAAACTGCTGTTGCTAATCTGATATTAACAACAGAGCGTTTAAATGAAAGTTTAAACAGTGTGGATTTAAAACCAACTTGCCAGCACTAAAATGGCTAAACAGGAGAAAGCGAATGAATACGCTCACTATCCCTCAAATTTTCACTAATTTTTCTTTTTACAAAGAAAACTATCTTTCAATTATCAATAATGCTGATCAATACTATGTACCTGTACAAGGTGCTGAAGTACAAATTTGGCCATTAACATCTCACCAATTATTTCTAGGTGATTTATTGCAACTTTGGTTTGGTGATAAATGGACGGTAGATTCGAAGAAGAAACTACTGATCAACACTATTCTGAGAGATAAATCTTTAGATCATGTTGAACAAGATTTGTTTGTCTATGAAATTAAAGGTAGTTCAATTACTGGTCAAGATGCTTCAAAAGCTTGGTCATTAAGTGAAAATAAAGCAGTTGATATTTCAGTAGGTTCAATTTTTCAATTTTATTGTGTATTTAGAGGATTATCTCGTCCTGTTCAGATATTTAATCAAACAGATAAGTTGAAATCTGCAATTTAATTTTTTGAATGAGCGCAAATTAAACTTAATTTAGCGCTCAAAATATTATTGATAAATAGGCTAACTACGAAAAATCATACATGTGGCAGTCGCATGAGCAAAGAGCTTTCCATCTTTATCAACAATTTTTCCTTCTGCTATTCCTAAGCTTTTACTTATATTAATAATATCGCCATAAGCAATGAGTTCTTGATTGAGTGGAATAGGGCGACACATTTTTACATTCAGATCTATTGTGCCATAACCAACACCAGCTTCAAGCATTGAAAAAACAGCACAACCTGTCACTGAATCTAAAACAGTTGCAGCAAAACCACCATGAACACCACCTAATGGGTTGATATGTCGCTCATCTGCTTTAACGCTGAAAACAACGTGTCCTTGAGTTACTTGTCCAGCAATCATAGGGATTGTTAGGCTCATTGATGGTGGCGGAATAGTGCCATCACACATCGCTTGCATAATTTCTAGACCAGACAGTTCCTTTACATTCACTTTTATTTCCTTAATATTTATAGATGATTTTTAAAATATATCTACATACTAGAATAAGGAAATAAAAAGATAATGGTCAATTGGTTTGTATGAGCTTTAGAGTCTAGACATATACGTTTTATCAAAAGTATCGAAGGTATTAAGTATCTTTAGTGAAATTTCTTCACCTGTTGCAGAGCTTGCAGATGTGTGTTGTTGGTTCACATTAATGATATCAATATTTAGGCAAAAGGTTCTTTTGCTTTCAATAACAATAAACTGTGGAGAGTGTTTTTTTAAGCATTTTGCGATATATCGGTTTAAACACTTAGTTTTGTAGACATCAATGATTTGGTAACGCATGGGAGAGGCTTTACGGTCAATGTGATGGATATTTTAAAGTGTGAATAATAAAGTATCTATAGTTCTTAAGTATCAAAATGTACAAAGCTTATGGTGAATTCATATAAGGCGTATATGGTCTATGAAAATAAAAATAGAACTGTCATGTGAAATAATTAAGATGAAAAAAGCCTTAATTTAATCATTAAGGCTTTATTTAAGAGTTTTTAGGATATTCAATATTTAACGAATTTTTGCATCATCCAAATGGCGTGAACCTTCTAAGATCATTCGAATCATAATCATGGTTTGTTCAGCAATTTCTTTACGTTGTTCTATGGGCATTTCAATGACTTTAGCACCCATATTAAACACAAGTTGGGTAATTGCTTTGGCAACAATTTCAGGATGCATGAGTTTACTGTTATTTTCTTTTTCTAAGCGAATAAGATCATCACGTAACTCTTGTTCAAAATAGTTCAGTTGGTGTTCTACTGCTAATTTATAAGAATGAGAACCTGTATAACCTTCACGTAATAAAAGGCTTAAATTGCCTTCATCAGCATTAAGTTGTTCAATAAATACTTCAACAGATGTACGAATAATACTGCTTTGTTGCGATGCCTTTAAACGTGCTTGATGCAAAATTTTACGTAATACACCACCAGAGCGTTCAATAAGTTCAATTGCTAATTCATCAATATCTTTAAAATGGCGGTAAAAGCTATTAGGTGCAATGCCTGCTTCACGTGCAACTTCACGTAAACTTAATGATGCAATACTTTTTTGTGGACCAATTAAATTAAGCGCAGCTTGGAAAAGTTCTTCTTTTGTAATAGTTGCTTTACGACCAACTGTACGTGCAGGAATTGTTTCCTGTACATTTTTTGCTTCATGCAAAGTAGCGTCATTGCTTGTTTTCATTAGTGGTTTAATCATAAATTGGGTTGTAGGGTCGCTTTAACTTATTATAACCATTACGACTACACTTTGAAATGATTGGATACAATACATGTATATATACAAATATATATACATGTGTATAATAATTAAAAATTCAAAGGCGTGGTGTACGAACTATGCATGCAATCGAAAAAACGAAATCTCCTCTATCTACATTAGTTGATGTGGTGATTGATCCATATTCAACAAATTTCTGGCTTCAAAAATTGAATCCTTTGTGGTCTGTAAATCAGGCTTTAGGTTCAATTGTGAAAAAAGAAGTTATTGCAAATGACACAGTTGCTTTAACGATTGAATTTAATCGTAAATTTAGCGTGGGTGAAGCAGGACAGCATCATCCAGTATTTATCGTGGTAAATGGAATTCGTTACGAACGCACTTATAGTTTGACGCAGGTTGATACTAAAAAAGTATTACTTGTGGCTAAGAAAGTTGAAAATGGTGTGGCGAGTTCTTGGTTATTGGAACAGTCCAAAGTTGGAGATATTCTAGAGTTTGGTCGTCCATATGGTGACATGCTCCTTCCAAAAGATCATTCATCTTTAATTTTGCTTGCTGCGGGTAGTGGTATCACACCTATGTATAGCTTAATTCGAGCTTTAGTGGTTTCAGCTAAAATTAAAACCATGCCGGTGACATTGTTGTATTGGGTAAAAACTCAAGCGGATGTTGCTTTTAAGGCAGAGTTTGAAAAACTAGCAGCACAGTATGAAAACTTCAAAGTTACATTTTTTTATACGCAAGATATTGAGCAAGCTGCTGCACGTTTAAATGAATCGCATCTACAAACATTAGACAATATTGAGCAGAGCACGGTATATGCATGTGGACCGTCGGGTTTTACTGCAAATGTTGAATCGTTATTTGCTCATGCTACAAATGTAAAAACAGAAGCATTTAGCATGACACCTGTTTTACATGATGAAGTTGGATTTGTGAATGTGACGCTCACACAGTCAAATAAAATTGTTGCAATTCCGAAAGGTCAGCCAATTTTATTAGGCTTAGAGCAACAGAATATTAAGCCTAAACATGGTTGTCGTATGGGTATTTGTAATAAATGCGCATGCAATAAATCGGAAGGTTCTACTAAAAACTTGGTAAACGGTTCGCAAAATAACGAACCAGGCAATTTACTTAAAATTTGTGTTAACTCGGCACAAACTGACTTAGTTATAGATTTATAAGAGGCTATAAATATGAATATGCCAGTAAAACTTGAATATTTTAAGAACCCTAAAAATCGTGAATTAACTCTGGCTGAGCAAGATGAGTTGGCACGTGAACTTGATGCTATTCGCCAAGAGGTCTTAGATGATTTAGGCGAAAAAGATGCAAAATATATTAACCGTGTATATTCGACAGTGAAATACTCAGAAATTGCTGGTCGTGCATTGTTGTTTGCAGGATGGTTTCCGCCAGCATGGTTATTAGGTACAGGTTTACTTGGTTTTTCTAAAATCATGGAAAACATGGAATTAGGACATAATGTTATTCATGGTCAATATGATTGGATGAATGATCCTAAGTTTGATGGTACAAAATACGAATGGGATATTGTAGGTACAGCAGACGATTGGCGTCAAACGCATAACTACAAACATCATACTTATACCAATATTAAAGGTATGGATGATGATATTGGTTATGGTGTACTGCGTTTATTTCCAGAGCAGCGTTGGAAGAAAGGTTATTTATTACAACCGCTTTATAGCATTCCATTCTGTTTACTGTTCCAGTGGGGTGTTGCAATACAAAACCTTGAAATTGGTAAATACTTGAAAGGACGTATGAGCAAAGAAGAGTTTAAATCACGCTTTGCTCCTATGAAAAAGAAAATTACCAAGCAATTGGTTAAAGATTATGTATTCTTTCCTGTAATTGCAGGTCCTGCGGCATTACCTGTTTTAGCTGGTAACTGTGTTGCCAACGGTATTCGTAATATTTGGACGTTCAGTATTATTTTCTGTGGTCACTTTACTAAAGATGTTGAAGTGTTTTCCAAAGAGGTACTACAAAATGAAAGTCGTGGTCATTGGTATATGCGTCAAATTCGTGGCTCTTCAAACTTAACAGGTTCTGAAGCTTTCCATATTCTGACGGGTCACTTAAGCCATCAAATTGAACATCATTTATATCCTGATATTCCTGCGCGTCGTTATCGTAAAATGGCGCCCAAAGTGCAGGCAGTATGTGAAAAATATGGCTTAAATTACAATAATGCGAGCTTGGCTAAGCAATATGGCAGTGTAATTAAACGTATTGTGAAATATGCGTTCCCATTTAAAAAGTAAGCTTATAAAGTTTAAAAAAGCCACTGTAAATCAGTGGCTTTTTTTTTTGTGTGGTTTAAGCCAATTGTTTAGTTTTTTCTAATATAGGAAGTTGAGTGCTTTTGCCAACATAATATGAGTAATGTGCCAAATTAAGCATGGCAAGATCTTCATCGCTATTGCCATAAGCATAAACATGTTGGTATTGGCTAAGTTTGTATTGTTTTAAAAGGCGGTTGGCTTTTTCTTGGTTGCTACAATCTGGTGTAGTGTAGCTTCCAGTATATTGCCCATTTTGTATTTCAACATGTGAACAGATGAAGTCAATATTAAGGTATTTAGCCACATATTTTAAATAAATATCGATTGTTGCAGAAACTAAAACAACATCATCTCCTAAGCTTTGGTGATCTCGTAGTCTGAGTAATAGTTCAGGATTATAGTTTTTTGTAATATGGTGGGCATATTCTTCGGCAATTTTTTCAATGGTATTTACATCGGCATTTTTAAACATCGCCTGAAATAACTTTGGACGCATCGCATGCGCAGGATAGGCTTTTAAATAATAAGCCTGAATCCAAGGTAAAATTTTAAACCCTTGCGTTATGATGTGCTTTTTTGAATGTGTATAGAAGATGAACCCTGTGAAACTATCTTTCTTGTACAGGGTTCCATCGAAATCAAAAATCGCTAAATTTTTATATTTCTTGCTTTTCTCATGCATGTTTCAAAGCGTCCATTTACACGTGAAGCAAACCAATTTGTATTGTAGTCACGACTGAGTTTCGGGCCTGTAATAACAACTTCAGGCATAATCGCATAGATTGGTTCTTTGTTTGTCGCTTCTTTATAAAGTTTGCTAACCGCGGCATAGGTTGCTGTGTCTTCAAAATCCTGATCTTTTTCTTTTTTCAAATCTGAACGTATTTGGCGCGGTGTTATGAGAACATTATTTTTTGAAAACACGTTAATAAGTTCACGTTCAGACTGACTTTGAACCGATTTTGGATCACCATCTTTATTGTAAAGAAGTAAGTCACCATCTAAATCAAGTTTTGTTGTGGTTAAGTCATTGAGCATACTTTGGAATGCAGCATTACGGCTGGAATAACGTCCAGAGTTGTAATCAGCAAAACGATATATCGGTTTGTCATAGCTAGCAGGGTACATCATTAAACGATGAATTCCATAATATAAACCGCCATATTGACTGTATAAATCGGTTCTTAAATCTGCCACGCTACCACTTTGACGCTTATGTTCTTTGGCATAACCAATATGAACTTGCATAGAACCTAATGTTGTAATCGGGTTCATCTTCTCGCCAATATCTTGTCCTACTAATTTTGCAGCGCCTGTTAAAGCACTAACGTGATAGTGTTTAGACATATAGTCAAAAATTTCACGGTAAAGTTCATCAAGTTGGCGTTCCGTTTTAACTCGACGCATTTGGCTTAAATAGTTGTCTTCAGGACTTGGCTGATTTTTTAAAACATCTTGGAAGTAGCCTGCAATAGGTGTTCCAATAGTATCACCAAGTTTGTCAGTAAATTTTTCTTCTAAGCGTTCTTGTACTTCTTTAACTGCTTTTGCACCTAAGCCTGAAACTTCTGGATCTGCATGGAAATTTGATTCCTGATCGACCACAGCAATAATAGAACACATGTTTTCTTTGGTTTGTGGAATACCAAACTGTTCAGCAATATCATAAATATCTTTAGACCAAGATTCACGGTCGTTTACACGATTTGGAAGTAATCGTTTGAGTTGTTCTTGTTTTAATGTCGGTTCATCACTTGCCCACCAAGAGCCATTGCCACACGCTGTTAAGGCAATTGAAAAGGCTAAAATAGATACAGGTTTAAGCACTGAACTAAACACTTTTTCTTTCATATATGGAAAACTCGTTCACAGGTGATGAGCTAATAGGGGAGATGCAGTATACTACGCAAGTCCTAAAAGTTAAGAATATATATGTATATTGGTCCTTATCAACTGTCAAATAATTTGATTGTCGCTCCTATGGCAGGTGTGACAGATCGTCCATTTCGAACACTATGCAAGTACTTTGGTGCAGGGCATGCTGTGAGTGAAATGATGACGTCAGATAAGACCTTACGCATGAGTAAGAAAAGCTTATATCGTGCCAACTTTGATGGTGAACTAGCGCCTATTTCTGCCCAAATTGCAGGCTCAGATCCTGCCGATTTGGCTGAAGCTGCACGTTATCAGGTCGCAAATGGTGCACAAATTGTAGATATCAACATGGGATGCCCTGCAAAAAAGGTTTGTAATAAGCTTGCAGGTTCGGCATTGCTTCAAGATGAAGATTTAGTTGCCCGTATTTTAGATGCTGTTGTGGAAGCCGTAGATGTGCCAGTGACATTAAAAACCCGTTTGGGTTATTTAAATGGTCATGAAAATATTATGCGAGTAGCGAAACGTGCGGAAGAAGCAGGTATTGCTGCGTTAGCTTTACATGGTCGTACTCGTGAAGATATGTATTTAAATACGGCTCGTTATTCTTTAATTAAAGATGTTAAAGACATGTTGAGCATTCCAGTTATTGCTAATGGTGATATCGACAGCCCTGAAAAAGCCAAATATGTCTTGGATTATACAGGTGCAGATGCTGTCATGATTGGTCGTGCTGCGCAGGGTCGACCTTGGATATTCCGTGAAATTGGACACTATTTAAAAACAGGTGAGCATTTAGCTGCACCAAGTATTCAAGAAGTGAAAGATGTTTTGCTTGGACATTTATCTGAGCTTTATGAGTTTTATGGTGAATATTCAGGATGTCGTATCTCTCGTAAGCATATTGCATGGTATACAAAAGGCTTACGTGCAAGTAATGAGTTTCGCCAAAATATGTATAAGGTAGAATCGACGGTCGATCAATTTAAAGTTGTGGAAGATTACTTTAATAATTTACTTGCTCATGGTGAAATTATGAGTGATGTTCAAGTTGAACACGTGAATTTACTTGAAACGAAATAAAGTAAAAAGCTTCTCTAAGAGAAGCTTTTTTATTACAGCTTAGTTTATATTCATTTCAAGAATAAGCTGATTTATTAAATCGGGTGCTTCAAGTTCACGAATTTGTGCAACATGAGCACCAGCCCAAAATGCACCATAGTCATGATCGCCGTGTTGGCTTGCAGCAGCATGTAACTGCTTTGCTAAATCATAAGTGTATGGATAAGGAGGAACCAGAGGTCGATTGGGTGTATCTACTTCTTTATGCCAATGGTTGATTAAACCACGAGCAGGGCGACCTGAAATACTTGCTGTAATTTGAGTAAGCGGTTGGTTAAATAAAGCCTTACGATAAGCTTCATTTGCATTAGATGTTTTACATTGAACAAAAGCAGTTCCTAGCTGTACGCCATCTGCACCTAAATCTAGAAATTGTTTTGCTTGATGACCATTCATAATACCGCCTGCTGCAACAATAGGCAGAGTGCAGTGTTGTTTAATAAGCTGAACTAAGTCGCTTGTACATATTGAAGCATCAAAATCCTCATTGAAAATACCACGATGCCCACCTGCTTCAATACCTTGAGCAATAATGATATCAATGCCAGCATGTTCAATAACTTTAGCTTCTGCAAGATTGGTTGCAGATACCATAGTGATAATTCCAGCATCTTTTAATGCCTGAATTTGATGAGCATGTGGCAAACCAAAATGAAAACTAACCGCTTTAGGTTTTGTTTCTAATACTAAATTTAAAAAATCATCGTTATCTTTAAAGCTAGGATAAATACACTGCAAAGCTTGAGGGGCTTTTACACCATATTTTGCAAATTTATCTTGAAGTGAAGTAATCCATTGAGTGGCAATATTTTCATCGACTAATGTGCTGTTATGACAAAAAAAATTAATTTGAAATGGATGATCGGTGAGTTCTTTTGTTTTTATAATTTGTTGTCGAGCAGATTCAACCGAGCTTGCACCTAAACCTAATGCACCCAAACCACCTTGATTTGAGACTTCTGCTGCTAGCTCTGGAGTAGAGACGCCAGCCATAGGGGCAAGGAAAATGGGGTGTCGAATGCCGAGGCGTGTAAGTATATCCATTGAATGTCTCCTTTTTGAATACTTTGCCCAAGCTCGCAAAAATAGGCAAATAATATTCAATATTTACTTTAAAAATACAGCAGTAAACATTTAGAGAGATTGGTTAACTGTTGGAATAAAAAGTGAAAATGTTGAAGTTAAATTGGTTGGTCACATGTTGTGAATAAAAAGAGTATTTAAATAAAGCATGATCTTGAATGTTTCAGGCATAATGATTTTGAAATTAAATAAATGTTGGTGATTGAAATATGAAGCCGTTGCTTTGGACGACTTTAATTGCAAGTGTGGTTTTTACAGGTTGTTCGAAAACTGAAGATGCTAAGCCTATTGTGAATGCAAGCCAATATAAGGTGGACAGTGCAGAGGCCTTACAAAAGCGTTTTGTACAATTAAATGAAAATTTTGCTGTAGATTTTAAGAAATTCAAACAAACGGAAAGTGTTGCTTTTGCACATCAATTTCCATTAGATGTAAATGATTTGAAAACCTTAAATATGCATTTAGTTGCGAGTACATCTTTAAAACCAACTAAAATTGCATATTGTGATTTGATGAATGGTTACTTTGCTGAAATGTACCGTTTAGGTCATTACAATTTACAGCTAATAAATGATATTAAATTGCCGAATGCTGACAAAGAAAATCTTCAACAGGATTTTTTATCGGTAGATTCTTTTTATGATTTTATTTTAAATCGATACACAACCTATCGCCAAGTTCAACAAGTAATGGGCTATGGTTGTAATTTAAAAGCAGCATTGTAATTACATTTTTAAAAAGTCTATCATTGATTGATAGACTTTTTTGTATAACTATAAATTAAGAAAATAATACTGATAAAGAGGATGCAAAAAGTCCTTTAATATTTCTGATAAATATTCACTTGTTGTGGTTTTTTATTTAAATAATTAAGCATCTGTATTTTATGTATTAATAGATTTTTTATATGAATTATTTTGTTTAATTTATAAACATTGTTGGTTTTGCTACCTTAATTTTTTAACCACTTTTTGATTTAATTTTGTACTGTATTTTTTTAAGACATTGTAAATTAACGATATTTTTAATCTAAATACTAGACTAAAGGCTTAGATCTATTACTATCATTGGATATAACTTTTCATTAAAATCCCCCGCAGTTATTTTTTTTGTAGTTATTGTTTATAGTTACTGTAAGCATATAGCGTTTAAATGTTTTAGATTTTGTGAAAGGGTCTCCCATGGATATTCATGCAGATGAGCATGCTCAGCCGCCTAAAAAACAAAAGTTCTATCAAGTTTTATATGTACAAGTAATTTTTGCAATTCTTGCGGGTATTGCATTAGGTCACTTTGCTCCTGAATTTGGTGAAAGCTTAAAACCACTTGGTGATGCATTCATTAAGCTTGTAAAAATGATTATTGCGCCTGTGATTTTCTTAACGGTAAGTACTGGTATTGCTGGTATGACCAATATGGGGTCTGTAGGTCGTGTAACAGGTAAAGCAATGCTTTATTTTATTACATTCTCTACCTTGGCACTTATTGTTGGTATGGTTACTGCCAATGTCATTCAGCCAGGTAAAGGTTTGAATATCGATCCTGCACATCTTTCTGGTGATAAAGTAGCAACTTACGTTGAAAAAGCACATGATGCATCTATTGTAGATTTCTTCATGAATATCATTCCAAAGACTTTGGTGAGTCCTTTGGTTGGTGGCGAAATTCTTCAAGTATTATTTGTTGCTGTATTATTTGGTTTGGCTGTTGCTAGTGTTGGCGAAAAAGGCAAACCTATTACAGAATTCTTAAATCATTTAACTGCGCCAGTATTTAAACTTGTAGGCATGTTAATGAAGTTTGCTCCGATCGGTGCTTTCGGTGCGATGGCATTTACTATTGGTGCATACGGTATTTCAAGTATTGGTAACTTAATGTTATTAATCGCAACGTTCTACATTACATCTTTACTTTTTGTATTGGTTATTTTGGGTGCGGTAGCGAGATATAACGGTTTCTCAATTATTGATTTAATTCGTTATATTAAAGATGAATTATGGCTTGTATTAGGTACATCTTCTTCAGAAGCTGCGTTACCTACGCTTATGAATAAGATGGAAAAAGCGGGCTGTGAAAAGTCAGTTGTTGGTCTTGTTGTTCCTACGGGTTATTCATTTAACCTTGATGGTACGAATATTTACATGACTATGGCAGCATTATTTATTGCACAAGCATGTAATATCGACTTAACGATTGGCGAACAAATTACTTTGTTATTAGTTGCTATGATTAGTTCTAAAGGTGCAGCAGGCGTAACTGGTGCAGGCTTCATTACTTTAGCGGCTACGTTATCTGTTGTTCCTGCGGTTCCTGTAGCAGGTATGGCATTAATTCTTGGTATTGACCGCTTCATGTCTGAATGTCGTGCATTAACTAACTTAGTAGGTAATGCGTGTGCAACTATTGTTGTAGCTCGTTGGGACAATGCTTTAGATAAAGAAGTATTAGATGAAACTTTAAAAAAGAAAGCTTAATCTAAGAATTTTAAAAAGCCCCTCGGGGCTTTTTTTGTGAAAACTTATTGTTTATATATCATTAGATTTATCATTGAAATCATATATTGCAATGAAAAAAGAAATATAAAAATAAATCCATTTAATAATACTTCCTATAAATTTTTTTTCTGCACTAAAAAATAGTTGCTATTTTTCCAGCGATAAACATAGTTATAAATAGAATAATCATTAATAGAATTTTAAATATAAAAGATGTTTTTCATTTTGTGATTTTTAAATTATTGAGCGTGAAATTTTACATAAATTTAAGAGTAGGTTGTGTTGCGATTGGGTCGTGATAAAAATCTATTTTAGTTAGAAAAAGCCCATCATGAGATGGGCTTTTAAAAATTGAATTTCTAAGTTAACAACCAGTCAGTTGTTCAGGTTTTGGTTTTTCACCAGGGAAGAAAATAGGGCGAAGTTTTACACCAATTCCATTACCAATAAATGCGAAAATCAACCATAACCAACCGTGTAAGCTACCAGAAGCAATACCGCTGAAATAAGCACCAATGTTGCAACCATAAGCTAAACGTGCGCCATAACCTAACAATAAACCACCAATAACAGCTGCCATTAAAGAACGCTTTGGAATATTGAAGTTTGGTGCAAACTTACCTGCAAGGCTTGCTGCAAATAAAGCACCAATCATAATCCCGAAGTTCATCATTGAGGTAATGTCGAACCAAAGTGACTCAGTCAGTGCTTTTGCATTGCCGGGTTGTTGCCAATATGACCATGATGCAACATCTACACCCACAAAACTTGCAGATTTAGCTGCCCAAACAGCAAGTGCAGAAGTTACACCCCACGGACGACCTGCAAGTGCAAGTGTTGCAAAGTTAAGAAGGGTAAGGATGATACCGCCCCAAATTAAAGGCCAAGGGCCACGAATAAAGCGCTTCCAACCTTGATGTTCATTTTTTGGTTCAACTTCAAGTGAACCATGACGTTTTTTCTCTGCAAAAACTGTGATTGCGGCAATAACAGCAAATAAAACAAAGTTTAGAATTAAAGCAGGAGCAACCCCTAAGCTTTTTACAAGAGAAATAGGTTCTAAATGAGGAAGTGCAAACCACCAGCCAATGTGTGAAGTTGCAATTAAAGAGCCTAGACAGAAGAAGAACAGCGTTACGATCATACGTGCGCTACCACCGCCAACGGTGTAAAGCGTACCAGAAGCACAACCACCGCCTAATTGCATGCCAATACCAAAGATAAAAGCACCAATCATTACAGACATTGAAACAGGGCTTACATTTCCTTTTACAGGATTACCAAATAACTCACCAGCGCCTAAGGCAGGAAAGAAAAGTAAAACAGCAAAAGCAAGCATAATCATTTGAGCTCGTAAGCCACGACCACGACGTTCTTTAATAAATACACGCCAGCTAGAAGTGAAGCCGAATGATGCGTGGTATAACGTCATACCTAAAGCACCACCAATTAGAAATAATAGTGCTTGATTTAGACCGACAACTTGATAAGCACCAAGCGTACCTAGAATTAAAAGTAAAAAAGCCACCCAAACCGATGTATTCGATCGATTTGCTGGCGCAGCAATAATTGACATGGGAGAAACAAATACAACTAAAATAGTTGGGATTATTTTAATTAGATTTGTTTTGGAAAAGTGTTATTTTTTCCTGAATATAATTGATGTATTAAATCAGTTATATTGATAACTATTAATTGATGAATTAAAAAGAACTTACATCAAAAAAAGAGCCGATTAAGCTTGCAAATGCCATGGCAATAATTCCCCAAATCGTGACTCGTAAAGCACCTCGGATAACTGATGTTCCTGCAAAATAGCTTGATATTGCACCTAAAACTGTTAAGGATAAAACTCCTACGATCATAACAGTTTTATCGACTAAGCCTTCTGGACTTAGCAGAATGGCAAACATCGGAAAAAGAGCACCTAAAGAAAATGCAAGGGCAGAAGAGCCTGCTGCCTGTAAAGGATTTGCAGATGTATTTTCATGAATACCAATTTCATCGCGTGCATGTGCTTCCAAAGCATTGTGAGCTGTCAATTGAACAGCAACTTCATGTGCTAAATTGGGGTCTAAGCCACGTAATACGTAAATATGCGTTAGTTCTTTAAGTTCTAAGTCTGGATTTTTCTCTAACTCTTTACGCTCTGTATGTAAGTCGGCTTCTTCAATATCTACTTGAGATTTTACAGAGATATATTCACCTGCAGCCATAGAGCTTGCACCTGAAATTAATCCTGCAATACAAGTAATAAGTAAAGTTTGAGTAGAGGCACCGCTTGCTGCCATACCCATAATCAGGCTTGTTACAGAAATAATGCCATCATTTGCACCTAAAACTGATGCTCGAAGCCAACCTGCACGTTGAATTAAATGTTTTTCATGGTGATGTGAATAAGACATTACATTACTCTTATTGTATTTTGTGACACCACTTTAGCGATAATGTTGATGAATATGCAATTGATATAACATTTAAATATAAAAAATAAGCCCCTAGAAAGGGGCTTATTCAAAGAATGGATTATTGTTGAACTTTTTCTTTAACGTCTGCAGCGCCTTTCTCAACAGCATCAGCTACATGAGCTGTTGCATCTTTAATATCAGCAGCGGCATCTTTAGTTGCAGCATCAATTTTAGCAACAGCAGTGTCTGTGGCAGCTTTAGTTTCAGATGTAGCGTGATCTGTTGCAGTTGCAATATCTTGAGTTGCTTGAGATGCAGCATTTTCTAAATGCTCCCCAGTAGTTGCACCTGTTTCAGGTGCTTTATCTTTGTTACAGCCTACAAGAGCAACAGTAGCAACAAGACCTAACGCAAGAAGTAACTTATTCATTTTGATTTTTTCCTTTTGTTATACCCAGTTATGGGTGAGTTCAAAATATAATCTAATTTTCTTTAATAAAAATATCTATAATTGTTTACAAAATGTAACCTGCTTTGAGTAAAAACTTCTATTAAAAAAAAGGCTTAGCTGTTTTAATAGCTAAACCTTTTGTAATAACTTTACAGTTAAAAGTGAATATTATTGACCTGAGCGAATAATATAATCAAAAGCAGATAGAGAAGCTTTAGCACCTTCACCTGTCGCAATGATAATTTGCTTGTAAGGAACAGTTGTACAGTCACCTGCGGCAAATACACCTTTTACATTGGTTTCATTACGGTCGTTAATCATAATCTCACCACGGTTTGAAAGCTCAACAGCAGTTTCTTTTAAGAAGTCTGTGTTTGGTAACAAACCAATTTGTACAAAGATACCAGCAAGCTCAACCGTTTTAATTTCATCTGTTGCACGGTCTTTGTATTTAAGTGCAGTTACTTGTGAACCATCACCCACCACTTCTGTAGATAACGCATTTTTGATGACTGTTGTGTTTGGCAAGCTGTTCAATTTATCTTGAAGCACTTGGTCAGCACGTAATTTAGTATCAAACTCAACCAATGTTACGTGTTCAACAATACCCGCAAGGTCAATCGCTGCTTCTACACCTGAGTTACCACCACCAATCACAGCAACACGTTTGCCTTTGAATAATGGACCGTCACAGTGTGGGCAGTAAGCAACACCACGAGTACGGTATTCTTGCTCACCAGGAACATTCATTTCTCTCCAACGTGCACCTGTTGAAAGAATCACTGTTTTAGATTCTAGTTTTGCACCATTCTCTAAAGTGACTTCAACTAAGCCATTTGCTGTTTGATCTGCACCTTTAATGTCAGATACACGTTGTAAGTTCATGATGTCTACACCATATTCACGAACGTGTGCTTCCATTTCAGCAGCAAATTTAGGACCTTGAGTTTTTTGTACTGATGTAAAGTTTTCAATATCCATAGTATCCATCACCTGACCGCCCATGCGTTCAGCGACGATACCTGTACGAATACCTTTACGTGCAGCATAAATTGCAGAAGTGTTACCTGCAGGACCACCACCAATTACCAATACATCAAATGCTTCTTTTGCATTTAACTTCTCAGCATCTTTTACAGCAGAATTTGTATCTAACTTTGCAATAATTTCTTCCAAAGTCATACGACCTTGACCAATGTGCTCACCATTTTGGAATAGCATTGGAACTGCCATAATTTTGCGTTCTTCAACTTCGTCTTGGAAGAATGCACCATCAATCATAGTTGCAGTTGTACCTGGATTGTTAATTGCAATTAAGTTAAGCGCTTGAACAACGTCAGGACAGTTATGGCAGCTTAAAGATACAAATACATCGAAGTCAGCAGTTAGGTTTAAACCTTTAATTTGAGCAAGAACTTCATCAGAAACTTTAGGTGCATAACCTGATACTTGTAACAATGCAAGAATCAAAGAAGTGAACTCATGTCCCATTGGTAAACCAGCAAAGTTTACGCGAGGTTGCTCACCTACTTTAGCAATACCAAAGCTTGGCGCACGAGAATTAGTACCGTCAAAACGAGCAGTGACTAAATTAGAAAGTGCAGCAATTTCAGTCACAAGTTCTTTAATTTTGTCTGATTTATCAGAACCATTTAAAGTCGCAACAATTTCAATTGGGCTTTCAAGGCGTTCAAGAAGTGTCTTTAATTGAGCTGAAGTATTTTGGTCTAACATTGCTAACGTCTCCAAAGGAGTAAATATTTATTTGATGAAAGAATCATAGAACAAACAATAAAATAGAGGAAACAGTTTGTTTTTATAT